>JAVBSG010000215.1:0-42739 GCA_031547245.1 Propionivibrio sp.
CTGCGATACCGGGAAAACGCCGTGACGAACGCCGTCTGCTATCTCGACTACAACGCAACCACAACGCTCGATCCGGCGGTGTTGGAGGTGATGCTGCACTGGCTGTCCGAGTGCCACGGCAACGCTTCCAGCCGGCACGAATACGGCCGCGCGGCGCGGCAGGCCATCGACGAAGCACGCCGCCAGGTGGCGGCAGCGGTGGGCGCGCATGCCACGGAAATCGTATTCACCAGCGGCGGTTCGGAAGCCAACAACCTGTTTATCAAGGGGGCGGCGGCCTGCCTGCCGCCCGGGTCGCTGGCGGTGAGCGCGGTCGAACACCCGTGCGTGATGAAACCAGCCGAGCAACTGGCGCGGTGCGGCTGGCTGCTGCACCGCTTGGCCGTCGATGCCGAGGGGCGCGTGGATGCGGCGGATTACCGGGCGGCGCTGGCGCAGCGGCCAGGGCTGGTCTCCGTGATGCGAGCCAACAACGAAACCGGCGTCCTGCAGGATATCCCTGCGCTGGCGGCCATGGCGCGGGAAGCCGGAGCCTACTTTCACAGCGATGCCGTACAAGCCTTTGGGAAAATTCCCGTGGATTTCCGGGCGCTGAATGCCTGCGGCGTGCATGCGCTGACGCTTTCGGCGCACAAAATCGGCGGCCCCAAGGGCGCCGGCGCGCTGGTGCTCGACAAGCGCGTGGAGCTGGAGCCGCTGATTGCCGGCGGCGGACACGAGCGGGGCCTGCGCTCCGGCACCGAGAACGTGGCGGCCATAGTCGGCTTCGGCGCGGCATGCGAGCTGGCTGCGGGCAGGCTGGCGGAATACGGCGCCGGGGTGCGCGCATTGAGGAACCGATTGGAAGCCGGACTGGTCAATCTCAACGTAACGCTGTTCGGCACGGGAGCGGAACGCTTACCCAACACGACATATTTCTCGCTGCCGAATCTGGAAGGGGAAACACTGGTGACGCATCTGGACCGCGCCGGCTTCGCCGTGGCGAGCGGGGCGGCGTGTTCGAGCGCCAATCCCGAGCCGTCGCACGTGCTGCGCGCCATGGGCGTGCCGCCCGAAATCGCGCGCGCTACGGTGCGGGTCAGCCTCGGGGCGGGCAGCACGCAGGAAGAGGTGGACGGTTTTCTGGCGTCGTTGCGCGACACCACCGCGCGTTTGCAGCATCTGTCGGCTATCGTGATTGAGTGAATGTAAATAAAAACGTAGAAAGAAACGGAGCGTAAGAAATGTTGAAACTGCCAATTTATTTGGACAATTCGGCGACCACGCCGGTCGATCCGCGCGTGGCGGCAAAAATGATTCCCTACCTCGTCGAGCAGTTCGGCAACCCGGCATCGCGTTCGCACGCCTTCGGCTGGTCCGCCGAGGAAGCCGTCGAGGAGGCCCGGGCGGAAGTGGCGCGGCTGGTGAATGCCGATCCGAAGGAAATCGTGTGGACTTCCGGTGCGACCGAATCGGACAACCTGGCCATCAAGGGCGCGGCCAACTTCTATTCCGGCAAGGGCAAGCACCTCATTACCGTGAAGACCGAACACAAGGCCGTGCTCGACACCTGCCGCGAACTTGAGCGCCAGGGGTTCGAAGTGACCTACCTCGACGTGCTGGAGAACGGCCTCATCGACCTTGACGTCTTCAAGGCGGCGCTGCGGCCCGACACCATCCTGGTGTCGGTGATGTCCGCCAACAACGAGATCGGCGTCATCCAGCCGATTGCCGAAATCGGCGAAATCTGCCGCGGGAAGGGCATCATCTTCCACGTCGACGCCACGCAGGCGGCCGGCAAGATCGACATCGACCTGGCAGCGCTGAAGGTCGACCTGATGAGCTTCTCGGCGCACAAGGTATACGGGCCGAAGGGCATCGGCGCGCTGTACGTCCGGCGCAAGCCGCGTGTGCGCCTGGAGGCGCAGATCCACGGCGGCGGACACGAACGGGGTTTCCGCTCCGGCACGCTGCCGGTGCACCAGATCGTCGGCATGGGCGAAGCCTTCCGCATCGCCCGCGAGGAGATGGGCAAGGAGAACAAGCGCATCCGCTTCCTGCGCGACCGCCTGCTGCAAGGCATCTCGGACATCGACCACGTGTACATCAACGGCGACATGGAACACCGCATTCCACACAACCTGAACGTCAGCTTCGCCTACGTCGAAGGCGAATCGATGCTGATGGCGATCAAGGATCTGGCCGTTTCCTCCGGCTCGGCCTGCACCTCGGCCTCGCTCGAACCGTCCTACGTGCTGCGCGCGCTCGGCCGCGACGACGAACTGGCGCACAGCTCGATCCGCTTCACCATCGGGCGCTTCAACACCGAAGAGGAAATCGATTACGCGATCAAATTGCTGCACGAGAAAATCGGCAAGCTGCGCGAGCTTTCCCCCTTGTGGGAGATGGTGCAGGAAGGCGTCGACATCAGCACCGTGCAGTGGGCGGCGCACTGACGGACGCCGCGGCAAGGAAGGCACACAGTTCATAGGAGTTGAATATCATGGCATATAGTGAGAAAGTTCTGGATCATTACGAGAATCCGCGCAACGTCGGATCTTTCGGCAAGGATGAGCAAGGCGTGGCGACGGGAATGGTCGGCGCGCCGGCGTGCGGCGATGTGATGAAGCTGCAGATCAAGGTCGGAGCGGACGGCGTCATCGAAGACGCCAAGTTCAAGACCTACGGCTGCGGCTCGGCCATCGCCTCGTCGTCGCTGGTGACCGAGTGGGTGAAAGGCAAAACGCTGGACCAGGCGCTGGACATCAAGAATACCCAGATCGCCGAGGAACTGGCGCTGCCGCCCGTGAAGATTCACTGCTCGATCCTCGCCGAGGACGCGATCAAGGCCGCGGTGGCCGATTACAAAAAGAAGCACAGCAACGAGTAAGCGATGCTGCGCTGCGGGAGCTACTAATAACCAGGAGATGATGAAATGGCGGTGACGCTTTCTGAAAATGCGGCAAGGCACGTAGCCAAGTACATGGAGAAACGCGGCAAGGGGATCGGCCTGCGTCTCGGCGTGCGCACCAGCGGGTGTTCCGGGGTGGCGTACAAACTCGAATTCGCCGATGCCGCGGCGCCGGACGACGTCGAATTCGAATCGCACGGCGTCAAGGTGCTGGTCGACGCCAAGAGCCTGCCCTACCTCGACGGCACGGAACTCGACTACACGCGCGAGGGGCTCAACGAAGGATTCAAGTTCAACAATCCGAACGTCAAGGAGGCCTGCGGCTGTGGCGAGAGTTTCAGCGTTTGATGCGCCGGCCGCTTATTCTCCCTGCCGCCCGATTTTGCTGAAAGGACCGATGCGTGATGACCCCCGTTCGGGATGAAATCGATTTCGGCGCCGATCACTTCGCGCTGTTCGGGATAGCGCCGTCGTTCCGCGCCGAAGGCTGGTCGCTGGACAAGCGTTTCCGGGAAATCCAGGCCAGGATCCACCCGGACAAGTTCGTCCGCGCCGGCGAGGCCGAGCGCCGCCTGTCCATGCAGTGGGCCACGCGCGTCAACGAGGCCTACCAGACGCTGAAGAATCCGCTGTCGCGCGCGCAATACCTGCTCGATCTCTTCGGCCAGGGCATCGACAAGGAAAACAACAACAGCATGCCGCCCGAATTCCTGATGGAGCAGATGGAATGGCGCGAAGCCGTCGCCGAGGCGCGGCAGGCGCAGGAATACGGCGAGCTGGAGCAGCTGCATCTGCGGGTGCGCCAGCGGATGAACAAGCGCTACGAACAACTGGCTGAGCTGCTCGACGACAAACGCGATTACGCCCTGGCGGCCGATCGTGTCCGGCGGCTGATGTTTCTCGAAAAACTGCTGACGGAAATCGACGAGGGCCTGGCCGAACTCGAAGCGGAAAAAACCTGAGGAGAGCCTTTAGGGGCACCCATCCTCCAGAAACAACAGGAATCACATGGCACTTCTACAAATCGCCGAACCCGGGGAATCGGCAGCGCCGCACCAGCATAAACTGGCCGTCGGCATCGACCTCGGAACGACCAATTCGCTCGTTGCCACCGTCAGGAGCGGCCTTGCCGTCGTGCTGGCCGACGAACTCGGGCGGCCGCTGCTGCCCTCTGTCGTCCGCTACCGCGCCGACGGCAGCACCGCCGTGGCCTTTGACGCGCTGGCCGAACAGTCGCGCGATCCGCGCAACACCATCGCCTCGGTCAAGCGCTTCATGGGGCGCGGGCTCAAGGACATCGCCCACCGCGAGTCGCTGCCCTACGACTTCGAGGATACGCCGGGCATGGTGCGCATCCGCACCGCCGCCGGCGTGAAAAGCCCGGTCGAGGTGTCCGCCGAAATCCTGCGCACGCTGCGCCAGCGCGCCGAGCAGTCGCTCGGCGGCGAACTCGTCGGCGCAGTCATCACCGTGCCGGCCTACTTCGACGACGCGCAGCGCCAGGCCACCAAGGATGCCGCCAAACTGGCGGGACTGACCGTGCTGCGCCTGCTCAACGAACCGACGGCGGCGGCCATCGCCTACGGGCTGGACAATGCCGCCGAGGGCATTTACGCCGTTTACGACCTGGGCGGCGGCACCTTCGACATCTCCATCCTCAAACTCTCGCGCGGCGTTTTCGAAGTCATGGCGACCGGCGGCGATTCCGCGCTGGGCGGCGACGATTTCGACCAGCGCATCTTCTGCTGGATACTCGAAGCGGCGGGGCTCACCCCGCTTTCCGCGGAGGATGCGCGCGTGCTGCTGACCTGCGCGCGCGAAGCCAAGGAATACCTGACCACGCACGGCACCGCGCCGATCCACGTGCGCCTCTCGACCGGCGAGCGCGTCGAACTCACGCTGACCACCGAGGTGTTCACCGAAATCTCCAGGACGCTGGTTGGCAAAACGATCCTGCCGATCCGCAAGGCCCTGCGCGATGCCGGGCTGTCGGCCTCGGAAGTCAAAGGCGTGGTCATGGTCGGCGGCGCCACGCGCATGCCGCAGATCCAGCGCGCCGTCGGCGAATTCTTCCAGCAGGCGCCGCTCAACAACCTCGACCCGGACAAGGTCGTGGCCCTCGGCGCCGCCACCCAGGCCAACCTCCTGGCGGGCAACCGCAACCCCGGCGACGACTGGCTGCTGCTCGACGTGATCCCGCTCTCGCTGGGGCTGGAAACGATGGGCGGCCTCGCCGAAAAGATCATCCCGCGCAACTCCACGATTCCGGTGGCGCGCGCCCAGGAGTTCACCACCTTCCGCGACGGCCAGACGGCCATGGCCCTGCACGTCGTCCAGGGCGAGCGGGAGCTGGTTTCCGACTGCCGTTCGCTGGCGCGCTTCGAGCTGCGTGGCATCCCGCCGATGGTGGCCGGGGCGGCGCGCATCCGCGTCACCTTCCAGGTCGATGCCGACGGGCTGCTGGCCGTGACCGCCAGCGAGCAGACCTCCGGCGTCGAAGCCAGCATCTCGGTCAAGCCTTCCTACGGATTGTCCGACGACGAGATCACCGGCATGCTCAAGAGTTCGCTCACGCACTCCAAGGACGACGCCCTGCGGCGCGCGTTCAAGGAAGCCCAGGTCGAGGCGCAGCGCCTGATCGAAGCGGTGCAGTCGGCCATCCGCAGCGACCGCGACCTCCTGACGGACGAGCAGCACGCCCGCATCGAAACCGCCGTAGCGCGCCTGCAGACCGCCGTGCTCGGCGAAGACCGGCGCCTGCTCGCGCAGTCCATGAACGAACTGGAAGTCGCCACCCGGTCGTTTGCCGCGCGGCGGATGGACAAATCGATCCGGCAGGCCATGGCCGGCAAGCGGATCGAAGAACTCGAAGAGATCGCCGGCGGCGACCCGTCCGACGACAAAAAGGGAGTCCACGCATGACGCAGATCATTGTCCTGCCGCACGTCGAAATTTGCCCCGAGGGCGCCGTCGTCGAAGCCAGGGAAGGCGAATCCATCTGCCAGAACCTGCTCGACGCCGGCATCGCCGTCGAACACGCCTGCGAAATGTCCTGCGCCTGCACCACCTGCCACGTCGTCGTGCGCGAAGGCTTCGAGTCGCTCGCCCCTTCCGAGGAGCTGGAGGACGACCTGCTCGACAAGGCGTGGGGGCTGGAACCGAATTCCCGCCTCTCCTGCCAGGCCATCGTCGGCAAAGCCCCGCTCGTCGTCGAAATTCCGCGCTACTCGATCAACATGGCCAAGGAAGGCAAACACTAGGGCTTCAAACGTTCCTACCGGAGGCTGACATGAAGTGGACCGACATCAACGACATCGCCATCGAACTGGCGGAAGCGCATCCGACGGCTGATCCCGAAAAGGTCAACTTCGTCGACCTGATGCGCTGGGTCATCGCGCTCCCCGAGTTCGACGACGACCCCAAGCACTGCGGAGAAAAAATCCTCGAAGCGATTCAGCAGGCATGGATCGAGGAAGTTTTATAAATGGAATAAGGGCAAGGCCGCTTGCGGCGTGCGCGGATGGGGAGCTTTGAACCGGGAAGACCGTGAGACAAACCGAATATCCCGATAAAAACGACTTCGCGGAAACCCTGGCCGAACGTATGGGCGCATTTGCGCGCTGGGGCGCCTTCGTCAGCCTGTTCTTCTTCAGCATCTATCCTACGACCAACTGGCTGGCGGCCAATCGCGGCGGATATCACTCGCTGTATTTCGACGCGGAACTGCGTTTTCCTTTTCTGCCGGAATTCGTCTGGCTGTACCTGTCGATGTACGTGCTGTTCCTGACGCCGCCGTTTTTCCTCGATCCGGGTGAGATGCGCAGCCTCGCGAAAAGGCTCGCCGTGGCGACCGTTGTTTCCGGCATCGTGTTCATCATATTCCCCGTGCGGCTGGGATTCGCACGCATCGTGCCGGACGACGGGCCGTACAGGGCCATTTTCGAGGCGATCCATGCGCTGGACCTGCCGTTCAACCTGGTGCCGTCGCTGCACGTCGTATATACATTCATCATATGTTTGGCCATTGCCCGGCACGCCGGAAAAACAACGAAATTTGTTTTTTCCCTGTGGGGTATACTCATCGCGCTATCCACGGTCCTCGTCCAGCAGCATCATCTCGTCGATGTGTTTGCCGGCGTGGCGCTTGCACTGTCGATGAATTTTTTTCAATGGAAGGAAGATCCATGATAAAAAAAATGCTGCTGGCTTGTGTCGTCGCATTCGCGGCGTTTGCCTCGAATGCGCAGGATGCCGGGCAGGACAAGGCAATTCACGAGGAACTGCGGGCCGTCCTGAAAACGGTCGAATCGGCGATCAATTCCGGCGATTATGACAAGATGCTTCCCGTCCTGAGCGAACAGATCCGTGCGACGCCCGTCAATCAGGAATTCCTGACGAGCCGTTCGGCCGTTTCGACGTATTTCAAGAAGTGGTTCGGCCCGGGCGGCTATCTGAAAAAACTGGAAATCAGCCTCAGCGCCGACGTCCCGACCGAGCTTTCCGCGGACAGGACGTGGGGGCTGGCATACGGCAGCGGCATCGAGCGTTACGTGCTGGCGGATGGGCGCAAGTACGACATCCCGACGCGCTGGACGGCGACGCTGGTCAAGGAGGAAGACGAAAAGTGGCGCATCCGCGGCATCCAGCTGGGCGCCAATTTTCTCGATAACCCCCTCATGACCGAGGTCGAGGGAGCTATCTGGAAGGCGGGCTTCGCCGCCGGCGGCGGCTGTCTCATCGTCGGCCTAGCGATCGGCTGGTTTCTGGGGCGAAGGAAAAAGGTAGGCTAGGTCGGCCGGCGCGCCCATCGCAGGGGCGGGGCGCACGCCTTTCCACAGGCTGAAATACACGCGCCAGAACGAGGGCTGCGGCTGATTCCCGTCGACGAGTTGCGGAAGCTCGCGCCACGGCGCCTCCGGGTGCTGGTGGTGCGCCAGATGGTAGTGGTAATTCAATGCGATCCAGCGGAACGGCGGCAGAACGTGGAGGTTCCAGGCGCCGTCGCGGACGTCGCGGGCGCTCCAGGCGTGGTCCGCGTATTGCAGGACGGACCAGTGCAGGGCGAAGGCCGCGTAGCACAGCAGCATTCCATAGGGATCAAGATCGAGCCAATAGACGAGAGCGGCCTGGTAAGCGAGGGCCAGCGCCAGCTCGCTCCATACCTTCACCGCGGGCAGCGTGGCCAACTCTTCGACGAAGGGGCCGAAACCCAGCGCTGGGGCGAGCTTCTCGACAAAGTAACGCGAGCGGTACGCCCAGGGGGCCAGGAAGTAAAGAAAGTTGCTGATGACGACGCACCACCAGTAGAGGCCGAGCAGGTTGCCGAGATAAAGGTAGATGCTGCGCACGAGCTTCGATTGGCCGGGCAGGTAGTAGTCGTACAGCTCCCTGTCGCTGCGGTTGCGCCGGTGATGGCCGGAATGCGCCAGGCGCTGCATCGACACGGAGGTCGGGAAGGCGCAGGCGGACAGGTTGCCGAGAATCCCGTTCACGATTTTCGACCGGGACGCGACGCCGTGCACCGCCTCGTGCATCATGGCGAAAGGCGTCATGGCCACGTGGCTGAAAAGCCACGCGGCAGCGAGCGCCCATCCCGCCGACAGGTGGCTGGCCGCCCACAGGCAGGCCCAGGTGGCAGCCAGGGAAAGAAAAAGAATGAGACTGTTCGCGATGCCGTTCATGGCTTATTCCATTTCTAAATCGTTGGTGACTTTGCCGCCTTCGCCTTGCCGTGCTACAGCACTGTCTTCGGCTCGGCTTCCCCCGCCGCCTCTTGCGGGAACCGGACGGCAGCCCGAGTGCCCATGCCGGCGGAACGATTGCGCGCGGTAACCGAGAACCGGCACGGCGATCGTCAGGGCGAGGCCCGCGGGAAACAGCCAGGCGGCACCGTGGCCGTCCATGCCACCGGGCAGGGACAGCCATTCCGCCGCCCCCAGCGCGAGGCCGAAAGCCGCACCGAAGCCGCCGAAAAACCATGGGCAATAATCCAGCGCGATGGCCTCCGGGCCGCGCCCGTCGGCCCACGGTTGGTTGTAAACGCGCAGCAGGCCGGCGCGCAAGGCGTGGATGTCGTAGAGCGTGTTGACCGATCCGAGCACGCCGGCGAGAACGAGGGCCAGACGCAAGAGATCGCCGTAACCGGCGACGGGCTGGCCGTGGCAAACCCAGACGATCATCGAGGTGGCGCTGCCGAAAACGAAGCCGTGCTGCGGGCGAAAGCGGCCGAGGGAGAAGCGCGTGTCGAATTCCCATACCTTCAGGACGTTCGTGCCGACCCCCGGAACGATATAGGCATACAGGATCGGCAGGCCGCAGGCGTAGGCCGTCAGCCAGAGGTTGCCGTCATAGCGGAACCACCACAGCGCGGCGGCCAGGGGAGTCAGGATCGCCGGCCCCAGGTACTGGTAGAGTTCGAGCGCGCGCCTTTTCATCGCAAGCCGAAGCGCAGGCCGTGTTTTTTATGGACTTCTTTCCGGCATAGCGTGGTGTAGCGCCAGTAAGCGGCGGCGCGCCATAGCGAGCGGAGGTTCGTGCGCGTATCCGAGAAACGGTAGAGCAGCGACCCCCAGCTGTTGAAGCGGGTGCGCGCCTCGTGGCAGGCGGCGGTCAGTTCTTCCGCGCTCATGCGCGCCGGGCGGAATGCCGCCGTATTGAAACGGTACTCGGGGTGCAGCCACCACTTGCCGTCGTAAAGCAGCCGGTTTTCGGCGGCGAGCCGGGAGTACAGGTGCGTGCCCGGATACGGCATCAGGATGTTGAACGCGCTGAAAGCGAAACGGTTCCGGCGGGCGAATTCCTCGGTAGCCCGGATGGACTCCACCGTATCGCCGTCGAAACCGAGGACGAACGCCGCCCAGGTCTGCATGCCGTGTTCGCGCAGGGCGCGGATTTCGTCCCGGTAAATGTGCTCGCCCACCCCTTTCAGGTTGGGCGATTTGAGCGCATCGCGCAGGCTCTCGGGGGAAATGGACTCGAAACCGACAACCGTGCCGAGACAGCCGCTGTCCGCCAGCAGCCGCATGGTTTCCGCGCTGCGGGTGACGTCCAGGCTGGTCTGGCTGATCCAGCGGACGCGCAGCGGAATCAGCGCGCGGCACAGGTCGCGCAGCGCGGCGTGATCGGCGGCGATGTTGTCGTCCACGAAAAACAGCAGGCGCCGTTCCTGCTCGGCGATTTCCCTGACGATCTCATCGATGCGCCGCACGTAGTGGCGGCGTTCGAAATACTCCGAGACCGCGCAGAAGCGGCATTCGAACTTGCAGCCGCGCGAGAACTGCATCAGGCCGATCGGCAGGTAGCCCTTGCCCCGGTACAGCTCGCGGCGGGGCAGGATGCCGCCTTGCTGGGCGGGGCCCGGCGGCGCCCTGTACTCGTTGCGCAGGCGTCCGGCACGGGCGTCGGCGACCACCGTGGGCCAGAGCGTCTCCGCGTCGCCGATGAAAACGCTGTCGGCATGCTCGGCGACCTCCTGCGGCATCAGCCGGGCATGCATTCCCCCGATGACGACCGGTACGCCGCGGGCGCGGTATTCGGCGGCGATCTCGTAAGCGCGGCGGGCCGTGAAACTTTCGGCGGTGATGGCGGCAAGATCGGTCGGCCGGTCGTAAGGGATGGGCTCCATCCGGTCGTCGAAGAGGACGCACTCGACGTCGGGGGGCGTCAGCCCGGCGAGGATTCCCAGCATCAGCGGTTCCATCCTCGCCTCGTCTACGTAGAGACTGTGTTCCCGGCGTCCGATATTGGGCTTTATGAACGTGATGTGCATTTCACTTTCCCAGCGGACGGTATTGCTTGCGCATCACTTCGCGCCGGGAGATGCCGTTGGCCAGCCCGACCATGCCGGTGCGGAACCAGTCGAGGCCGGCGTCGCTGCCGAGCACGCGGCGCAGGATCGAGGGCCAGGAGTAGAAGGCCCGCTTGGCTTCGAAACAGGCCTGGGCAAAGGCCTCGGGGTCCATGCGGGCGGGCCGGAAGATCGGGTCGCCGTAGCGGTAGGCCGGGTCCAGCCACCACTGCGGCGAAAGCATGCGGCCTTCGGCAAGGAGGCGCTGATAGAGCGGCGTCGCCGGCGTCGGCGTCAGGGGGTTGAAGTTGGCGATCTCCATTTTGCTTTCCTGCGCCAGATCGAGACTGCGGCGGATGTCGTCCAGCGTATCGCCATCGTAGCCGAAAACGAAGGTGCCGTAGACGGCGATGCCGCGGGTGTGGAATTTGCGCACCACCTGGCGGTAATCGCCGGCGACGCTGTTCCAGGGTTTGCCCATCTGCCGCAGGTTCTCCGCCGAAAGCGATTCGAACCCGATCAGCGCGAAGATGCACCCCGCATCGGCCAGGGCGTCGAGCAGACAGTCGTCGCGCGCCACGTCGATGCTGATCTGGCAGGACCAGCGGACCTTCAGCGGCTTGATCGCCGTACAGAGCGCGAGCAGCTGCTCCGGCGAACCGAACAAATTGTCATCGACGAAAAAAAGCAGCCGGCGGCGGTTCAATGCGCTTATTTCCCCGGCGACTTCCGCCACCGGGCGGCTGCGCAGGTTGTCCGCGTAGAACGCCCTGATGGAGCAGAAGTCGCAGGCGAAGCGGCAGCCGCGGCCGAACTGGACGAGTTCCACCGGGGCATAGCGCTTGCCGGCAAAGATGCGGCGGTCGATCGTCACATCGTTAAGGGGCAGGGCGCTGCCGCCCTTGTAGATCCGTTGCAGGCGGCCGGCGCGAAAATCCGCGAGGAGGGCCTCCCAGCTGCCCTCGGCATCGCCGACGACGACGGCGTCGCTGTGCTCCAGCGCTTCGCCGGGCATCATGCTCGGATGATATCCGCCCATGACCACCGCGACGCCGCGCGCCCGGTAGGCCGCGGCGAGTTCGTAGGCGCGGCGGGCGGTGAAGGTCTCGACGCTCATCGCCACGAGATCGGGAGTGTCGTCGTCCGGCACGGTTTCGGCCTTGTCGTCGATGAAGCGGATGCCGACCCCTGCCGGCGTGCGCGCCGCCAGGATGCCCATGGCCAGCGGCGGCAGCGCGTCCGAGGAGCGATAGTCTCCCATGTTGGGGCGCAGCAGGGTCAGGTTCTCGAGCCTCACAGCAGCGCCGCCTCGGGTTGCGGAACGCGCCCGTCGAGCGCGGGTTCCGGATCGCCGGCGAAGGCGACCGATTCGATGCAGGTCTCAAAGGCGATTGCCGGCATGGCGCGCCGGATGGCAGCGAGCAACGGGTTGGCATCGGCCAATCCGAGCACGCCCGCCGCGATGCCGCGCCGGCGCAGGTGCCACAACGCGCCGTGGAGCAGGGCGAGCGTTCCGGCGGTATCGAGCGTGCTCGCCAGGAACGCGAGGTAGGCCTGATCGAGCGCCCGGCCGGGCGGCGGCAGGCCGATGCGCCCGCCAAGGCGGGCAGCCAGGTTCCACAGCGGGCGCAAGGCGCCGAGCGGCGCACGGTAGCTTTGCGCGACGGTCTGCTTGAGGCGGCGCTGATCCCATAGCGCCACGCAGGCGCGCAGTTCGCCGTTTTCCTCGCCGAGCAGGAAGTCGCCGATGGCGATCGCCTGCGCGTCGGTCAGGGTAGAGAGCCAGCGCTCGTCAAGGCAGGGCGCGAACTGCCAGCGCGCCGCTTCGGATCGGTGGAATGCGGCGATGCGGGGGATATCCGCCGCCGTGGCGAAGCGCAGCCCGGCGCTTTCGCGCCCTTGCGAGGTGGCGAAGGCCAGGGTGTGCAGGCGGGCCAGCGGGCGGTAGACGGGCATGCGCGGCAGCCCGGCTTCGAGGACCCGGCGCGCGGACGCGTTGTCGGCGGCGATGCTCGTAAAACAGACGGGCGTAGCGCCCTCCGGAATGCCCAGCTTGCGGATGGCGGCAAAGCCGCCGCGCAGGACGGACAGGCGGTGGCGGTAGCGCGGCAGCACGCGCAGGCCGGCGAGATAGCCGGCATCGGTTTTTTCGCCGTTGACCCAGGCCGGCAGACGCTGCAGCCGGCACATGCCGACCGGGTCTTCGCCGCACTGGGCGAGCAGCGTCGCCGCCTCGCCCATCAGGGCGTCGGCGGCAAAATAGTCCGGTTCGCGCAATAGCTGCAGGCGCACCCAGCCGGTCATCGGGGCATTGCGCAGGATGCCCGACAATGTGCCTGCGTCGCCTTGCCCGGCGAGGCGGTAGTCGATGCCGGCGCGGATCTCCGGCATCAGCGCGCCACTTCCAGCAAGGGCCCCTGCCAGCGCTCGTCGCCGAGGGGATAGCCGTTGCGGTGGCCGACGTCGCCGCGGTGCATGGCGTTGATCGGCCAGAAATTGCGGAACATGAAGAAATCGTCGCGGTTTACCTTGTCCAGCCCGCGGCTCAGGATGCTGGGCCAGGCATAGAAACGCCGCCGGGTTTCGACGCACAGCGCGGTGACTTCTTCCGGCGCAAGGTGCCGCGGGACGAAGGGAAGATCGTTGTAGCGGTAGCCTGGGTCCAGCCACCAGTTCGCAAACCGCAGCCGCCCTTCATCGGCCAGCTGCCGGTAGAGCGCGGTGCCCGGAAACGGCGTGAGGTGATTGAACGCCGCGATGTAGAACCGGTGCCGCAGGGAAAAATCCAACGCTTCTTCGAAGGATTCCCGCCGGTCGTGCTCGTAGCCGAAAACGAAGGTCGCGTAGATGCGTATGGCGTGGCGGCGCAGATTGCCGAGCGCTACTTCGTAACCGCCGCGCATCGTGTTGAATTCCTTGCCCATCGCCCGCAGATTGGCTTCGGCGAGGCTTTCGAAGCCGATCAGCACGCCCATGCAGCCGCTGCGCCGCAGCAGATCGAGGAATTCCTCGTCGTGGGCGGC
Source organism: Propionivibrio sp. (assembly GCA_031547245.1). Taxonomy (GTDB): domain Bacteria; phylum Pseudomonadota; class Gammaproteobacteria; order Burkholderiales; family Rhodocyclaceae; genus Propionivibrio. Next base: position 13,700 of record JAVBSG010000215.1, read on the forward strand.
ATTGATGGATAGCTGGGTGATCCAGCGCAGCTTGAGCGGCACGAGTGCGCGCAGCAGCTCCTTGGCGGCGGGGATGTCGCCGGCAAAATTGTCATCGACGAAAAAGAAGACGCGCGCGCCATCGCGCAGTCCGCGCAGTTCGGCGAGGATTTCGTCGACGGGGCGTCTGCGGTGGGAACGGTCGAATACCGTCTGGACCGCGCAGAAATTGCACGGAAAGCGGCAGCCGCGGGCGGTTTCCACCAGGCGTATCGGCAGGTAGCGCTTGTCGGCGAAAAGCCGCCGGTCGACGCGCATGCCGTCGAGCGGCAGGCGTTCCCCGCTGCGATAACGCCGGCGCAGCGTGCCGTGGCGCAGATCGTCGATCACCGCCGGCCAGATGCCTTCGGCCTCGCCGACGACGACGGCTTCGGCATGGCGCTCGACTTCGTCCGGCGCCAGCGTGGCATGGAAGCCGCCCATGACGACCGGCACGCCGCGGCGGCGGAATTCGCTGGCGATCTGGTAGGCGCGCCGCGCCGTATAGGTTTCCACGGGGATGACGGCGGCATCGCTGGGCCTGTCGAAATCGATGGCCTCCATGCGGTCGTCGAAAAATTTAAGCTCGACGTCAGCCGGCGTGAGGCCGGCCAGCGCCGCTATCGGCAGCGGCTCCATCTGCCAGCTGCGGATGTAGCGCTCGCCGGCGCGGTGGCCGATGGCCGGCTGAATCAGCGTCAGCCGCATACCGTCCGCTTATCCGTCGGCGAAGGATTGGCCGGCGCGGCGCCGGCGAACGGATTCGGCAGGCTGGGGTCGATGTGCCAGTCGCAGTTATAGAATTGGTGCAGGTGATGGGCGTAGAAACGGTAGCCGATGTTGGCGCTGACCGCCAAGGGCGAGAAGCGCTTCGCGGTCCACAGCCTGCGGGCGATGGACGGCCAGCGATAGACGCTTTTCCAGGCGCGCTCGTGGCCCTCGGCAAGTTCGGCCACGCTCATGTTCCTGGGCTGGAAGACGACGTGCTGCGCATCGTACAGGTTCCAGTCGCGGGTCAGGATGCGCCCTTCGGACTCCAGGCGCCGGTGCAGCGGCGTGCCGGGGAAGGGCGTCAGCACGGCGAAGCGCGGCAGGTCGACGCCGGCGTCGATGACGAACTCGGCGGTGGCGTCGAACACGTCGGGCGTGTCGTGGTCGAGGCCGAAGACGAAGCACCCCTGGATGGCGATGCCGAGCTTGTGCAGGTCGCCGATCAGCGTCTTGAAGTTGACCGACTCGTTGAAGCGTTTGCCGGCGTCCCTCAGGCTGGCCTGCGTCACGGTTTCCAGCCCCAGCAGCAAGCCCTTGCAGCCGCTGCGCGCCATCAATTCCATCAGCGAATGGTCGTGCGCGATGAGCACGGTCGATAAACCGAACCATTGCAGCTTCAGGGGAATCAGGCGGGTAAAGAATTCGCGCGCGTAGCGGATGTCGGAGACGAGATTCAGATCGACGAAAAGAATCTTTTTGCGGCCGAAACGCCGGATGTCCTCGATCACCCAATCGATCGGGTTCTGGTACTGCGTTCTTCCCCAGGCGGTGGGGGCCACACAGAACTCGCAGTCGTGGGCGCAGGAGCGCGTCGCTTCAAAAACCGCCTGGGTCAGGAAGTCGCGTCCGTCGAACAGCTCGCGGCGGGGGAAGGGCCGTGCGCGCAGGGCGAAATCCGGCGCCTGGCGATAGACGCGCTGCATTTTTCCGGCGGCGAAATCGCGCAGCAATTGCGGCCAGCTCTCTTCGGCATACCCGGTGCAAATGGCGTCGGCATGGCCGGACGCCTCGTCCGGCATCAGGGTGACGTGCGGGCCGCCGAGCACGACCGCCTTGCCTTCGGCGCGGAAGCGGTCGGCCAGCTCGTAGGCGCGGCTGGCGGTGCCGGTGATCACCGTCATGCCGATCAGGTCCGCGTCGAGCGGCTCGGGCAGGTCGCGGATGCCCTCGTCGAACAAGTTTGCCTGTACGCCCAGCTCGGGCGGAATCAGCGCGGCCAGGGAGGTCAGCGTCAAGGGCTGGTAACGCAGGGAACGCTTGAAAATTCCGCCGCGGTTACGATACAGCGGGCCTTTGGGCGAAATCAGGGCAAGTTTCATCGGTTTTCCCCTACGGGGCGAGCCATTCGGCATGTAGGCACAGCGCCGGCGGCTTGATGTCGCCCAGGCGCTGCCCGCGGCTGACTGCGTGTTCCGTGTAGCGGGCCAGGGCATCGGGCACGGCGCGTTCGGCGAGCGGCTGCAATTGTCCCATGCTGCGCGCGTAGGCGTACTGCGGATTGCGGCAAAGCCGGGTTTCCACGCCCGCCGGATCGATGCGCTGCCGGCCGTCGTGAAGCAGCAGATAGCCGGCCGGGCGCGGCAGCGCCAGCAGCATGCGGAAACCGGACAGGCCGGCCAGGCAGTCGGCCACGAATTCATCGGTCAGCTTTTCGCCCACGAGATCGCTGGACTGTCCAGCGCGGCCGGTGAAATGCAGGATGGGGATTTCTCCGGCGTGCCCCGTGCACGACACGCGGTCGCCGGTCCAGTAGCGGTAGAGTCCGCCGGCCGTGGTGAGCAGAACGTCGTAACCTTCGCCGGCGTCGAGTTCCCAGGCCGCGCATGCCGTCCCGTCCGCGGCGGCGAATTCGTAAAAACCGCTGTCGGCGGCGAGCGCCAGACGGTTCGAGGCATCGGGTACGGTGACGACGGCTTCGGTCGACAACAGCCCCTTGGGCTGGAAGGCGGCCTGCGGCAGGCGCTGGCGCAGATCGTCGAAATACGGGCGCGAAGAGGCATCCGCCCAGCAGCTGACGAGCCGCAGCTCCGGCCAGAGAACGCTTGCATCGTTCTCGTCGAGCCAGCGCTGCAGGCGGCCGGCGGCGGGGGCGTCGTCGCGCCGCAGGCGGCGCAGCAGCGTATCGGAGAGTTGCGGCAGGGCGTCGAGCAGGCCGGAGAAAAAGCTCGGGCTCCATACCGAGACGAGCGCAAGGTCGGCGCGGCGAAGCAGCCAGTACAGCGTTTCGCTGCGCCAGGCGGCCACGTCCGTTTCGCTGGCAAGCGTCAGGGGAACGGCCGAGAGGCGCACGAACGATTCGCCGGCCCCGGCGCCGAAATAGGCGCTGTCGGGCAGGCCGACCGGAATGCCGCCGGCAGTCTGCTCGGCGGCGCGGGTGGCCGGGCTGAGCGCCCAATAGGCGCAGCCCTGGTTGAGGCCATGCCCGGTCACGGTATCGCGCAGCCAGCGCAGCAAGGCGCGCCGGAAATCGTCCAGGCTATGCTCGGTGTAGGGGATCAGCTTGGCTCCGCCGCTGCTTCCTCCCGTTCGCTCGAAGGCGACGGGCAGGCCGGCGAACAGGATGCCGGCCTCGCCGGCGGCGATCCGCTGCATGGCCGGGGCGAGATCCTCATACGCGCAGACCGGCACCCGGCGCCGGTAGTCGGCGACGCTGCCGATGGCGTCGAAACCGTGCCGCAGGCCATACTCGCAGGAACGGTTGCGCCGCAGGCAGGCCAGCAGCCATTCGGTCTGCCGGGCTTCCAGGCTTTTTGCCGGCTCCAGAGGCGCCAGCGCGGCGAGCGTCGCCCACGGATTCATGCCGGCGGCTTGCGAAAGAGCCGCAGGGTCAGCGGCCGCATGTTCGGCTCGTCGATTTCGCACAGGCAGCAAAGCTCGTGGCCTTCGCGAAAACGCGGATTGCGCGCAAGAAAAAAGGCCGTCGCCGGCTTGGCGAGTTCTTCCGGCGTCGGCTCGGCGATTTCCGCCCGGAGATGGCCGTGCGACTGCGCGTATTCGACGGTGCCGCTCGCCGGGTTGTAGTCGGCCCCGAATTTCTCTTCCGCCAGCCGGTCGAGCAGCGGCTTCAAGTCGCTACGATCCTGTTCCCAATGCGGGTAGAAGGATTTGGCGAAAGCCGGCAGGTATTTGAACGTGCGGTGCCCCTTGACGATCAGGAACCAGACCATGGGAACACCCGGGCTGGCATTGCGCAGCTCGCCCATGCGGGCGATCCAGGCGAAAGCCAGGGCCTGCTGGCCCCAATGCGCGCGATCGACCACCGTGTCGCCGGAATAGACGATGCGCACGCGCCGGCCGCCGAAGTCGCGCTCGTACAGTTCGTATGTCGTGAAACCGACCAGCTCGTCCCCGGCATGGACGCGCAGGACCTCGGACTTGGCGGCGAGGTCGGCGGCAAACCGCTCTACGCTGCTGGCGTCGTAATTCGCCAGGTACAGGGCGGCCATTGCCTGCCGCTCGGCCGGGTCAAGCGCGCAAGGGGGGGTGATTACGCTGCGATAGTCGCTGATGCTCAACACGCAAGGATCATACCGGTGAGATAGTCGTGAATGGATTCTACCAGTTCTGCGCTATGCCACCGATACGGGCCGGCCGGGCCGTCGCCCGGGGCTGGAGCATCAAAACCTGTTGCATCAATGGTTTATGACAGGGTTTTGCGGACAGTAGCGAAATCCGGTCTACTCTCGATTTTTGGCGATCGAGCGTATGTGCCTGGGCGATGAGCCGGGTCGGGTGGTGGGCTACTTTGCGGGCTTGGTTGATCCGAGGGAGTGGGGGGGCGATCACGACCTTTTGGACATTGTGGTGCTGGCGTTGTGCGCGGTGATGTCGGGCGCCGAGAGCGCGGTTGTCGAAGCCAAGGAAGGCAAACACTAGTCTCTTGCGGTGCGTCCCTGATCTCCTGGAACAGTTCCGTTCGTTTCATCCACCACCGCTTCACGGTGTAGCTATGACTATCGGACCGTTTGCGTGCTACAGAACCCGATAAGTTGAAAACTCTCAAAAAATTCACTACTGGCGTTTAAAAATACAATCGATTGCATATTAATTACAATCGGTTGTATAATTAATACAAACGATTGTATATATAAAGAAAGGAAAAAGCGCCATGACACTAGGGCATGTTCGCAGTAACCGGCGGGACAGCGTTTGCTGTAGCGGGAGGGTCGCCAAGGCGGGAGGTGCTGGAAATGGTTGTTCTATTCCCAAGCCGAGCAACGCCGGCGAGCGCCCGCCACAGCAAACCCGAAGGGCAAGGCTCTGGCTGGTCATTCCACAGGCCGGTCCGGCCGGCTTCGTCTCGCCCGCCAGCGAAGTTTCCAGCCAAGCGCCAGGTATCACGGCCACGTTGATTTCCGGATTCCACCAGGAGGTGAAAGCATGAACGAGATCATTACGCTGAACCCGAACAAGATCGTCAGGTCCCTGGGCAAACCCGCCAGTGATTTCACCAAGAAAGACATCATCCGCTTCATCGAAGAAAACAACATAAAGATGATCAACTTCCGCTACGTCGGTGGCGATGGTCGTCTCAAAAAACTCAATTTCGTCATTAACAGCAAGGCGCATCTGGATCGCCTACTGTCCATGGGCGAACGGGTCGATGGCTCCAGTCTCTTCTCTTTCGTCGCTGCGGACTCGAGCGACCTGTACGTTGTTCCGCGCTACAGGACGGCCTTCGTCAATCCCTTTGCCGAAGTGCCGACCATCGACCTACTCTGCTCGTTCTACGACTTCCACGGCGACCCCCTGGAGAGCGCGCCGGAGAACATCCTGCGCAAGTCCCAGCAGCGCCTGCAGGAACGCACAGGCCTCACCATGCAGGCCTTGGGCGAGTTGGAGTATTACCTGTTCTCGGAAGTGGACGGCATCTATCCGATCATCGAACAGAAGGGCTACCACGAATCCCACCCCTTTTCGAAATGGGGGCTGGTCCGCCGCGAGGCCATGAGCGTGATCAGCGAAATGGGTGGAATGATCAAATACGGCCACGCCGAAGTCGGCAACATCATCAGCGGCGATCTTGAGATGGTACAGCACGAAATCGAGTTTCTGCCGGTGCCGATCGAGGACGCAGCCGATCAGCTTGTCATGGCCAAGTGGGCCGTCCGCGAAGTGGCCTACAAGCACGGCCTGGAAGTCAGTTTCGCGCCGAAAATCATAGTCGGCCAGGCCGGCAGCGGCATGCACGTGCATACGCGCTTCATGAAGAACGACGTGAACATGATGGCTGACGAGAACGGGCTGACCGACACGGCGCGGAAGGTAATCGCCGGGTTTCTCACCTGCTCGGAGTCGTTGACGTCCTTCGGAAATACCGTCCCGACATCCTACCTGCGCCTCGTTCCGCACCAGGAAGCGCCGACCAGCATCTGTTGGGGCGACCGCAATCGCTCGGTGCTCGTTCGCGTTCCGCTCGGCTGGATCGGCGTCGGTGATCGCATGGTCCGCGACGCCAACCCCAAAGAACCCGTAAAAGAGGCCAGTACCATGGAGAACAACCAGACCGTCGAGCTGCGCAGTCCCGATGGCTCGGCCAACGCGCATCTTCTTTTAGCCGGTATGGCCGTGGCGGCGCGGCATGGCCTGGAACACAACGACAGCCTGCGCATCGCCGACGAACTTTACGTCACGACCGACACCAACCGGATCGCGGATCTCAAGCAGTTGCCGGCGTCATGCCACGAATCCGCCGAGTGCCTGAAGCGCGACCGCGCGCGCTATGAAGAGGGGGGCGTGTTCCCGCCGGGGCTCATCGACTCCATCGCACAAAAACTCCAGGATTACGGCGATCTCGACATGAGCGAAAGGATGTTCGGTGATGCCGACTCGCTGGGCAATCTGGTCAACAAATACCTGCACTGCGGCTAGGCGAAGCAAGCGCTTGCGCTTGCCTTTCCGGACTGGGAATTTGTTCGTAAATCGGGGAAAGGAAAAGAGATCAGTGGAAAACAAAATCAAGAATTATGATGAGATCGTCGGCCATGGGGATCGCCACTCGCGAAGGATTGTCCTGGACATTACCGAAGCAACCCTTCGTTATCTGGATGCCTATGAGCGCATCAAAACCATCGCCCGCCTGGATGGAAGCGTCCTGACCATCGGGACTCGCTCCTGGGACTTGTCCTGCAAACGCAACGTCTACCTGGTGGGCGCCGGCAAGGCGTGCAACGCCATGGCCATGGCCTTCGACGAGATTCTGGGCGACCGATTGACGCGAGGCATCGCCATCGTGAAAGTCCCCGGCGAGGCCGACGTTTTCAACAGAACCGAGGTTTATGTGGGGGGGCATCCGCTGCCTAATGAAGAAGGCCTCCGTGCTTCCATGCAGATCATCGAATTGGTCGATCAGACCGGCCCGGAAGACTTGGTTATCGGGGTCATCAGCGGCGGCAGTTCGGCATTGATGAATTGCCCGATCCAGGGCATTAGTCTGCAGGACGAAATGAAGACCACGGATGTGCTGCTGAAATCGGGAGCAGGAATTTTCGAGATCAATGCCATCCGCCGCCATATTTCCCGGTTGAATGGCGGCATGCTGGCCAAACGTATTCAGGCAACGGGAGCGGAATTCATCGGGCTGGCCATCAACGACGGCGTCGGGCTACCACCCACGGGTGACATAGCCGTGCCGTGCTCGAACTATCACAGCACTCCCATCGGAGCGGACCCGACGACGCTCGAAGAAGCCAGAAGGGTGATCCGCGACTATGATCTTGGTGAAAGGCTCCCGGCAAGCGTGGTGGAATACCTGATGAAGGCGGGTCCCGAGGGAGAAACACCCAAGGAATTTCCGGACAACACCTATTTCGTGATCAACAGTGTCCCCGATTCGTGCATTCATGCGAAACAGGTCGCCGAGAAGATGGGAATTCCGGCCATCATCCTCACCTCGTTTCTCGAAGGCGAGAGTCGGGATGCCGGGGCGTTTTTTGCCTCCATCGCCCGGGAAATTCAGGAATACGGCAATCCGCTTCAGGCCCCCTGTATCGTCTTGAGCGCCGGGGAAACCACCACCCAGATTCTGGATAACCGGCTCATCTCCGGACATGGCGGTCCCGGCCAGGAGCTCACCGCCGGTTTCGCCATCGCTGCAGCCAAATGCCCGGGAGCGTGCATGCTGTCCATCGATTCGGAGGGAACCGACGGAACAACCCCTGTTGCCGGAGCGATAACCGATTCCCAAAGCTACGCCATGGCTGTCAGCCGAGGCGTCGACTTGCATGCGGCGCTGCGTGGGCATGCCACCTTCGAAGCGCTCACTCAGATCAACGACGTTATATACACGGGAAACACAGGCACCAATCTGTGTGATTTCAATGTGTTGTATATCCCATCACGGAAAAGCTAACGCAAAATCGATAGGAGAGGCAATGACTACGACCGCTATCCAATCAATCCGGGCAAGACAGCTGATTGACTGCAAGTGCCGTCCAATGATTGAAGTGGATGTGATTACCGAAGGAGGAATATTGGGCAGAGGCTGCGCTCCTACCGGAACTTCGGTGGGCATGTATGAGGCTTGCGTACTGCGTGATAACGATCCCCATGAATACAGTGGCCTGAGTGTACATAAAGCCATAGCGAATATCGAAAAAACCATCGCCCCGGCCCTGCTCGGATTGGACGTAACCGATCAGGCTCTCATCGACAAAATCATGATCGAGCTCGATGGCACGCCGAACAAAAGCCGGCTGGGCGGTAACGCCATCTACGGCACCTCGGTGGCCTGCATCCGGGCGGCGGCGGCGGCCTCCGGCCAGGAGCTCTACCGCTATCTGGCCGGCGAAGACATCAAGCGGATCCCCATCCCGTCTTTCAATATGGTGAATGGCGGCAAATATGCGCATTTCACCCAATCGTTCAACGAATTCATTGTCATGCCCTATAAGGCCAAGGATATTTGCGAGGCGGTGGAAATCGCCGTCATCGTATTCCAGGAGCTTGATTCGGTAATTGCCAGGCACACCGGCAAGGCGACTGAAGTTGCCAGCTCTTATGGTTATGCGACGCCTTCCAGCGATCCGGAGGTCGTTCTGCAATTGATGCAGGAAGCCGTCGACCGTTGTGGTTTCCACGATAAGGTCGCGTTCGCCCTGGATTGTGCTTCGAGCGAGGTGTTCGATAAACGAACCAATACTTATCTCTTGAAAGAGAACCGGGTCAGCGCGGATGCCCTGATCGATTATGTCCAAGGGCTTTCGGAGAAATTCAACTTGGTCTTCGTCGAGGATCTGCTCGACGAAAACGATTGGCAACACTTTCCCCGAGCCGTGGAAAAACTCACGCGGACGATCATCCTGGGCGATGATCTGATCGTCACCAACCGGGAAAGGTTGGAAAAGGCTTTCCAGTTGAATGCGGTGGGCGGGTTCATTCTGAAACCCAATCAGGTCGGCACCATCACCGAAACCCTGGATACCCATCGATTCGCTTGCGAACATGGCCTGATCGCTGTTCCTTCGGGCCGCTCGGGTGGGGTCGTCAGCGACGTGGTGCTGGATTTTTCGGTGGGCCTGCAGGTGCCGTTCCAGAAAAATGGCGCTCCCCGCTCCGGCGAACGCATCGAAGCGCTCAATTTCCTCATGCGCGCATGTGACATGAGTCCAGGGAGCAAGCTGGCCGACATATCCAGCTTGGTGAAGTTTTGATTGGGCCTAAAACCTCCCGTTTTCTCGCTCCGCGCAAAATAAATCAACCACGTTCATAGAGCGTGGTTTTGCCTTTTGCCTACCAGTTGACAGGCTATTTTTATGTTAAATAAATAATCGGTAAGGCCAGCGAGGTGTCGGTGCTCATCCAAGCGCCATGCTGCTTGCGCTTGGATCGGGCGCCGCTCACCGAATGATGCGCAGAGCCTTCTTCCGGCGCCGCAGAACCACCACCATGCCGATAACGACCACGACACAGGTCACACTCAGCAATACCACGGAGACAGCCCCGGATTCCGGACTTGTATTGAAGCGAATACCTTCCCACAATTTTCTCGGCAAGGTCTTCACCGACAGGTTGCTGAGAAAGATCGAAGCGACGGATTCATCGAATGAGAGGAGCATCGCAAGCAGCGCTGCAACTCCGAGGCCAGGAAGAAGCAAGGGGAAAACGATCGTTCGAAAGATGCGCAGGGGATCCGCCCCAAGGCTTGCCGCTGCGCGGGACAGCCAAGGATCGATGGAGCTATAGGTAGCCGACGCGACCTGGTAGACAATTGGGAAGATCAGAACGGTATGAGCGATGATGATCCCCATCTCGGTATCGACGAGTCCCACACGCGAGAAGGTCAGATAAGCCCCTAGCGCGAAGACGACGCTGGGTACGGTCAAGGGGGACATCAATAGCGCGTCGGCGGTACCCTGATAACGGAAATTGCGGCCGATACCGAGAACCGTCAAAGTGGCAATGACGAGGGTCGTGACGCAGGTCGTAGCGCCGATGCGAAGGCTGGCCAGAGCCGCCGCAATCCATTCCTGGCTGGCAAAGATCGTTTCGAACCAGCGCAAGGAGTAGCCGGGTGGCGGAAAGATGAGAACCTCCGCTGAACTGAAGGACACCGGGATGAGCACGACCAGCGGCAGGAGGATAAACACGGCCATGACAAAAAGATATAACGGTTCGGCAAACCGCACGCCGGCGCGAAAAGCCGCAGGAATGTGAAAACGGGAGGGGGGCAGCTTTACCGGTTGGCGAAGAAGCGACTTGTCCGGCAGCTCCGCCAACTCCTGCGAGATGGTCGGCGGCAAACCAGGGCGCTGCCAGCGCGACAGGTATCGCGCTATCGAGGAGAATGCCGTGACGATGATCGTCGCTATGACGGCAAGCGTGGCGCCGAGTGCCGCCGCGAAAGCCCAGTCGGCTCCGACCTCGATTTCCGCCTGAACCACTTGGGCGAGCATCTGCTGGCGCTGGCTGCCGAGAAAGGCTGGCGCGATGAAGCTCGCCGTGGTGTATAGGAAAATGATGGTAACACCGGATTGGATGCCGCGGATTGCCAGCGGCAGAAGTACGCCCAGCCAACTGCGTAGCGGGGTGGCGCCGAGTGTGCGAGCGGCCAGGAGAATGCGTCCGTCAATGCGCCTGAGGACAGTGACGAGAGCGAAGACCATCATCGGAATCGAACATTGCACCAGGGCGAGCACAACCGCCAGTTCGCTGAACAGAAGCGGGAGCGGCTCGGAAATCACCCCCAGGCTGAGAAGCATTGTGTTGATAAGGCCGCGTTGTCCGAGAATCGCCAGCCAGGCGAAGGTCCGAACCATCACGCTGGTCAGGAAGGGAACCAGCACCAGCAGTCCGAGAAGCAGCCCCCTCACCCCGGTCGCCCGGCTCAGGATCCATGCCAATGGGAAGGAGACCACGAGAGTTATCGTCGTGGCCTCCAGAGCGATGCGCACGGTTGTCCAGATCACCGTTCGGTACACCGGATTGCCGAAAACCCGCATGAAACGCCCGGCGGCATCGCCGCCGAGCGCCTCCGGCACGATCGCCAGCAACGGCAAGGTGAAACCGAAGAGAAGCAGGAGAGCTGCTGGAGCCAGCAGTAAGAACCGTTCCCAATCTACGCCCCAATTTACCAATGCACTGCTGCGTCTCATCTTCGCGTTCTCCTGTCGGTGCGCTGCTAGTGCATGACGTAAGCATTCCAACGGGTCATCACCGATTCGAGATTCTCGTTCCACCATTTCGAATCAAGAATTCCGCCCAGCTTCTCGTTATTCGGATTGCCCGGCAGATCCTTGGCGACGGCTGGGTCGATAAGCTCCAGTGCGTCGACGTTGGTCGGGCCGTAATAGATATGGCGAGGCAGTTCCGCCTGTGGTTTTGGCTGAACGGCGAAATTGATGAATTTCATCGCCTCTGCCGCATTCGGAGCACCTTTGACCACCGCCCAATACTCGGCAATCGTGACCGATGCATCCCACCCATAAGCCCAGTTGGCACCGGCCTTTATGGCATTGTTGATACGACCGCCCGGGCCGAAGGCGAGGTCGACCTCGCCCTGCTGTATGAGCGCCTGGACATCCGAGGGCGGCTTGAAGCCAACGATCTGGTTCTTGACCCGGTCGATTACTTTGAGGGCGCGGGCCACGTCAAGCGGATAAAGTTCGGCCGGCTTCACCCCGTCGGCCAGCAGCGCGAATTCGATGTTGTAGTACGGCAACGCCAGCATCACGCGACGCGCCTTCACAGCCGGGTCGAAAAACTGCGCCGGGGTAAGCCCCTGCGGAAACTTATTTTTGTCCCACGCCAGATTCTGTGCGAACTTCATGTAGCCAATGCCGTATTTCGTGCGGAGCGCGGGCGGGATGCCGTCGGCCTTGATGATCGAGTAATCGAGCGGCAGAAGAAGGTCATCCTTCACCTCGTTTTCATAAGCAGCGGCGTCAGCCGAGATCACGTCCCAGGTGACGTTGCCGCTCATGACCATGGCTTTGATCTTGGCATGGCCCGTACCAGTGGTGCCGATCACTTTGGTCCCCGTGGCTTTGGCGTATGGCTCGAAGAATGCCTTTGCCTGTGCGTCCTGGAAGGAGCCTCCGTAAGAGGCGACCACGACCTTGGCGGGATCCGCCGCAGATGCCGGCTGGTGGAGGAAGATGGCGCTGGCCACGGCGAGTAAACTGGCCGAAATTCTCGTATGCAGTCTGGTTTGTTTCATTGCTTTCACTCCTTCGAAAAACTCTGGTTCAGGAAGATTTTTCAGACGGAAGAGCGACGACGAATGCTGGAGACCATCGCGCGACGACGGATTCGCCGGGCGCCAGGGGTTTGGCCATATGATCTCTGCGCACGATGCTGGCGAGCAGGGATTGTCCGTCGGGAAGTTCCAGCGTTACCCGCCAGCCGGCGCCGAGATAGGTGACGTCGCGGATCGTGGCGGGGACGCCGGAGACATCACCTGATCCGGCCTCCATTACGGGATGGACGCAGACGTGCTCGGGCCTTACCACGATATCGAAAGGCCCCGTAGCAGGGGGCTGCAGGGGCTGACGCACCCCGCAGATCTCGTATCCGCGACCGCCGTCCGTCGCGGTGACGCGCAGAATCGAGCAATCGCCGAGGAAACGCGCGACGAAATGACTGGAAGGCACGGCATAGATGGTTGCCGGATCCGCGACCTGGAGAAGCCGCCCCTCGGCCATGATTCCAATGCGGTTTGCCATGGCCATGGCTTCCGATTGGTCATGCGTGACGTAGACGACCGTGACGCCGAGTTCGCCCTGGATGCGCTTGAGTTCATGTTGCATTTGGTCGCGGAGCCTGCGATCGAGGGCGCCGAGCGGTTCGTCCATAAGCAGGAGGTCGGGGCCGAAGACGAGAGCTCGGGCAAGCGCCACACGTTGCTGCTGCCCACCGGACAGCTGCGACGGGTACGAAGACCAGCGATCGGTCAGATTGACGAGGCCAAGTGCCGCTTTCACTCGCGCATCGCGCTCGGCACGCCCGACATTGCGCATCTTGAGCGGATAGGCGACGTTTTCGGCTGCCGTCAAATGCGGGAAAAGCGCGTAGTTCTGGAAAACAACCCCGATCTGTCGCCGATGCGGAGGCACGTCGGAGACAGACGAGCCCGACATCAGGACGCGGCCTTCGGTCGGTTTGTCGAACCCGGCAAGGAGCATGAGAAGCGTTGTCTTACCAGAACCGCTTGGGCCAAGCAGCGCGAAAAACTCCCCCGGCGAGATGTCCAGGCTGACGTCGTTTACCGCAGTGACGAGGCCATAACGCCGGGTGACGCGCTGAAAGGAAACCGCCGCGAGCGATTTGTTACTCATTTGATGTCCCTGCCCAGGTCGAACGGGGTGAGTACTTCGCACCCGGTCTCGGTCACGAGAACAGTGTCGCCGAAGCGCGCCCCGCCAATGCCGTCTACATAGATTCCCGGTTCGACGGTGAAAACCATGCCTGGTTCAAGTACGGTTGGCGAATCGGCCTTGATCTCGTGTCCATCCCACCCGGAGTAGCCAATCGAACGCCCGGTGCGGTGCAGAACGGGGTTCTCCCAGCCGCCGCGATTGATTACGGCCATGGCGGCGGCGTGCACTTCGCCAGCCTTCACGCCGGGCCGTACCATCGCCAGCGACGCTTCCTGCGCCTCACGGGCGAGATCAACGACCTGGAGTATGTCCGAAGGCGGCGCTTTCGGGCCCACCTGGACCGGCCGGTCGAAACCGATCAAATGCCCAAAGAAGCCAGTGCTGCAACGGCATATCTGCACGATTTCGCCGTCCTGCATTTTTCGGCCGGCGCCTGCGGCATGGCAGCGCGCCGTGCGCGCCGGCCCGCTTCCCGTCATATGCAGGCCGAGCGCCAATGGCGACTGCTCCTCGTTTCCGCTCCACAGTTCGGCGGCCCGCCGTGTGCCGGCCACGAAAGAAGCGAGCGATACCTCCCATTCGGGAACACCAGGGGCGATGGCGGCAACGCTGGCCTTGAACTGGTGGGCAATGACGTCGCAACTCAGGCGAATGATGCCGAGCGCCGCCGCGTCCTTTACAGCGAGCAGCTCGCGCAGTAGCGCCGTGACGTCCTTGACGCGCTCGGCGCCAAGGGCCTGCTTGACCAGCTCCATGTTTCCGCCGCTCGTTCCATTAAAGTCGACGCCGATCACGCGGGCGTCCGGTGCGATCTTCGCAAGATGTTTGGCGAGCGCATCCTGATGGGTCATGGGGGCCGGCACCGGCTCTTCCCATTCGACCCATCTGGCCACCACCGGCGTGCCGCATCGCGCCCGTATCTCCTTAACTTCGCTGCCGGGCGAGACGAAACCGGCCAGACCCGCCTGCGGAATGACCAGCCAGATCGGACGGGTGACCGGCAGGCCATGCAAGCCGGTGAAAAAGCGAAGAATATCGACGCCAGCCAAGGCCAATATATCGATGCCATGCTTCTTCATCTGAGCCTGGATGCGGTCGATGCGATGTCCGTAATCCGTAGCGGAGGGAAAAGCGATCTGGGCAGTCGTTGGGTTTGAGGTCATGGTGTTTTCTCCCTTCTCTTTATTTATACAATCGTTTGTATTAGATATGCAATCGATTGTATTGTCAACCGCCATAGCTAATCTTACAGATAATAAGACGTATACATCATCGGCCACTTCGACTGGAAGGTATCGCGCGCCAAGGTTCAGAGGAAACCGGAAGCCTTGTTGAAGGAGCCAGGCCCGCCCTGCGGCGTCAGTATCGATACGATTGCTCAAGCCCTCCGGCGAATGGGGCCGGATGGCGGAGCTAGCGGAGCCAGTCCTTGATGTTTGTTCCGTGGACTATTGTTTCGGACAAAGAAAGCGGGAGGGATGTACAAAGCAGCGGAACTCTACGCCAAAATCGGATATGCCGCGACGGTCGAAGGCATGAGCGCACGGGAATC
Organism: Propionivibrio sp.; assembly: GCA_031547245.1. GTDB lineage: Bacteria > Pseudomonadota > Gammaproteobacteria > Burkholderiales > Rhodocyclaceae > Propionivibrio. The sequence continues at coordinate 28,856 of JAVBSG010000215.1, forward strand.
GGATTAGCGGATCTGCACCACGCTGTCCCTCAGTACCAGTCGATGCTCAAGCACAATCCTGGTCGAGGCCATCGTTCCCTTGTAGATCTGGTGGAAGAGCGCTTCCGCTCCCCTGCGCCCCATTTCGAAGCGCGGAACGGACACTGTCGACAGCGGGGGATACATCAGCCCTGCCAGCTTCAGGTCGTCGAACCCAAAAAACGACACATCGCCCGGTATGTTCAGGTTGGCTTGTCGCGCAGCGGCCATGGCGCCTATCGCCAGTTCGTCGGTAGCACAGAAGACCGCTGTGGGGCGCGTGCCTTCGTCAAGCATGGATTTCATGATCTCGAAACCGGACTCGGCGTCGTCGTTGAAAGAGTCGGTCGAGCGTACATTCACCAGCGCGCCGAGGTCATTGTCGCGCATGAAATCAGCATACGCCGCACTGCGGTCGCGGTATGTCTTCGAGTAATTCGGTCCGCCGATATGGACGATATGCCGATGTCCCATGACATGGAGGTGTGCCATCACTTCCTTGGCGGCGGCGTAGTTATCGATCGTCACGCATGTGACGTCCGGCAGGGATCGCGATACCGCGACGACTTTGCGATCGAAGCCCGGCATATTGAGAATTGCCTTGGGCGCACTTCCGGTGAGGGTGATGATGCCATCCACCACGCCGCTCAGCAGTTGCTTCCCCAGTTTTGTTTCGCGCTTGGCCTGGCGCAGCGTAACGCCCAACAAAACATTGATTCCATGTTCGGCCAGCGTCTCGACGATGCCCTGGACAACATCGGAATAGAACGGAGCGGCGATGTCCGAAACGATGGCGAGCACCTGATTGGCGCGGCCATCCCGCAGATTGCGGGCGGCCGCGTTCACTACGTACCCAGTGTCGCGCACGATCTGATCGATCAGCGCCCGGGTCTCCTTGGCGACGAGCGGGCTTCCGGCCAAAGAACGGCTGACGGTCGAGATGTCGACGCCCGCCAAGCGTGCTATCTCGGCCATCCTTGGTCGTCTGCCGGCCGGCCGTTCCTTCGTATCGTCGTCCGATAAAGTGGGCGTGTTCGGTTCGTTCATTGGGTCCGGGATGGTAGGGAACTGCTGGGTGCATGCGCACGCCGCAGGAGTTATGACAATTCCAATAAACAGTTAACTTCAGGGTTCATTTTAGCATTCTTAGATAACGCTTGTTTTTGAGCATTTGGCGAATGTCGCCTGCCGCATTCTTCCAGCAATACAACAACAGATAGCCGTTTGAACGTTGGCCCTACTATTTACAACCGGCCTCAAGACCGAATGGATCACTTGCTACAGAACCGGATAGATTGAAAACTTTCAACATAGTGATGTCCGGCAAGTTGCCCGCAAAGTGCTTGAAGGATATAATCCGTCCCTCGCTTCGCCGAGCGAGAGTTTTTCTATCAACCGGGCGCTGGCTCTATCAAACCGGGGCGGCGCCGTTACTCAGGAAAGAGAGTTTGACATGGCGATTACCGTTGCACAAAAAGCGGAAATCATGCGCGAATATCAGCGCACCGCTGGCGATACCGGCTCCTCGGAAGTCCAGATTGCGCTGCTCACCGCACGCATCAACGACCTGTCGGGTCATTTCAAGGAACACCTCAAGGATCACCATTCCCGCCGCGGCCTGCTGCGGATGGTGAGCCGCCGCCGCAAGCTGCTGGACTACCTGAAACAGACGAATGTCGATTCGTACCGCTCTGTGATTCAACGTCTCGGTTTGCGCAAGTGAGCTTTATTGCCGAACCGCGACGCGGTTGGGAAGCTCCCTTTTCAAAATAGCGTACAGCGGGCAACTCCTTCAAGGGGTTGCCCGCTGTACTTTTTCGTAGTTCTGCCATTATTGGCGTGTTGTCGAACGATGTGCCGGTGTCGTGGGCGCATCCGATGGATTCGTAACGTACTGTTTGAGGACTGATCAATGTTCAAGATTGCCAAGAAGACTTTTAGCTATGGCGCTCACCAGGTAACGCTGGAAACCGGTGAGGTCGCTCGTCAGGCCGGCGCGGCCGTCATGGTGTCGATGGGTGACACCGTGGTGCTGGTGTCCGTGGTCGGCGCCAAGACGGTCAAGCCGGGCCAGGATTTTTTCCCGCTGACGGTCGACTATATTGAAAAAACCTATGCTGCCGGCAAGATTCCCGGCGGCTTCTTCAAGCGCGAGGGGCGTCCCTCCGAAAAGGAAACGCTGACTTCGCGCCTGATCGACCGCCCGCTGCGCCCGCTGTTCCCGGACGGCTTCTACAACGAAGTGCAGGTCGTGGCGATGGTCGTGTCGCTCGATCCTGAAATCGATCCGGACATCTCGGCGATGATCGGCGCCTCGGCGGCCATGGCGGTTTCCGGCATTCCCTTCGACGGCCCGATCGGTGCGGCGCGCGTCGGCTACGTCGACGGCCAGTACGTGCTGAACCCGACGCAGACCCAGCTCAAGGCGAGCCAGCTCGACCTCGTCGTGGCCGGCACCCAGTCCGCCGTGCTGATGGTCGAGTCCGAAGCGCAGATCCTGCCCGAAGACGTGATGCTCGGCGCCGTCGTCTATGGCCATGAGCAGATGCAGACGGTGATCGGCGCCATCAACGAGTTCGTCGAGGAAGCCGGCAAGCCCGAATGGGACTGGGCGCCCGCCGCCAAGAACGAAGAACTGGTCGCGAAGCTCAACGCGCTGGTCGAAGCCGACCTGCAGGAAGCCTATCGCATCACCAGCAAGCAGAAGCGCACGCAGCGCATCAACGAGATTTCCGCCAAGGCCGTCGAGGAACTGACCGTCGGCGAAGGCGCGCCGGACGCCGCGGCGATCGGCAACCTGTTCTTCGAAATCGAGTCGCGCATCGTGCGCGGCCGCATCCTGGCCGGCGAGCCGCGCATCGACGGGCGCGACACGCGCACCGTGCGCCCGCTCGCCATGCGCACCGGCGTTCTGCCGCGCACGCACGGCTCGGCGCTGTTCACCCGCGGCGAGACGCAGGCGCTGGTGGTGGCCACGCTGGGCACGGGTCGCGATGAACAGATCATCGACTCCCTGGCCGGCGAATACCGCGAGCGCTTCATGCTGCACTACAACTTCCCGCCCTACGCCACCGGCGAGTGCGGCCGAGTCGGCACGCCCAAGCGCCGCGAGATCGGCCACGGCCGTCTGGCCAAGCGCGCCATGATCGGCGCGCTGCCGAAGGCGGAGGACTTTTCCTACACCATGCGCGTGGTGTCCGAAATCACCGAATCCAACGGTTCCAGCTCCATGGCCTCCGTGTGCGGCTCGACGCTGGCGCTGATGGATGCCGGCGTGCCGCTCAAGGCGCACGTGGCCGGCATCGCCATGGGCCTGATCAAGGACGGCAACCGCTTCGCCGTGCTGACCGACATCCTCGGCGACGAAGACCACCTCGGCGACATGGACTTCAAGGTGGCCGGCACCGAGACCGGCGTGACCGCGCTGCAGATGGACATCAAGATCCAGGGCATCACCAAGGAAATCATGCAGGTGGCGCTGGCTCAGGCCAAGGAAGCGCGCCTGCACATCCTCGGCCAGATGCAGACCGCCGTGGCCGCGCCGCGCGAGGAAGTATCGGCCTACGCGCCGCGCCTGTACACGATGAAGATCAACCCGGAGAAGATCCGCGACGTGATCGGCAAGGGCGGCGCAGTGATCCGCGCCATCACCGAGGAAACCGGCACGACGATTGACATCCAGGAAGACGGCACGATCACCATCGCCTCGGTCAACGGCGATGCGGCGAATGCGGCGAAACAGCGCATCGAAGCCATCACCGCCGACGTCGAAGTCGGCAAGATCTACGACGGCACGGTGTTGAAGCTCCTCGATTTCGGCGCCATCGTCAGCATCCTGCCGGGCCGCGACGGCCTGCTGCACATCTCCCAGATCGCCAACGAGCGCGTCAATGCCGTGGCCGACTACCTGAAGGAAGGGCAGAAGGTCCGCGTCAAGGTGCTCGAAGCCGACGAGAAGGGCCGCGTCCGCCTGTCGATGAAGGCCGCGGCGGCCGAGGAAAACGCCGCGGCGCAGCCGTCGGAACCGGCGCCGCAGTAAGCACGGAAAAATTGCGGGGTCGGCTAAGTTCGCGCCCGATGCATGAAAACGGCAAAGCCCCCGCATGGGGGCTTTGCCGTTTCAAAGGGCCGCCATATACATATACATTGATGAACGAGGGGGAAATACCATGAGTACGTTACGCATCGCCGTAGTGGGCTACGGCAACATCGGAAAATATGCCGTCGAAGCCGTGCAGGCCGCTCCGGACATGGCGCTTGCCGGAGTCGTCCGGCGCGACGCGCGCGCCGCCGTGCCGGCGGAACTCGCCGGGATTCCGGTCGTCGGCAATGTCGCCGATCTCGGCAAGGTCGACGCCGCGCTGCTGTGCGGCCCCACGCGCAGCATTCCCGAGGTCGCCCCGGAATACCTGCGCCGCGGCATCCACACGGTGGATAGTTTCGACATTCACGGCCAGAAGCTGTGGGATCTGCGCTGCGCGCTCGACGCCATCGGCAAGCAGCACGGCAGCGTCGCCGTCGTGTCGGCGGGCTGGGACCCCGGCAGCGATTCGGTGATGCGCGCGCTGCTGCTGGCCATGGCCCCGAAGGGGCTGACCTACACCAATTTCGGCCCGGGCATGAGCATGGGCCACTCGGTCTGCGCCAAAGGCAAGCCGGGCGTGCGCGACGCGCTGTCGATGACCATCCCCACCGGCACCGGCGTGCACCGCCGCATGGTCTATGTCGAGCTGGAGGCGGGCGCGGATTTCGCCGCCGTCGAAAAAGCCATCAAGAGCGACGACTACTTCTGCAACGATGACACGCGCGTATTCCAGGTGCCCGCCATCGACGCGCTCAAGGACGTCGGCCATGGCGTGTCGATGGAGCGCAAGGGCGTGAGCGGCGCCACGCACAACCAGCTGTTCGAGTTCCGCATGACCATCAACAACCCGGCGCTGACGTCCCAGATCATGGTCTCCTGCGCGCGCGCGGCGGCGCTGCGCCTGAAACCGGGCGCCTACACGATGCCCGAGATCGCGCCGATGGACATGCTGCCGGGCGACCGCGAAACGCTGGTCAAAACCCTGGTGTAACGGCGTAATCGTCTCAGCCGATGTTCCGCCAGATCCGCATCCTCATCCTGCTGCTGATTCTCTTCGGCATCGCCGTCGGCGTGTGGCAGGAAAAAAGACGGATCCAGGCGTGGACATCGACCGTGCACGTCGCCGCGTTCCCGATCAACGGCGACGGCAGCGCGGCGGCGGAGGCTTACATCAAGGGGCTGGCGGCGGACAGCTTCGCGCCGGTGGATGACTACCTGCAGGAAGAGGCGCAGCGCTACGGCCTGCCGCTGATCAAGCCCCTGACCGTCACCCTCGGGCCGCCCATGAGCGTCCGCCCGCCGCCGCTGCCCCGCGAGCCGGGCATCATGAGCAACGTGCTGTGGAGCCTGCAGCTGCGCTGGTGGGCCTGGCGCAATACGCCGGTGGCGGACATCCGGCCCACCATCCGTCTGTATCTCCTCTACTTCGATCCGCAAAACCTCACGCAGGTCCCCGATTCGGTCGGCCTGGAAAAAGGCCGGATCGGCATCGTGCATCTCTATGCCTCACGCCGCATGGCCGGCAGCAACGCCGTCGTCATGACGCACGAGCTGCTGCACACGCTTGGCGCCACCGATAAATACAACTACGCCGACAACCGGCCGCTGTTTCCCATAGGCTATGCCGAGCCCCAGAAAAACCCGCGCTATCCGCAGCACTTCGCCGAAATCATGGGCGGGCGCATCGCGCTCTCGCCGACCGAATCGCAGATTCCGCGCGGCCTGCCCGAAACGCTGATCGGCCCCCTGACGGCGGCGGAAATCGGCTGGTACAAGCCGTAGCCGCTGCCAGGGAGGTCATGTCTTGTATTTGGCGACCGATTCGCTCAGTTGTTCGGATAGGTCATCCAGAGATTTTGCCGTCATGTAATTGGATTCGGCCGCCTTGTTGTTGATTTCGGTCATCTGGGCGATTTTCTCCACGTTTTGCGCAATATCGCGGATGGCGGAGTCCAGTTCGCCCAGAGCGCCTGAAATTGCGAAAACACATTCGGCAACCCTTTCCGATCCTTCGCCGATATGTTCAAGTGCGGCTTCCGTACGGCTTACCAGTTTCAATCCACGGTCGGCCTGTTCGTCGACCTTCTGCATCGATTCCACCGTGGTGTCGATGCCCCGCTGAATGACCTCGATGAGCGAAGCCGTTTCCGCGGTGGCCTTGGTCGTGCGTTCGGCAAGTTTTCTGACCTCGTCCGCCACGACGGCAAAGCCGCGCCCGTTTTCGCCTGCGCGTGCTGCTTCGATGGCGGCATTCAGCGCTAGCAGATTGGTTTGATCGGCGATGTCACGGATCACGCCGATGATTCCGCCGACTCTCTCCGAACTGACGCTTAAATCCGTGACGTTCGAAGCGGAGCGATTTATCAACTCGGCAATCGATTTCATCGATCGTATTGCATCGGTCATCACGCCTATCGACGCTGTCGATTCTTCCCTTGCCCAACTGACGACCTCCGTTGCGTTCTTTGCGTTCGCCGCTGTTTCGCCGACGCTCGTTGAAGCTTCCTGAACCGCTGCGGCAACCGCAGATGCCGCAGTTGCCTGTTGTGATGAACTTTCCCTGACCCGCTGGCTGGAAACCGTCAGATCATGCGCGGCAACCGTTATGCGTGTGCTCGACTGCTTGACGTTATCGATGATCTGCCGGAATTCACGCATCAATTCGTTGAAGGCCCTGCCTGCGCGGACAACCTCGATCGGCCCGTTCTCGGGAATGCTCCGCGAAAAATCGTTCTCGCCGATGGCGTGTTCGGCTACCCGGATTTCCTCCTCCAACGGGCGGCTGACGCTGGCGGCAACCCACAGCGCCACGGCAAGCATCGCCAGGGCAGCGAACACGGCCAAGGCGATGCATGACCACAACAGCTTTTGTTCGTTGCCGACAATGTGGTTTGCCCGGTCATCAATGTTTTTGGCCACCAGAAGTTCCACGTCGAGCATCGCATCGATTTTTTTCGTGATGGTCCTGAACCAGACCTGCGGGTCGGCTTTGACTGCGCTTGCGGCGTACAGCTCGTTGCGCATCGCCTGCACCTCCTTCGAGGATTGCCCGGCCAAAACGTTTTCCAGTGCAGCAACCTCCGTTTTGTCCGCGGTTGACCGGAAACTGTCCAGGTAGGCGTCCTGCCGGAAGTGCTTTTCAAGTATCTGCCGGAAGAGTTCCGGCGCAATATGGTCTGCCGCGAGAGCCGCCGTGGTGAGCGCCCGCTCTTGGCCCGCCTGTTCCTTGGCCTGGACGAGAAACGAATAGGCCAGGATGTGCCGCCCGATCTGCGCGTCCGAGTTGAACTGGCCGCTGGAGCCGATGATTTCCAGCAGCCGGGATATCGTCTGGGTATAGGCGGCAACATGTTCCGGCAGCGCTATCGAGTGTTTGTCGGCGCGTTCTCTCAGGCTCGCAAGCGTTTTCAAACGCTCGCGGGCCTGCTTTGACACATCGGCCAGGGCTGGCATTCCGGAAGGATCGATTTTGGATACCTCGCGGTCGAACGAGGTCTGCTGCTTGTCCGTATTTGCACGGATACCGGGCAACACATCGGCAAATTGCCGGCCTCGCGATTGCAGAAAACCGGCTGTCGCACCCCGCTCGATTTGCAGCGTGTGTACCAGGTTTCCCGCCGCGACCGCCAGGCTCAGCACCGAGTGCGTGTTCCTGGCGTTCTGGTAGCTCGAATGGCTGTCGGCGATCAGCTTTCCGCCAAGCGCCATCAGCGAGACCAGAGGGACAATGATCAACAGCGACAGCCGTTGCCTGATTGTGCTGCGGGCAGCCATCTTCCAGCTCCTCCCTTGTTTATCGGCTATCGACGGCCTTGGTGCTTTTCGCCTGCCCGATGCATCTTATGCTTCTGGCGAATACCGTTCCGGGAGAAATCTATCTAATAGCTGTGGATCATGCAATAGTCCTGCAGCCCCACAAAGGCGGCATTATCGGATATCCATGACCTTGCTTGCGGATTGGACCTGGTCAGCCGCGTTTCCTGGCGAGCCGTCGCCCCATGCCGTTGAGCCACAGCGAGGCGAGGATCACCGCGCCGCCGAGCGCCAGTTTCTGCAGGTTGGCGTCGCGGTTCCAGATCAGCAGGTTGACGAGGAGGCCCGCCGGCACGTGCAGCTCGTTCATGATCGCCAGCACGCCGGCATCGACCATCGTGCTGCCCTTGACCCACCAATACATGCCGAGCGCCGTGGCGAAGAGGCCCATCCAGGCGAGGACGCCCCATTGCACGGGGCTCTGCGGCAGTTTGGCGAGGTCGCCGAAAAGCAGGAACGACGGCAGCGCCAGGACCATGGCGCCGAGGAAGAAGTGGCCGAAGAAGCGGTACAGCGGCTGGTCCGTCGGGTATTTCGCCAGCAGCCGGCGGCACAGCACCTGGCCGGCGGCAAAGGTGGCGTTGGCCACTTGCAGCAGCAGGAAGCCGATCAGGTAGTCGCCCTCGATCTTCTCGAAGCGGATGATGATGCCGCCGATCACGGCGACGGCCGCGGCGAACAGCGACCAGGGATTGAAGCGCTTGGCCAGGCTGTCGTCGAGCAGGGTGACGTAGATCGGCGTGAGGACCGTGAACAGCAGGACTTCCGGCACCGTCAGCACGGTGAAGCTGCGGTAGAGGCACAGATAGGTGATGCCGAACTGCAGGGCGCCGGCCACCCACAGGCCGCCGAGGAGCCGCCACGGCAGGCCCCGCCAGCGGGTGAAGGGGATGAACACGGCGGCGGCGATGCCGACGCGCGCGAGCACGGCGAAATCGCTATCGACGACGCCAGCGAGGTACTGCCCGATCAGGCTGAACGAGAAAGCCCAGAGGATGGTGACGAGAATCAGGTAAGGCATCTGCGGGGAATTCCGAAAACGTGTGGTTCACCATGAAATGATGAACCGAAACAATGGAATGATACCTTTTCCCGCTCCATTACGCTCGATCGGTTTTCCACAGGGGGTTACGGCAGGGCGGCTTCCTGTGCCGTCAGCGAGTGGTCCATCCGATAGAGGCCCGAAACGACGTTGATCGCTCCCTTGCGGGTGAGCGTCTCGGCGGCCAGTTCCTTGCCCGCCAGGGCTTCGACGGCTTTTTGGTCGTAACCGGTGGCGAGCACCACCCAGTCCACGCCGCCGTCCTTGCCGCGGATGCGCTGCTCCTTCGTCATCTCCGGCGTCAGCGCGGCTTCGAACAGGTGCGCGCTGACCAAGCCGGGTTTGCCCGGCAGGGCGGGCAGGGCATCCTTTTCGATCCACTCGCGCAAGGAAGTCTCGCTGCCCGGATCGGGGCTGAAGCGGAGCAGCAGGCCGTGGCTTCCCAGGCCGAACCCGCTGCTGAAGGCAACCCGGCAGAAGCCGCGGTTCATGCCCTGGTAATGCTTCATCATTTTCGAGGTCCAGGGGCTCGGGTGGTTGAGCCGTTCGAGATAGGGCGGGGAGGCCAGCGTGTCGATATCGGCGACCTCGTACATCACGAAATAGCGGGAACCGCCTCTCGCGGCCGTCCAGCGCGAACCGCGCAGAAAACCGGGAATCGACATCCGCTCGTGCAGGTGTTCCAGGGAATGCCAGTTATCGTGCTCGGCGATTGCGTCCGGCGCGACGTCGAATGACAAAATCATCGCTGCTTTGCCAAGTAAGGCCATTTTTTCTCTCCCGTGAAAACGACTAGGCTTTGGCTGCTTCGCCCGCTTTGCCCGGACCGGGCCGCGGCCCCGAATGCCGGATGTCCGGCAGGAACACGGCGAGCAATCCGATCAGCGGCAGGAAGGAGCACAGCTTGTAAACGGCCATGATCCCCCAGAGGTCCGCCAGCTTGCCCAGCACGCCGGCGCCGATCCCCCCCATGCCGAACGCCAGGCCGAAGAACAGGCCGGAGATCGTGCCGATCCGGCTCGGAAACAGCTCCTGGGCGTAAACCAGGATGGCCGGGAAGGCCGAGGCCAGCATGAAGCCGATGATCACCGACAGGACGACCGACATTTCCGGGCCGACGTAGGGCAGCGCCAGCGTGAACGGCGCGATGCCCAGGATGGAGGCCCAGATGATGCGCTTGCGGCCGATGCGGTCGCCGATCGGGCCGCCGAACAGCGTGCCGGCGGCCACGGCGGCGAGGAAATAGAACAGATGGTACTGCGCCGTCTGCTCGGTGAAACCGTAGCGCTGCACCAGGTAGAAGATCAGGTAGCTGGTGATGCTGGCGAGGTAGAAGTGTTTCGAGAAAATGAGCGCCAGCAGCACGCACAGCGTCTGCCACACCTGCTTCCTGGGCAGGCCGTGGCCAGCGGGCGGCGCGGCTTTCGCCGACTGGCGCTGGTGCTGCTTATACCAGCGGCCGACGCCGATCAGCACGATCATGGCCAGCAGCGCCACCAGCGAGAACAGCGCGATGCTGCGCTGCCCGTGCGGCAGCACGACCCACGCGCCGAGCAGCGGCCCCGTGGCCGAGCCGGCGTTGCCGCCGACCTGGAAAATGGACTGGGCGAGGCCGTGCCGCCCGCCGGACGCCATGCGCGCCACGCGCGTCGATTCCGGATGGAAAATCGACGAGCCGGTGCCGACCATGGCCGCGGCCATCAACACCATGGGGAAACTGCTGGCGATGGAAAGCAGCAGAAGACCCGACAGGGTGCTGCACATGCCTATGGCCAGCGAAAAGGGCTTGGGATGCCGGTCGGTGTATAGGCCGACCAGGGGCTGCAGCAGCGAGGCGGTGCATTGGGTCGTCAGCGTGATCAGGCCGATCTGCGCGAAGGAGAGGTTGAAGCCGGATTTGAACAGCGGATAGATGGCCAGGATCAGCGACTGGATCGTGTCGTTCAGGAAATGGCAGAAGCTGATCGAGCTTAGAATCCCGAAGGATGTTGCCGGTACGGGGCGGGGCGGTGTGGTTGAGGTGGATGGTGTGGCAGAAGCAGGCGGTGCATCGGAAGCGGTGGACGGCGCGGAGGTCATTACATTACGGAAAAAATGAGGGTAAAACTCACTATACCGCGTATTATGCTGTCTGTCCTGCTGTAATAGATCATCAATCGTCGCGAAATGGACATACCGAACCGATTCATTCCCGATCATGGCAAAGATCTGGGACACTCCCCGGTTGCCGGCCGGGTGGTCGACTACCCTTCCGGCTATCTCGTTCCCGAACATCGGCATCCGACGGCGCAGCTCATCTATGCGGCCCAGGGGGTGATGGTGGTCAACACGCACTCGGGGCAATGGGTCGTGCCGTCGACGCGGGGGGTGTGGATTCCTCCCGGCGTTGCGCATCAGATACGCATGATCGGCGAAGTCAAGCTGCGGACGCTTTATTTCCTGCCGGAACTTGTCCACGATCTGCTGGATCAATGCCAGGTAGTCAGTATTTCGCCGCTGCTGCGCGAACTGATCCTTGTCGCCGTCGATATGTCACCATCCTACGAGCCGGAATCCAGGGAAGAGAGAATCATGCGCCTGCTGATCGACGAGGTCGCCATCCTGCCGATTCTTCCCCTGCGGCTGCCGTACCCGGCGTCGGCCGACCTGCTGACGATCTGCCACAGCCTCGTCGAACGGCCCGACGACATGTCGACGTTGGCCGACTGGGCGGCGCGGCTCGGCGTGCATGCCAAGACCGTCGGCCGCCGCTTCCTGCGCGAGACCGGGCTGACCTTCGGGCAATGGCGGCAGCAGGCGCGGCTGGTTACCGCGCTGGAGCTGCTGGCCAGCGGGCGCAAGGTGGTGGACGTGGCGCTGAGTCTCGGGTACAGCAGCCCGAGCGCTTTCGCCACGATGTTCCGGCAGCAGTTCGGCGTCTCCCCGAGCGCCTATTTCCGGGCATGAAGCCATGATTCCCGAACCGGACCCCTGCGGCAGCGCGCCGGCAGCCACGGCTGTTGAAAACAGGTAGCCACGCATGCGCCAGCCCGCTTCCCCCCGCACCGTTCTGCGCCGCGTGCTGCTCGCCGCCCTGATCGGCATCGTCGGCGCGCTGGCCGTGTGGCTGTTCCGCTGGCTGCTGGCGGAGCTGGAGATCCTGCTCGTCAATTCCAGCACCGGGCTGGTCGAGGCGGCGCGCGCGCTGTCGCCGTGGCGGCGCGCGGTGACGCCGCTTCTGGGCGCGGCGGCAGCCGGCATGCTGCTGTGGGCGTATCAGCGGCACGAAGCCTCGCGCGTCCGCCGGCACGATATTCCAAGCGACTACATCGAAGCCATCAACATCGGCCACGGGCTGATCGACGTGCGCACCAGCCTCGTCAAGTGCGCGGCTTCGCTCCTGGTCGTCGCCACCGGCAGCGCCATCGGGCGCGAAGGCGCCATGATCTTGCTGGCGGCCTTGGCCGCCTCCCTGCTCGGGCAGCGCCTCGCGCCGCGCAGTGAATGGCGGCTGATGGTGGCCTGCGGCGCCGCCGCCGGCATGGCCGCGGCCTACCATGCGCCGCTCGCCGGAGCGCTGTTCGTCGCCGAAGTGCTGATCGGCACGCTGGCCATCGCCGCCATCACGCCGGTGGCCATCGCCGCCGTCTGCTCCCTGGTGGTGACGCAGTGGCTGAGCGGCGCCGAAGTCCTCTACCGGGTGCCGCCGCTGCCCGTTCCCCAATACTACGAGTACCTGCTGCTGATCGTCTTCGGCCTCGTCTGCGGCGTGGGCGGCGCGGCCTTCCTGTGGGCGCTCGACGGCGCGCGGCGCGGCTTCCGCAGCCTGAAGCTGCCGCTACCGCTGCAACTGGCGCTCGGCGGCGCGCTCGTCGGCCTGCTTTCGGTGCTTTACCCGGAAGTGTGGGGCAACGGTTTTTCCGTCGTGCGCACCCTTCAGACCGCGCCGCCGGGAGCCCTGCTGATCGCCGCGCTGTTCGCCGCCAAGCTCGCGGCCATGCTGGCCAGTAACGGCTCGGGCGCGCCCGGCGGCGTATTCACGCCGACCCTGTTCGCCGGCGCGGCCTTCGGCGCCCTGGCGGCGAAAGCCATGACGCCCTGGATCGGCGCCGACCATTTGCCGTTGCTGATGGCACTGTGCGGCATGGCGACCTGGCTGGCCGCTACGACCCATGCGCCGGTCATGGCAGCGCTGATGGTCTTCGAGATGACGGGCGAGTACATGATCCTGCCGGCGTTGCTTCCCGCCTGTGTGCTGGCGGCTACCGTTTCCGGCCGGCTGCACGCCGTGTCGGTTTATGGCGCGGCGGATGGCCGGTCGCCGCAGAAACTGACAAGGTAACCGGCTGGTATCCGGCGGCCTTGCCTGGTTGCCTTGTCGTGGATGAACTCGACTTGATCGGCGACGCCGAGCTCTTCAGCGCGGAGTTTCGCTTGCTTGCCGAACAATCGGCTCATGTTATCGCTTGTCCTCGCGTTGATCTCGTCTCTATACGAATTCCTCTGGTGGCGAGAGGAAATATCGCATAGTAACGAGCGAAACGACACAGGCTGTGTTTTCGATATGACTGGATCAAAATCAATTTTGCAATGGGCAACGGTCGATGTTGCAGTTGACGGAGAACACTTGGCTACCGACGACATACCCGTATTGATAAATGGCGGTGCAGATCCGACGCCGGTCCTCTGTTTGTCGGTCGCGTTGTCTCCGATGCGATTGTTGATTGTCCACGGCGACGCGGAGGAATTCGATGAGCGCTTTATACGAGCCCTTGCGGTTATGCGCAATATCGTTATCGTTCAGAAAACCGAACAGCACGTAGTATTGTCCTGAGGACAGAAAAGGATTTATCGACGCTCGACAAAATCGCATCCTCCGCGTTCCACGAACAGGTTCATTTCCCCTGGAACCGCTATAAAATAGCGGCATGGCGCGAAAGCGCGCAGG
>JAVBSG010000028.1:0-67856 GCA_031547245.1 Propionivibrio sp.
ACGTTTCAGGGTCGCCACCGGCATCTGGTGGGTCATTCTGGCTCCGAGCGGGGCGGCCAGCATGCTGAAAGGGATCATCCACAGCAACGCGGGAAGATAGATGTAACCCAGGCTCCATGCCGGCAGCGGCACATGCCCCCAGCCGTTGTAAATGTAGCCGAGGGTGCCGCCTGCGGCGATGGGGAAACCGATGGCGGCGGAGGTGCCGATGGCTTTTTGCACCTGGACGTTACACCAGGTGAGGAACGGCACGTTCATTGCGCCTCCGCCGACAGCTACCAACGCGGAAATCGTGCCGATTCCCGCGCCAACGGCAAAAACGCCGGCCGTTCCCGGAAGCTCGCGCGAAGCTTTCGGTTTGAGGTTGAAAATCATCTGGGTGGCAACGACGCACACGAAAGCCGTGAAGAAAACCGCCAGCGGCTTGGCCGGCACATGGGAGGCCAGCAGGGTACCGAGCAGGGTGCCGAGAAGAATCCCCGGGGTGATCTGGGCGACGACTTTCCATAGAACCGCGCCATGCCGATGATGCGCCTGCAGGCTGGAAAACGAAGTAAACAGAATGGTGGCCATCGACGTGCCGAGCGCCATGTGCAGAGCTTCCCCGGCAGGAAAAACACCGGTTTGCGCCGAAAACATCATGGTCAGCGCCGGCACCATCACGAGACCTCCGCCGATCCCCAGCATGCCGGCTGAAATTCCGGTAAACAACCCCAGGCCGATATAGGCCAGCCACCACTCCATCGTTCTCCCCTGGCGGCAGTTAAATGCCGCGACAAAGCTTATTTAGTCTCAATGATATGCCAGTCGGCAGTTGCAGAACATCTTAGTATCCACAACTCTCACAGACGGTCGGCGAGAATGCCCTCCATCTCCTCGCGATTCAAGGTTACCGGGCTGTTCTTGTTGTTCGATTTGTCGAGAATCCTGGAAAAATCGGAACGGGTGATCCCGTAATCGCTCAAGCGCGCCATATGAGTGGAGTCGATCCACTTGTCGAGTATGCTCATGAGCAGTTCGCAGCCGCCTTCGGCCGAGGATGCGGCCTGGCCGGAAAGGATGGCTCCTGCCCTGGCGAATTTGTCCAGCGCAAGACGGTTTTCCATAGTGTCGCCGTGGCGCAGCGCCTCGATGTTTGCCTGCGTTGCCGCGCCGATCAGCGTGCCGCAGACGACACCGTGCGGCATGGGGAAGAAACCGCCGATCGGCCCGGCGAAACCGTGCACGACTCCCAGGCCCGCGTTGGCCAGCACGATGCCCGAAAGCAGCGCGGCGTAGGCCATGTGGCCCCGGGCAGCAAGATCATGCTGCCCGTTCTCGAAAGCCGGCAGGAAACCGGCGGCGACGTGCTCCAGTCCGCTCAAGGCCAGAGCGTCGGTCATCGGCGAGGCTTTGTTCGAGACATAGGCCTCCAGCAGCTGCGTCAATGCATCCAGGCCGCAGGCCGCCGTCACGCCCGGCGGGCAGCTCAACATCAGTTCCGGATCGATCACAGCGATGTCCGGCACGAAATTATCGTGGCGTAGCGAACTCTTGTAGCCTTGCTCGCCGATGCTGCTCAACACAGCATTCTTGGTTGCTTCACTGCCGGTACCGGACGATGTCGGCACGGCGATGTATGGAATTTTCCGCCCATCGTGCTTTTTGGTATCCACGCATTCCAGGAAGGGCACAACGGAATCTTCCTGCGGCAGCATAGCCGAAACGGCCTTGCCTGCGTCCAGCGGACTGCCGCCGCCGATGCCGACCACGCAATCGATCCGGCCACCCCGGTAGTTCTTTACGACCTCGTCGACGAACTGCGGCGAGGGCTCGCCGGCAAGCGCCGCATGCTCGATGCCGATGCCTGCCTGAGACAGTGTCTCCCTGAGGCGCGCGTGCCGTTCCGAGCGAACGAAGGACGACGACCCGGTGATGAACAGGACGCGCTTGCCATAGCGTTGTATCAGTTGCGGCAGGGCGGCCAGTTTTCCCGGCCCGAAATGGATATCCGGAATGCGAGCGAAAGCGAAGGGGGAGAGAGGAGTCATGGGAGCTTTCAAGACAGGAAACGCGAAGAAAGCGTAAATATAGAGGAACTTGCCGAAGAGGAAAAATTTATGAAGAACAGGAGGCGTCGACCAAATGAAGTAAACGGTTTCGCCGGCTATGCTTTCCTAACAGCAATCCCACGTATAAATCACGTTGGAGAAATCCAGCCTTTTCAGATCGTCCGGCCGGATGAAAAAGTTGGCTACGCCGCAATCTCCCCAGATTATCTGATCTTCGCCGCTGCCCACGCTGTCGATCTGCAAAAGCAGGATGGAATGCCCCTGCAGATGTTCGGCATATTCCCTGGGGTCCGTCTGCGTGAAGAACGGATAACCGCCGATCCGGTGTCCGGTGGCGCCATAGGTGTCGGTGAGATAATCATCGATGGCCGATTCGCCGGTTTTCGCGAGCAGCTCTGCGACGGCGGCGTTGCCCGTTATATGCCGTGCAATGCATTTGGAATATCTGAAGTCGGAGTGCGTCATCACGGAAATCTTTTCCATGGCTTCCAGCCCGAATTCGCCTGCAAACGGGAAATTGGCTAGCCCTTCTGCATCCAGCTTCGGCGGGTTCTGCAGGTCTTGTGCGTCATAAGCTATCCGCGGGTGATAGATGACTCTGAACCCGCTTTGGCGGGTGGGATTGTCAAAATCGACGCCGAAGCAGTCTTCCCGTTCTTCGCAGGCGATATAAAACTGCAACATGCCGCCCGCCGGGAAATCGGGCAACTGCGGCAGCCGGTCAAAATTGAGCTGCGCCAGCAGTTTCAAAGGCTTCCTGTCGCAACCGGCGTTATGCGGATACGCGAAACCTGGCGGCAGGTAGGGCACGCCGCCAAATTTGCTGTCGTAGGCATCAAGCGGCTTCCTGACTTGCGTCAGCTCGCAGCACGGAAGCTTTGTTTCGTCCACGAAGAAACGGGTGATTTGCTCGAATTCATGGCTGGGCACGCGTTCCAGCTCTTTTTTCTTTGTGAAAAAGGAAAATATATTCATCCTCGCCTCTCCCCGCTATTCCATCCGCCGGTAGCCACGAATCGCAATCGTCGGCATATCCCTGGATAATCATCTTTTGGCGGCTATATGCCGACAGAATACATCGCGGCTCCGCGCGCGTGTATCAGGGTTGTGTCGAACACCGGCAAGGTGACATCTTCGGGCCGGATCAGCATGCCTATTTCTGTGCAGCCCAATATGACGCCCTCCGCTCCCCGGTCCCTCAACCGCTCGATGACGGCGACGAAGCCCTGCCGCGATTCCGCCGATACGATGCCCAGGCACAATTCCTCGTAAATCACGCGGTTGACGAATTCGATGCCGTCGCGGTCGGGAACGATGACCTCTATGCCGCGCGAGATCAGGCGGGATTTATAAAAATCCTGCTCCATCGTATAACGCGTTCCCGTCAGTGCGATTTTCCGGACATCGTTCCTCAGCAACTCGTCAGCCGTCAGATCCGCGATATGCAGGAGAGGAACCCGGAGATGGCGCTGCACTTCATCCGCAAGCTTGTGCATGGTGTTGGTGCAGATGACGATGCAGTCCGCGCCTATGCTTTCGAGATTCCGGGCCGCCGAGGCCAGAGCCGCTGCGGCCTTGTCCCAGTTGCCGTGCGACTGGTACTCCTCGATTTCGTGGAAATCGAAGCTGTGCAAAATGCATTTTGCGGAATGCAGGCCTCCCAGTGCCTGTTTCACATGATTGTTTATTTCGCGGTAGTACAGAACGGTGCTTTCCCAGCTCATGCCGCCGAGCAGGCCGATTGTTTTCAATTCTTGATCCTCCGATGATGAAAAGCGGGTGGATGGCGTAAATAATCACGCTGCTTGCGGCCGGATGGCAATCGGAGCCTCGCGGATCGGCAAGTTGACGAAAGCGGCTAAAACGGCAAGCGCCATGTCGGCATACCACATCCAGGAGAAATCGCCGAAGCGCGTGATCGACAGGCCGCCCAGCCAGGCGCCAAGGAAACCGCCGACCTGATGGGAAAGCAACGTGAGGCCGAACAGCGTGCCGAGGTAGCGCACGCCGAACAGTTTGCTGACGAGGGCGGCTGTCGGCGGCACTGTCGCAAGCCAGGTGAACCCCAGGCCGGCGGCGAAGAGATAGAAGGTCAGATCGGTACGCGGCATCAGCAGGTAGATGGCAATCAGGGCGGCGCGCGAACCGTACATCCAGAACAGCACGAGCTTGCTGCGGAAGCGGGTCACGCAGGCGCCGATAACGAGACTGCCGAAAATGTTCGATAGACCGATGATGGCCAGCGACCAGCTGGCCACGGAGGGCGGCAGTCCGCATAGATTGACCTCGCCCGGCAGATGCGTGACGAGAAAGGCGATGTGGAAACCGCAGGTGAAGAATCCGGCGTGCAGCAGCAGGTAGCTGCGGTCGCACAGGGCCTGTTTGACGCTTTGCCATAGCCCAGCTTCGTCGGCAAGGGGGGCTTTCGGTGCGTGATCGGCAGGGCCTGCCACGTTGCGGATCAGCGGAATGGCTGCCAGGACCGCAAGGGCCAGCGTCCACAGGGCGCCCATCCAGCCAATGGCCTGGATCAGTTTCTGCAGGATGGGGGCGAAGACGAATTGGCCGAAAGAACCTCCGGCGTTGATGATGCCCGAGGCCGTACCGCGCGCTTCGATCGGCAGGCGATGCGCGGCCGCGCCGAACAGCACGGAAAAACTGCCGGCGCCCGACCCGATGGCGGAGAGAATGCCCAGAGAAACGGTCAATCCCCAGGTACTGCTCATCAACGGTGTGATGGTGCTGCCCAACGCCAACAGAATCAGCCCGCCGATCAGCACGCGGGCCGGGCCGAAACGGTCGGCCAATGCGCCGGCAAAAGGTTGCACGGCCCCCCAGACGAACTGGCCGATGGCCAGCGCCAGGCTGATCGAGGCGATGTCCAGGCCGGTGCTGGCTCCGAGCGGTGCGATGAAAAGTCCGAGCGACTGCCGGGCTCCCATGGTGACCATGAGGATGCCGGCCGCCGAGAGGGTGACGAGCCAGAGCCGGGGGCTGTTGAGGGTGCGGAACATGAAAAATGTTATCGGATGCAGGTGTCTTTTGAAGGCGCGGCGGCAGCAGGAGTTCCGGGAACTGATTCTCTGACGGAATTATCCTTTTGCCGCCCGCGCTTTTTTTACGAAGCGGCCATGAGTTGTTCGAGCGTATTGATACTGGCGACTTTTGCCAGCAGGCGTAGCGTTTGCTCATGATCCTCGTCGTTGGCGGCGATGCAGCAATCGCTGACGACGGTGCAGACGAAGTCGCGGTCGTGCGCCTCGCGGACGGTTGTTTGCACGGCCATGTCCGTGGCGCAGCCGGCGACGTATAGGTTCCGGACGCCGTAGGTGCGCAAGATCAGTTCGAGCGGCGTGCCGTAAAAGGCGCTGACGCGGTGCTTGGTGAGCATGGCTTCGCCGGCGAGTGGCGCTGTCTTGGCATGAAACTCGGTTCCCCAGGTTTTCAGCTGAACGGCATGGAATTTCTTGGCGCCGCCAAAGACCGGTGAGGTTTCCGGTTGTTCCTTGTAATCGGCGGAAAAGCCGAGACCCACGTGAATCACGGCAAAACCGCGAGTCCGCGCATGACGCAGCAATTCGGCCACACGGTCCAGCGATCCGTGGCGCGCATCGAAATCGGCGTACCCCTTGCCGGAAAGTTTCCCCTGGGGATCGACGATTTCGTTGATGAAGTCGAGGAGGATGAGAGCATTTTCTGAAGTAGACGAAGCCATGGCGGTACTCCTTTCGCAAGGCAAATGACAGTGTCTGAAAAGACAATGACGGTATTGTAATCAGTTCTCGGGCGGTGAACGGGAGCGCTTCAGAACGGCTCGTTGAATCCGTGGATTTGCCGTCGGGCTTTTTTCGTTGGCCGGCCGCGCAGGTTGCTGCCGGGCGATGGCGCCAGGCGAAGATTTTCCCGGATGGCTTCACGCCGGGCCTTGCTTTCCTCTGTTTCTTCGTACAGTTGCCGGGCTTCGTCGGCCGGCCGGCGCTGTTCGCTGAAACCACTCACTATGATTGTCCAGCGGACGTTGCCGACGGCGATGTCGAGTTTGTCGCCGAGGCGCAGTTCGCGCGCGGGTTTGACGGCGTTGTCATTGTGGCGGATGTGCCCGGCGTGGATGGCTTCCGTGGCCAGGGAGCGGGTCTTGAAAAAACGTGCGGCCCACAGCCACTTGTCGATACGCAGGCCGGCCGGCGATTGCTTGTTTCTGGTGTCGGACATTGGGGCGGCTGTCAGGTCGGTTCGGCCGCTATGTGGGCGGCCTGTTCTTTCTGCGTCAGGCGGTCCAGATAGAGATAAATCACCGGCGTCAGGTAGAGCGTCAGGAGCTGCGAGACGATCAGCCCGCCGACCACGGCGATGCCCAGCGGCTGGCGAACTTCGGCGCCAGCGCCGATGCCGAGCGCAATGGGCAGGGTGCCGACGAGCGCGGCCATGGTGGTCATCATGATTGGCCGGAAGCGGATCAGGCAGGCCTTGAAAATGGCGTCGAACGCCGGGACTTTTTCGTTGCGCTGCCGGTCGAGCGCGAAGTCGATCATCATGATGGCATTCTTTTTGACGATGCCGATAAGCATGATGACGCCGACGAAGGCGTAGAGGTTCAGGTCGATGCCGAAAAGGATCAGCGTGGCCAGAGCCCCAAGCGTGGCGGCCGGCAGGCCGGAGAGGATGGTCAGCGGGTGGATGAAACTCTCATAAAGGATGCCGAGCACGATGTAGACGACCAGCACGGCAACGACCAACAGAATGCCGAGACCTTGCAGCGAGGACTGGAAGGCTTGCGCCGTGCCCTGCAGGCTGGTGTTGAGCGAGACCGGCAGGTGGAGTTCCTGTTCAAGCTTCTTGATGCTGTCGACGGCATTCCCCAGGGAAACGCCGGGCAGCAGATTGAAGGAAATGGTGACCGACGGCAACTGCCCCTGGTGGTTGATGGTCAGCGCCTGCGTCCTGCGCGTGACCTGTGTGACGGTGTCCAGCGGTACCAGTTTGCCGCTGGAGGTGCGCACGTAGATCTGGGAGAGCTTGGACGGGTCTAGCTGGTATTCCGGCGCGACTTCCAGGATGACTTGATACTGGTTGGAGGAGCCATAGATCGTCGATATCTGGCGCGCGCTGAAGGCGCTCTGCAGGGAGTCTTCGACTTGGCCGAAGGTGAGGCCCAGCGTGGCGAGCTTGTCGCGGTCGACGTCCAGTGAAACGACCGGGCTGTTGTTGTTGAGGTTGCTGGTGACATCGACAAGCCCTGGCAGCTGGCGAATGTGGCCAAGCAGGGTATCCGTCCATTGGTAAAGCTCATCGAGATCCGTGCTTTGCAGCGTGTATTGATATAGGCCGGAGGTGGATTGCCCGCCAATGCGGATGGACGGCGGGTTTTGCATAGAGACCCGGATACCGGGGACCGCCGCGAGCTTGGGCCGGAGCTCCTGGATAATCTCGTCGGCCGAGAGTTTGCGGTCATGGCGCGGCTTGAGGACGAGGTTCAGGAAACCGGTATTTGGCGTTGGCCGGGAATTGGTTGCGCCCACGGACGACATGAAGGACCGGACGTTGGGGTCCTGGGCGATGATGGCGGAGACGGCACGCTGTTTTTCGACCATGGCGGCAAACGAGACATCCTGGGCCGCTTCGGTAACAGCAGTGATCTGGCCACTGTCGCCGCTGGGCAGGAAGCCCTTGGGGATGTGTCTGAACAATGCCGCGCTGGAAGCCACCGACAGTACGAAAACCAGCACGACGATGCGCGGATGCGCCATGGCAATGCGTAGCGTTTTTTCGTAGCCGGCTAACAGCAGTTCGAAAAAACGCTCGAAAATGCGGAAGATCAAGCCGTGGTTTTCATTGTGGGAATGCTTCAGGTAGCGGCTGCACAGCATGGGTGTCAGCGTCAGGGAAACAAGACCGGAGACCAGGATGGATGCGCAGATGGTGACGGCGAATTCGTGCAGCAGCCGTCCGACGATGCCGCCCATGAACATGACGGGGATGAAAACGGCGATCAGCGAGACGGTCATCGAGATGATGGTGAAGCCGATTTCACGCGAGCCCTTGATGGAAGCCTGCAATGGCGTTTCGCCGAGCTCGATGTGGCGCACGATGTTTTCGAGCATGACGATGGCGTCATCGACGACGAAGCCGACGGCCAGCGTCAGCGCCAGCAGCGACAGGTTGTCGAGGCTGTAGTCAAGTGCGTGCATGACGGCAAAGGTGCCAATGACCGAGATGGGCAGGGCCAGCGCGGGGATGACGGTGGCCGAGAAGTTGCGCAGGAACAGGAGGATGACGAGGATTACCAGGAAACCCGCGAGCAGCAGCGTGAACTGCACGTCTTCAATCGACTCGCTGATCGAAATACTGCGGTCGTACAGCGTGGTCATCTCGATCGAGGCAGGCAGCGTGGCCTGGAAGCTGGGCAGCACGCGCTTGATCGCGTCGACCGTTTCGATGGTATTGGCTCCCGGCTGCCGCTGTATGGCCAGGACGATGGCGCGCTTGTCAACGTTCCAGCCGGCGATGCGGTCGTTTTCGACGCTGTCGATCGGCGTGGCGACTTCTTCGAGGCGGATGGGTGCGCCGTTGCGCCAGGCGACGATCAACGGGCGGTAGGCGGCGGCATTGGTGAGCTGCCCGTTGTCCTTGATGGCAAACGCCTGGTGCGTTCCGTCGAAGCGGCCGAGTGGCTGATTGACGTTGGATTGCGCGACGGCCTGCCGCAGGTCGTCGATACCCATCCCGCGGGAAGCCAGCTGATCAGGTTTTGCCTGGATGCGGACAGCGTATTTTTGCGAGCCGAACACCTGCACCTGCGCGACGCCGGTGATGGTCGACAAGCGCTGGGCCAGTTGCGTTTCTGCATATTCGTTGACGACGGGAAGCGGTAGCGACGGAGAGGACAGGGCCACGAAGAAAATCGGCGAGTCCGCCGGATTGATCTTGCGGAACGAAGGCGGCGTCGGCATGCTCGGCGGCAGCTTGCGTTGCGCCGTGGCAATGGCCGACTGGACGTCCTGCGCGGCGGCATCGATGTTGCGGTCGAGCGAAAATTGCAGCGTGATCGATGTGGTGCCCTGCGCGCTGGTGGAACTCAGCGATTCGAGGCCGGCAATGGTCGAGAATTGTCCTTCGAGCGGCGTAGCCACCGCAGCGGCCATGGTTTCCGGGGAAGCCCCCGGCAGGCTGGCGGTGACCGAGATGGTCGGGAAATCGACGTTGGGCAGTTCGGAAACCGGTAGGGCGCGGTAGGCGATGGCGCCGAAAATGATGAAGGCCGCCATCAGTAGCGTGGTCATGACCGGACGGCGGATGCAGAGTTCAGGCAGATGCATGGCGAGCGGGGCGGCGCGTTATGTTGTCGGCGTTTTGGCTGGCCGGTTATTGGAGGAATCGGACTCGCCTGCGTTTTGTCGAGCGGCTGTGCCCTCGGCAGGGGCGCCTTCGTTGATTTTGACTCTTGCCCCCGGTGTTAATCGCAAATGCCCGTCGGTGACGACAATCTCACCCAACTGCAGGTTGCCGCGGATCGCCGTAACCCCCGCTTCTGCGGCAAGAGGTTCGACGCGCCGTTGTTCGACGCTTTTGTCGTCTTTCACCACATAGAGATAGTTGCCCTCGGCTCCTTGCTGGATGGCGCTGTTCGGCACGGTCACGGCTTGTTTCAGCGTATCTAGCACCAGTGAGATATTCAGAAACTGGCCAGGTGTCAGGATTTCCTTTTGGTTGGGCAACTCGGCTTTCAGTTGAATTGTTCCCGTGGCGGTATCGACGGCGTTGTCGATGAAACGGACGTCGCCTTCGAAATGCCGCGAGGCGTCCCCAGGCTGCGTGACGTCGACCTTCAGCCGGTTGTCCTGCTTGGCGGCCCGCAACTGCGGCAGATATTTTTCGGGTACGGAAAAGCTGACGAGCAGCGGGTGGACGCGGTTGATGACGGCTACGACGATGTCGTTGGCCTTGACTGCGGAGCCGGGGAAAACCAGCCGTTCGCCGACAACGCCGGTGATCGGGGCGCGGATGGTGGCATAGGAGAGCTGCAGCCGCGCGACTTCTTCGGCAGCCTTGCTGGCCTTCAGGTTGGCGCTCGCCGCCGCCTCGTTCGTGCGGACGTCGTTGACCTTCTCTTCAGAAACGAAGTTTCGTTCCTTGAGCGCCGTGTAACGTGCCGTGTCTGCGCGCATCTTGGCGATCAGGGCGTCGTCGCGGGCCGTTGTGGCTTCGGCCTGCCGCAGCCGTGCGGCAAAATCCGTCGGATCGAGCTGGATCAAAATATCGCCCCGGTTGACGTGCTGCCCTTCGGTAAACAGTACCGAGGCAACCTGCCCGTCGACCCGCGATTTTATGGAGACGCTTTCGAACGCTTCGGCACGGCCGACGAATTGCAGTGTGACCGGAATGTCGCGGGCTTGCGCCTTGGCAGTGGTGACGGGAACGGGGGGCTGTTCCGTTTTTTTCCCGGCATCCTTGTCTGAGCAGCCTGTCAGAATCAAGAGAGTGGCGCACAGAAGCGCGAAGCGTTTCACGGCAGCAGGCTTTCCAGTGCGTAAAGCTCCTCGACAGTCTCGCGGCGGCGGATCAGGTGGCACTGGTCACCGTCAACCATGACTTCGGCGGCGCGCGGCCGAGTGTTGTAATTGGAACTCATGGCCATGCCGTAGGCGCCTGCGGAGAGGACGGCCAGCAGGTCGCCGGGTTCGACGGCCAGCGGCCGGTCGCGGCCGAGGAAGTCGCTCGACTCGCAGATCGGTCCGACCACTTCCCATTGGCTCGGCGGCGCACTGCGCGGAGACACCGGAACGATGTCGTGCCAAGCGTCATAGAGCGCCGGGCGGGTGAGGTCGTTCATGGCGGCGTCGACGATGGCAAAGTTCTTTATTTCGCCGGGTTTCAGGTATTCCACGCGGGTGAGCAGCACGCCGGCGTTGCCGACCAGGCGGCGCCCGGGTTCGAGCAGAAGTTTCAGGGAGCGGGCTTTGAGTTTTTGCAGCAGCGGTTGCAGGTAGCTTTCGACTGTCGGTTCCGCCTCGTCCTGGTAGCGAATGCCGAGGCCGCCGCCCAGATCGATATGGCGGAGGACGATGTTGTTTGCGGCGAGCTGATCGACGAGCAGCAGCAGTTTGTCGAGAGCCTCGACGAAGGGCGAGGCGTCGAGCAGTTGCGAGCCGATGTGGCAGTCGATGCCGACGACGTTGATATTCGCCAGGGAGACCGCATGCCGGTAGATCGCCAGGGCGTCTTCAAAGGCGATGCCGAATTTGTTTTCCTTGAGGCCGGTCGAGATGTAGGGATGGGTTTTCGCATCGACGTCCGGGTTGACGCGCAGGCTGACGGGCGCCTTGAGGCCGAGCGACTCGGCGGCTTCGTTCAGCCGTGCGAGTTCCGGGGCCGATTCGACGTTGAAGCAGAGGATGCCGGCCCGGAGTGCGAGGGTCATCTCCTCAAAGGATTTCCCTACGCCCGAAAAGACGATTTTGCGCGGATCGGCACCGGCTGCCAGGGCGCGCTTGAGTTCTCCGCTGGATACGATGTCGAAACCGGCGCCGCGGCGCGCAAAAACGTCCAGAACGGCGAGATTCGAATTGGCCTTGAGGGCGTAGCAAACGAGCGAGTCGATGCCGGACAGTGCGGATTGGAATTCATCCAGGGACGCCATGAGCGCCGCCCGTGAATAGACGAAGCATGGCGTCCCGAATTGCCGCGCGATGTCGTTCAGCGGAACGGATTCTGCATAAAGCTGTCCATTTTTCAGTTGGAAAAAGGCGGGCGTGGTGCTCATTGGGTGCTTCCCTTGGCCGTGTTATGATCGGATGGCTGTGCAGATGATGCGGGTGCCGCCGGGGCTTGCTGCTGAGGCGGGGGCAGGTACAGCGAGCCGCGCGTGCCGCAGGCGCCGAGAAGCACTGCGAGCGTGAGCAGTGGGAGTGATAGGTGTCTGCGCATAGGATTGGAATTCAATCAAAGACGAAAATGGTAGCACAGGATGAATGAGAGCGAATTCATAGCATTGGCGGATGGCATGCTGAAACGGATCGAGTCGGCATTGGAGGCCTGCGATGCAGACCTGGATTTTTCGGCGGCGGGTACCGGTGTTCTGGAGATTGAATTCGACGATGGCGGCAAGATCATCGTCAACCGCCATGAGGCGGCCAAGGAAATATGGCTGGCGGCCCGTTCGGGCGGTTTTCATTTCCGCTGGGACGGTCAGGCGTGGCGTGACACGAAAAGCGGACATGAACTGATGAAGGCGTTGTCGGAGTTGATTTCCTCGCAAAGCGGGGAGGCTGTCTTCCTGGTGTAAGCAGATGACTTGACGGGCATCTTTCCGAAACCCGTCAATCCTCCGGCTTAATGCTTTCGTCTTGCGGCGGTTCGGGCTCGGGCGGTGCGATAGGCTCGTTCTCCTTATAGAAGAGTTCCTTGGAAGGCCCCTTCGGCGTGTCAACCTCGACAGATATAAGTCCGCCAGGCTGCGGCATCAGGGATTCGGGAACCCCCTTGAGCACTTTGCCCATGTATCCAATCCAGGCAGGTAGCGCGGCACTGCCGCCGGTTTCTCCGCCACCCAGGTTTTTCGGCTGGTCAAAGCCTATCCATGAGCATCCGACTACGGTTCTCTGATAACCGCAGAACCAGGCATCCACATGCTCGTTCGTCGTTCCCGTTTTTCCCGCCAGGTCGCGGCGCTTGAGCGTCGCCGAGGCACGCGCTGCTGTTCCGTAGAGAGCTACGCCGCGAAGCATGCTGTCCATCAGGTAGGCATTGCGCGGATCAATAGCGCGTTGCGCGTTTTCGCCGACAGTGACAGGCTGCGCTTCGGCGAGAACCTGGTTCCTGTCATCGCGAATCTGGCTGACGATAAACGGTTGAACGCGGTAGCCGCCGTTGGCGAACACCGAATAAGCGGTAACCATCTGCCAGGGAGTCACCGATCCAGCTCCCAGCGCCATTGTCAGGTAGGGAGGGTGTTTCTCGGCGTCGAAACCGAAACGGGTGGTGTAGTCCTGGATGAAATGGACGCCGCTGGCCTGCAGCAGACGGATGGAAACCATGTTTTTCGATTTCGCCAGGGCTGTGCGTATGCTCATCGGCCCTTCGAATTTGCCGTCATAGTTCTTGGGTTCCCAGGCCCGGCTTCCGGTGACGGAGGCTGGAATGCTGATAGGTTCGTCGTTGACGATCGAAGCCGGGGAGAAGCCTTTTTCCAGGGCGCCGGAATAAATAAATGGTTTGAAACTCGATCCAGGTTGCCGCCAGGCCTGGATCGCGTGGTTGAATTTGCCACGTGCAAAATCGAATCCGCCGACCAGCGAACGGACCGCGCCCGTGTTTGGATCGATGGAAATGAAGGCCGATTCGACCTCGGGCATCTGCACGACGCGCCAATTGCCCTTGTCGTCGGTCTGCACACGAATGATGGCGCCGCGGCGAAGGCGTTTGTTGGGCGGAGATTTCTCATCGATCATGCGTGCCGCCAATTTCAGCCCGTCTCCCGAAATGTCGATAACTTCGCCGCCTCGGCGATAGGCATGGATTTGCTTCGGGTCGACGCGCAAGACCACTGCCGGATGAAGGTCTTCGCTATCCTGATAGTCCTGCAGCAGGACGTCCAGCGCTTCATCCTGTTCGGTCTTTATGTCCGACAAGTCAACGTAGGCCTCAGCACCACGGTAGCCATGCCGCCGATCGTAGTCCAGAACGTTGCGGCGGAGACTGCTGTACGCGGCGTCCTGATCAGATTTGCTGATGGTGGTGTAGACACGCAGACCTCGCGAATATACGTCTTCCGGAAACTGTTCCGCGGCGATCTGGCGCGCCATTTCGGCCACATATTCCGCATGGACGGCATATTCGTTGGTTTCGCGCTTGATAACCAGTTGCTGCTTCAGCGCTTCTTCGTACTGTTGGGGGTCAATGAAGCTGAGCTCGCGCATGCGCCGCAACACATACTGCTGCCTTTGGCGCGCGCGTGGCGGATTGACCACGGGATTGAATACGGAAGGCGCTTTCGGCAGGCCCGCCAGCATGGCGGCTTCCGCTATGTTGATGTCTTTCAGCGGCTTGCCGAAATAGATCTGGGATGCGGCAGCAAAGCCATAGGATCGTTGCCCCAGGAAGATCTGGTTGATATACAGTTCAAAAATCTGGTCTTTGGTTAGATTGTGCTCGATCTTGAAGGCGAGAAGCGCTTCGTACAGCTTGCGTGAATAGGTTTTTTCCGATGATAGAAAAAAATTCTTGGCAACTTGCTGCGTAATGGTCGAAGCCCCCTGGCGTTTTGCTCCCCCTACCACATTATTGATGAAGGCCCGCGTAATGCCCTGTGCGTCGACGCCGCCGTGCTGGTAAAAGCGCTCGTCTTCGGCGGCCAGGATCGCTTGTTTCAGAATGTCCGGAACATCACCGAAACGTACGATGGCCCGGCGTTCTTCGCCGAATTCACCAATCAGGTAGTCATCAGCGGTGTAAACCCGTAAGGGGATTTTGGGGCGGTAATCCGTCAATATTTCCAGGGACGGCAGATTGGGGTAGGTCAGAGACAAGACGACAACAGCCATGGCAACGATCATGGCCATGATTCCCAGCAACGCCAGGAGGCAATACAAAAACCAGCGGAAAATGGCGGACAAGCGGCTCATCCTACGAAGAAAATCAGCTGAGCATTATAAACAACAATGTGAAACACGGATGCGCGTGCGGAAAAATTGCGACACTCGAGATAAATATAGGAAAAATGAGGAAAAATTCGCTTTACATGCCGAATGGTTGTTGATAATCTAAAGTGAATTATCCATATATCCGCTAACTATCAATTATTCAAGGGTTTTTTCGTAAGGGGTGGCGATTTGCAATTTGATCTTTCGTTCTTCAAACCTAAGGCGCGCTCCCTGATCGGGCTGGATATCAGCTCTTCTGCGGTCAAGATGCTCGAGCTGACGAAAGAAGGCAAGGGGGGGCACCGGGTTGAGCGCTACGCGATCGAGGCATTGCCGCGGGATGTCGTGACCGATGGCAATATCGTGAACCTTGAAGCGGTGGCCGAGACCGTGCGGCGGGCATGGAAGAAGCTGTCGACCTCGACAAGGCAGGTGGCCGTGGCGCTCCCGGCGTCCCACGTGATTACGAAGAAGATCATCGTTTCTGCCGGGCAGCGAGAGGAAGAACTGGAACTGCAGGTCGAGTCCGAAGCAAATCAGTACATCCCTTTCCCCCTTGACGAAGTCAATCTGGATTTTCAGGTATTAGGACCTGCAGCGGCTTCTCCTGAAGAGTGGGAAGTCCTTATCGCCGCTTCGCGAAAAGAAAAGGTCGAGGACCGGGTTGCCGTGGTTGATGCGGCAGGACTGAAGCCCGTCATCGTGGATGTCGAGTCTTTTGCAATATTGGCGGCATTTGAACAGGTCGAACAGCAGCTTCCTGATGGCGGCCAGGGAAAGATCATCGCACTGGTCGATATCGGCGCGACTTCAATGGGGCTGACGGTTCTGCGTAACAACCAGCAGCTATATACCCGTGAACAGGCATTTGGCGGCAATCAGCTGACGCAGGATATCGCCCGGATTTACGGCATATCGTTCGAGGAAGCGGAGGCGGGAAAACGCCGGAATGATCTTCCGGATAGTTATGAGACGGAGTTGCTCCAGCCTTTTGTTGAGAGCATGGCGCTGGAAATATCGCGCGCTCTGCAATTTTTCTTTACCTCGACCCAATTCAGCAGGGTCGATCATGTCGTGCTGGCCGGCGGGTGCGCGGTACTTCCCGGGGCCAGCGAGGTCGTTGCTGCACGAACGCAAATCAACACGATCATCGCCAACCCATGTGCCGGCATGGCAATCGCAGAGCAGCGCGTGCGGAGCAAGAGTTTGATGAATGACGCACCATCGTTGATGGTGGCATGCGGTCTTGCGCTGCGGAGGTTTGACGAATGATGCGCATCAATTTGCTACCGCACCGCGAAGAAAAACGCGGTCGCAGACGCCGTGAGTTCTTGGTGTTCATGGGTTTTGCGGCGTTCCTTGCCGGTGCCATCGTTTTTGCGACTTATACCATCATCGATGGGTATGTGACAGCCCAGGAGGGCAGGAACAATTACCTAAAAAAGGAAATAGCCAAGCTCGACAAGGAAATTGACGAGATCAAAAAGCTCAAGGAGCAGACGCAGGCGTTGCTTGCCCGCAAGCAGGTGATCGAATCGTTGCAACAGGACCGTGCCGAGTCGGTGCATCTGCTGAATGAATTGGTGAAACAGGTGCCGGAAGGCATCTATCTCCGTTCCGTCAAACAGGAGGGAACCAAGGTTCTTCTGGTTGGGTATGCGCAATCGAATGCTCGGGTTTCCACACTGATGCGGAACATCGAGGCTTCGCCATGGATGGAAAAGCCGGTGCTTATCGAAATCAAGGCAACGACTGTTGAAAAGCGACGGATGAGCGAATTCAGTTTAAGCGCTGTTATGAAACGGGCCCAAAAACAGGAGGCGAATAAGAAATGAAAGCGCCTTCTATCGCGAAATTTGATTCTGCGGCCTTTCTGGACAGCTTCAGGAATCTGGATCCGAAGAATATTGGCGCATGGCCGCTGGCGCCGCGCATTTGTGTTTTGATCTTGATTTTTGCCTTGATATTGCTGGGGGGATGGTATTTCTTGTGGGACGAGCAACTGGTCACTCTGGAACAAAAACAGCAAGAAGAAATGAAACTCAGAGATGAATATGTCGATAAGAAAAAACAGGCAATAAATCTTGAACTATATAAGCAACAGCTCAATGACATCGATCGTTCGTTTGGAGCCTTGCTGAAACAGTTGCCCAATAAATCGGAAGTCGAATCCTTGCTGGTCGAGATCAACCAGTCGGGCATGGGACGGGGGCTTCAGTTTGAGTTGTTCAAACCTAGCCAGGAAATCATCAAGGACTTTTATGCCGAATTGCCGATCAACGTTCGCCTAACGGGGAACTATCATGATTTCGGGTCATTTGCTGGCGATATCGGGGCGTTGTCCAGAATCGTGACTCTGGGCAATATTGCAGTGACTCCGAACCAGCAAGCTAAAGACGGATCCCTCGTTATGGAGGCCGTCGCAAGGACATTCCGCTATCTGGACGACGAAGAGATGGCTGCCAAGAAAAAAGCTGACCAGGCTGCTAAAGGTGGGAAGAAATGAATAAATTTCTAATCCTGATCAGTGTGGCAGTGTTGATGACAGCCTGTGTCGAGAGCGACGGAGATGCCGAGTTGCAACAATGGATGCTTACCGCCGGCAAGGACGCCAAAGGCAAGATTCCCCCACTGCCCGAAGTGCTGCCATATGAGCCGGTTCCCTATGATGTGGGCAATCTGATGGACCCGTTCAAACCCGCCAAGATCATCCCTGATCAACGCAAAGATACTGGCGGGGCGCAGCCTGATATGAGCAGGCCAAGAGAGCCTTTGGAAGCATATCCACTGGAGTCATTGAAATACATCGGCGTGATGACGAAGAACAAGGCTTCCTACGCGATTGTTCAGGTTGATGGTTCTTTGTATCAGGTGAAGACGGGCAATTACCTTGGACAGGATTTTGGCGTGATTACGAAGATTACGGAATCGGAGGTCGTTCTGAAAGAGTTGGTTCAGGATTCGGCCGGTGATTGGGTTGAGCGGGTAACTTCCCTGCTTTTGCAGCAGGGTCAGGAGGGCAAGAAGTGAAACAGATCAGAGCTTATGTATGGGGAGCAGTGGCTTGGGTTCTTTTGTCATTCATGGCGGCTCATGCCCAGGATGGCCAGCCCAATTCTCTTGAGTCAATGAAAGTGGCGCAGAAAGGCGGGACCGTTAACATGGCGCTTACTTTCAAGGATCCCGTTGGCGTGCCTCCATCAGGCTTCAGCGTGGCAAGTCCTGCACGGATCGCCCTCGATTTCGCGAACACGAGGAACGGGCTGGGAAAGAACAGCCAGACTTTTAACGAAGGGGATCTTCGAAGCGCTAACATCATCCAGTCCGAAGGGCGTACCCGGCTCATCCTCAATCTCAATCGTTCCATGAACTATGAGGCAACGGTTGAGGGGAATACTGTTTTGCTGGCGTTGACAGCAAATTCAAACAAAGCTTGGCAGGAAGGGGGTGTGGACCGTGCTGTGCAGCATTTCTCGAAAGCTCCAGCTTCGATGACGGCCAGCAATGCCATTCGGGACATTGCATTCCGCCGTGGAAAAGAGGGCGAGGCGCGTATCGTTGTCGACATGAGCGATCCAAATGCCGGAATCGATATCAGGCAGCAAGGCCAGTCTCTTGTCGTGGATTTCCTGAAGTCGGATGTTCCCGAAGCGTTGCGCAAGAAACTCGACGTAATTGATTTCGCTACACCTGTTGTTTCCGTGAGCACAGTGCAACAGGGCGCCAACGCACGTATGACGATCATGCCCAAAGGGCTGTGGGAGCATAACGCCTACCAGACGGATAATCAGTTTGTCATCGAAGTCAAGAAAGTAATTGAAGATCCCAACAAGTTGGTGCAGGGGACCCGTGGCGGTTACCATGGCGAGAAATTGTCGCTGAATTTCCAGAACGTGGAAGTCCGGCGCCTGCTGCAGGTGATCGGCGAATTTACCGGCATGAATATCGTGGTCAGTGATTCCGTTGGCGGCTCGATCACGCTGATTTTGAAGGATGTTCCGTGGGATCAGGCATTGGACATAATCCTGCAGCAAAAAGGGCTCGACATGCGCAAGAACGGCAATGTGATCCTGATTGCGCCGCGCGAAGAAATCGCTACCAAGGAAAAACTGGAATTCGAGGCGAAGCAGCAGATCAGCGAACTGGAGCCACTGCGGACCGAAAGTTTCCAGATGAACTATGTCAAGGGTGAAGATATCAAGAAGCTTCTTTCCGATCCTAAACAGACATTGCTGTCCAAGCGAGGAAGCGCCTTGCTGGATGACCGTTCGAATCTTCTTTTTGTTCAGGATACTCCAAGTCGCCTTGACGATGTGCGGGCTATGATTGCCAAGGTTGACGTGCCGGTAAGACAGGTCATGATCGAGGCGAGGATTGTCGAGGCAGGCGATAGTTTCGCCAAGAATATTGGTATCAGGCTTGGTTATATTGATACTAATCCTACTGGGAATGCGACATTCGGTGGTTCTTCGGTAAATACTCCCGGATATATAACGGGACTGGTAGAAGACAAGCCGAAATGGCCGACGGACGCGTTCGGAGTCAACATGCCTGCAACCCCAAGAGCCGGGACTGCGGGGGTTTTCTCGATGATTCTGTACAATAACGCGAAAACGAAGTTCATTAACGCGGAGATATCGGCCCTTGAGGCCGATGGGAAAGGCAAAGTGGTTTCCAGCCCCCGCGTCATGACGGCCAATCAGGTCGAAGCGCTGATCGAACAGGGGGTTGAAATCCCGTACCAGGAAGCATCGAGTTCCGGAGCGACCAGTGTGTCTTTCCGCAAGGCCAATCTTTCGCTGAAGGTAAAGCCGCAGATTACGCCGGATGGGAAAATCACAATGACCCTGGACATCAACAAGGATACGCCCAATACGTCGCTGTCGACCGGCGCTGGGGTTGCCATCGATACCAAGCACGTGAAGACCGAGGTTCTGGTTGAGAACGGGGGGACAGTCGTCATCGGCGGTATCTACACGCAAAAGACTTCGGAAAACGTGTATCGGGTGCCGTTTTTCGGCGATCTGCCATACGTCGGGTGGCTTTTCAAGAATCGCGAGTGGATTGATGACAAAACGGAGCTGCTGGTTTTCATTACCCCGAGAATTGTCAATGAGGGGTTGGCTGTAAGATAATCGTTCATTATTTACGGCAATAAAAAACCGGCTTATGCCGGTTTTTTATTGCGCATTCTTTTTTTGCACAAGTGCTACGGTAGAATAGTGTCGTGGATAATTCGCCAAAAAACATATACCTGGTCGGCCTGATGGGGGCCGGCAAAACGACGATTGGCCGTTCGCTTGCCAAGCATCTGGGGCTGAAATTCGTTGACACCGACAAGGAAATTGAAGCGAATACAGGCGTCAGTATCCCGACGATATTCGAGATTGAAGGGGAAGACGGTTTTCGTAATCGGGAATCGCAGACAATCGCCAGCCTGGCGGCCCAGACAGGGTTGGTTATCGCCACTGGGGGCGGAAGTGTGCTGCGTGCCGAAAATCGGGCGGTGATGCGTGCGAACGGTTTCGTGATTTACTTGAATGTACAGCCGCAAACCCTGTGGGAGAGAACACGCCACGACCGGAACCGCCCGTTGCTGCAGGTGGCCGATCCGCTACGCAAGCTAAGCGAGCTTTTTGCCATCCGTGATCCTCTGTATTGTGAGGTGGCAAGTTTCGTCGTGGATGGAAGCAGGAAGAGTGCTCAGGGAGTGCTTCAGGTATTGCTCAAGGAGATTTCGGCGAGAGGTTTGTTGCCTTAAGCGTTTTCCCGTCCATATCCAGGTGCCGGGAATGTGTTCGACAAGATCATCACTGTTTTCCAAAAGCTGAGTCCACGCCGGATGTGCAAAAATAACGCCCGTCTAAGCGGGCGTTATTTTTGGGCAATTAGAGAAAGCGAAGTAGTCGATTAGTCCCCACCACTCTTCAGGGCGACGAACACCTCTTCGAGCATCTTCTTGGCGTCGCCGAAGAGCATGCGGTTGTTATCCTTGTAGAAGAGCGGGTTATCCACGCCGGCATAACCGGAGGCCATGCTGCGTTTCATCACGATCGACGTCTTGGCTTTCCAGACCTCCAGAACCGGCATGCCGGCAATCGGACTGGTCGGGTCTTCCTGGGCTGCCGGGTTGACGATGTCGTTGGCGCCGATGACCATGCTCACGTCGGTATCGGGAAAGTCGTCATTGAGCTCGTCCATCTCGAAAACGACATCGTAGGGAACCTTGGCTTCGGCCAGAAGCACGTTCATGTGCCCAGGCATGCGGCCAGCCACCGGGTGGATGCCGAAGCGTACATTAACGCCTTTCTCGCGCAGAAACTGGGTGATTTCGTACACCGTGTGCTGCGCTTGCGCGACCGCCATGCCGTAACCCGGAACGATGATCACGTTCTTGGCTTCGCGCAGCAATTCGGCCGTTTCGGCAGCGGAGATCGGGCTGACCTCGCCTGCGGGTTGCGCAGCACCGCCAGCTGCCGGCGCCGGCGTGCCGCCGTCAGAACCAAAACCGCCGGCGATGACGCTCAGGAACTGGCGGTTCATGGCGTTGCACATGATGTACGAAAGAATGGCGCCGCTTGAACCGACCAGCGCGCCGGTCACGATCAGCAGATCGTTCGACAACATGAAGCCGGTGGCGGCGGCGGCCCAGCCCGAGTAGCTGTTGAGCATGGAGACGACGACAGGCATGTCAGCGCCGCCGATGGCCATCACCATGTGGATGCCGAACAGCAGCGAAATGACCGTCATCACGATCATCGGCAGCATCCCCTGGGCGACGGTTTCAGCGCCGAGAAAGACGTACCCGAAATAAATGACGATGATGAGCCCGATCAGGTTGATCATGTGCCGCCCGGGCAGCAGGACGGGCTTACCTCCGATTTTTCCGGAAAGCTTGCCGAAAGCGATCACCGAGCCGGAGAAGGTGATGGCGCCAATCAGAACGCCGATATACATCTCGATTTCGTGGATCGCCTTTTCTGCCGGGGAAAGGTTGACCGACACCACCGGGTCGATAAAGTTGGCGTATCCGACCAGCATGGCAGCGAGACCGACCATGCTGTGCATCAATGCCACCAGCTCGGGCATTTGCGTCATCTGAACCGTGCGTGCCGCATAAAGGCCGATTGCTGCGCCGACGACCATGGCGGCTATGATCCATGGCCATCCGGCGGAGGTGACGTAGGGGCCGAAAACGGTTGCCAGAACGGCGATGGTCATCCCGATGACGCCGTAAAGATTGCCGCGCCTTGCCGTTTCCTGGTTGGACAGGCCGCCCAGGCAAAGAATGAAAAGGATGGTTGCTCCGATATAGGAGACGGTTGCCAGACTTCCAGACATGTTCTATTTCTCCTTATTTGCGGAACATAGCCAGCATGCGCTGGGTGACGGCAAAGCCGCCGAACATATTGATGGTGGCCAGGACAATGCCGCCTATGGCAAGCCAGCGGATCCATTCATCCGGACGCGGGATATCCCCGGTCAGCGGCGGAGCGATCTGCACCAGAGCGCCGATGGCGATGATGCTGCTGACTGCGTTGGTCACGCTCATGAGCGGGGTGTGCAGCGCGGGCTTGACGTTCCACACCACCATGTAGCCGACAAAGCAGGCCAGCACGAAAACGGTGAGGTGGCCGAGGAAGGCTGCCGGCGCATGGGCACCCACCAGCCAGAACAGAATGGCGCCAATGCCGAAAAAGACCGCAGCCTTGTTGCCGGGCATCGGTTCGCTGCTTCCTCCGTGGCCATGGCTCGGCGCCTTCTTCACCGCCGGCACGGCAGCATCGGCGGCCGGCTTGGCGGGTGGAGTAGCGAGCTTGAGCGGTGGCGGCGGCCAGGTGATGCTTCCGTCCTTGATGACCGTCAGGCCGCGGATGGCGTCGTCTTCCATATTGACGTTGATCAGGCCGTCCTTGGTTTTGCACAATTCCTCGGTCAGGCGCAGCAGGTTGTTCGCATACAGCGTCGAGGACTGCTTGGCGAGGCGGCTGACCAGATCGGTGTAGCCGATAATGGTGACACCGTGTCTCACGACGGCCTGACCGGGTTCGGTCAGTTCGCAATTGCCTCCCTGCTCGCCCGCCATATCGACAATGACGCTGCCGGGTTTCATGCTCTTCACCATCTCGGCGGTGATGAGTTTGGGTGCCGGCTTACCGGGGATCAGCGCTGTGGTGATGATGATGTCTACTTCCTTGGCCTGTTTGGCATACATCTCGCGCTGGGCCTGCTGGAAGCCCTCGCTCATCACCTTGGCATAGCCGCCGCCACCGGAACCCTCTTCCTCGTACTCAACCTTGACGAATTCGCCGCCCAGGGACTTGACCTGGTCGGCCACTTCGGCGCGCGTGTCGTTGGCGCGTACGACAGCACCCAGGTTGGAAGCTGTGCCGACCGCCGCCAGGCCGGCCACGCCTGCCCCGGCGATGAATACCTTGGCCGGGGGAACCTTGCCGGCAGCGGTCATCTGGCCATTGAAGAAGCGGCCAAAGGCGTTGGCAGCCTCAATGACGGCGCGGTAGCCGCTGATGCCGGCCATGGATGTCAGCGCGTCCATCTTCTGGGCGCGACTCAGTTGGCGCGGCAACGAATCGATAGCCAGCACCGTTGCTTTCTTGGCAGCCAACTGCTGCATCAGTTCGGGATTCTGGGCCGGCCAGATGAAACTGATCAGCGTGCCGCCTTCGCGCAACAGATCGACTTCTTCCTGGCTCGGGCCGCGGACCTTGAAGACGATATCGGACGAAGCCCATAGCGTTGCCGCATCGCTGACGATTTCAGCCCCGGCCGCGCGATACGCATCATCGCTGCAATGAGCGGGATCGCCGGCGCCAGACTCAACCTGTACCTTAAATCCCAGTTTGATCAGCTTTTCAACGACTTCAGGGACGGTTGCGACACGTTTCTCCCCGGGAAAAATCTCACGTGGTACTCCGATACTCAGTGACATTCAAATCTCCATGGCCCGATTCGACACAGTCGAAAGCCGCTGCGCTTGCAACTTTTTCCTGTATGCGAACTCAATTAGTTAACGAAATGACACGGAAACAACAAAACCAGCAGCGCCGTACCGGGCAACTTGACCGCATGCAAGATCGGCGAACTGACATACTCGAAGTTATTGTAATTAATTACTGTCCATCGAATTAAGGTTTACTTTAACATGTCTGCCGCCCCGAAAAAAGAGCGAACGCCAGTATTTTCTGAGTGGGGCGATAATACTCTATATCGTGTTCACTGTTCGCATTTTTCCAGCAGGGCTGATTCCTGCGCGGATTGTAACTTTCGTGTCCATTCTGCGTTGAATGGGAAGAACCTCGCGTTATACTTAAAAGCTGCCCGTTAAAAAGACAACGAAAAAAGCTGGCCTTGGCCGGCTTTTTTGGTGCCTGGGGGCGTGTTTGTCGTTTTACCTGATGAGGAGTTGTGTGTGATGGGGCCATCTGTTCCTGAACGGCAAGGATTGTACGATCCTGCCAACGAGCACGACGCGTGCGGCGTCGGTTTTGTAGCCCATATCAAAGGGTGGAAAAGCCACGCGATCATTGAGCAGGGACTGCGCATACTGAAAAACCTGGATCATCGCGGCGCCGTCGGGGCCGATCCGCTGATGGGCGATGGGGCGGGCGTCCTGATCCAGATTCCAGACGCTTTTCTCCGCGACGAGATGGGCAGGCAAGGGGTGATCCTGCCGCAAGCCGGTGACTATGGCGTCGGCATGGTTTTCCTGCCTCAGGAATCGGCTTCGCGCATCGCCTGCCAGGAGGCCATCGAGCGGGCCGTGCGGCTCGAAGGCCAAGTCGTCCTGGGCTGGCGCGATGTGCCGGTCAACCGTGACATGCCAATGTCGCCCACGGTGCGGGCGCGGGAGCCGGTGATTCGCCAGATTTTCATCGGCCGCGGCCCGGACGTGATGGTGACCGACGCGCTTGAGCGCAAACTCTACGTTATCCGCCGTGTGGCGGCCAATGCCATCCGCGAGTTGGGTCTGGAGCACAGCAAGGAGTTTTACCAGCCGTCGATGTCCGCGCGGACCGTCGTATATAAAGGGTTGCTATTGGCCGATCAGGTTGGTGAATACTATCCCGATCTCAAGGACAAGCGCTGCGTTTCGGCGCTGGCGCTGGTGCACCAGCGCTTTTCGACCAACACCTTCCCGACCTGGCCGCTGGCGCACCCGTTCCGCATGATTGCGCACAACGGCGAGATCAATACGCTGCGCGGCAACTACAACTGGATGCGCGCGCGCGAGAAAGGAACATTCTCGCCGTTGCTGGGAGGCGATCTCGAAAAGATCTGGCCGTTGATTTACCCGAACCAGTCGGACACGGCATCTTTTGACAACGCGCTGGAACTGCTGGTCATGGGCGGCTACACGCTGGCGCACGCGATGATGATGCTGATTCCGGAAGCCTGGGAAGCGCATACGCTGATGGACGAAAAGCGCCGCGCCTTTTACGAATACCACGCTGCGATGATGGAGCCGTGGGATGGACCGGCGGCCATTGCCTTCACCGACGGCCGCCAGATCGGGGCGACGCTTGACCGCAACGGTTTGCGGCCTGCGCGTTACCTGGTGACGAGCGACGATTTCGTCGTCATGTCGTCGGAAGCCGGCGTCCTGCCGATTCCCGAGGAAAAGATCGTCAAGAAATGGCGCCTGCAACCCGGCAAGATGTTCCTGATCGATCTGGACCAGGGGCGCATCATCGACGACGTCGAACTGAAGGAAACACTGTCGCGGCAGAAACCCTACCAGGACTGGATTTCACGCATCAACATCAAGCTCGACGGATTGGAAGCGCCGGCCGAGCCGATATGGAAAAGCAGGGTTTCGCTGCTCGACCGCCAACAGGCTTTTGGCTATACGCAGGAAGACATCAAGTTCATTCTGGAGCCGATGTCGCGTGCCGGCGAAGAGGCCGTCGGTTCGATGGGCAACGATTCGCCGCTGGCCGTGCTGTCGAGCCGGAACAAACCGCTGTATAACTACTTCAGGCAACTCTTCGCGCAGGTGACGAACCCGCCGATCGATCCGATCCGCGAACAGCTCGTCATGTCGCTGGTGTCTTTTATCGGCCCGAAGCCGAACCTGCTGGGCATCAACGAAATCAACCCGCCGTATCGTCTCGAAGTTTCGCAGCCCGTGCTTACTTACGCCGACATGGCCAAGCTGCGCAATATCCAGGACTACACGGACGACAAGGTGCATTCCGCCGAACTCGATATCTGCTACCCGCTGGCGTGGGGCAAAGAGGGCGTCGAAGGCCGCCTGGCCTCGCTGTGCGCCGAAGCGAGGGATGCCGTGCTGCGCGGCTGCGGCCTGCTCATCGTGTCGGATCGCAAGCTCGATAAAGACAGTGTGGCCATTCCGGCGTTGCTGGCCACCTCGGCCATCCACCAGCATCTGGTGACGCAGGGGTTGCGCACCCGGGTGGGCTTGGTGGTCGAAACGGGATCGGTGCGGGAAACCCATCATTTCGCCGTACTGGCCGGCTATGGCGCCGAAGCCGTGCATCCTTATCTTGCGCTGGAGACTATCGAACTGATGGCCGGCAGCGACGAGAAGGAACGCGAAAAAGCCATCAAGCACTTCGTCAAGGGCATCGGCAAGGGGCTGCTCAAGGTCATGTCCAAGATGGGCATTTCGACCTACATGTCCTATACCGGCGCACAGATTTTCGAGGCCATAGGTTTACAGAAAAAGATGGTCGACAAATATTTCACCGGCACCTCCTCGCAGATCGAAGGAATCGGCGTGTTCGAGGTGATGGAGGAGTCCATTCGCCGGCACCGGCAGGCCTTCGGCAACGAGCAAGTGCTGGAGGATGCGCTCGATCCGGGCGGGGAGTACGCCTTCCGCGTACGCGGCGATGAGCACATGTGGACGCCGGATGCCATCGCCAAGTTGCAGCATTCGACACGCTCCGGCAAGTTCGAGAGCTATAAGGAATATGCAAAAATCATCAACGATCAGACGCAGCGGCACATGACCCTGCGCGGTCTGTTCGAGATCAATCCGGCTGGCCCGCCGGTGCCGCTGGACGAAGTCGAGCCGGCCAAGGAGATCGTCAAGCGGTTCGCCACGGGCGCCATGTCGCTCGGTTCGATCTCGACCGAAGCGCATACCACGCTGGCGATCGCCATGAATCGCATCGGCGGCCGTTCCAATACCGGCGAGGGCGGCGAGGACCCGGCGCGTTTCAAGCCGGCCAAGGCCGGGCAGATGGTCTCCGATATCGTCGGCAAGGGGCGCATCGAGCGCGACTATCCGTTGAAAAAGGGCGACAGCTTGCGCTCGTCGATCAAGCAGGTGGCTTCGGGCCGTTTCGGCGTGACCAGCGAATATCTCGTCAACGCCGACCAGATCCAGATCAAGATGGCGCAGGGCGCCAAACCGGGCGAAGGCGGCCAGTTGCCGGGCCACAAGGTGAGCGAGTACATCGGTTTCCTGCGCCACTCCGTGCCGGGCGTCGGGCTGATTTCGCCGCCGCCGCACCACGACATATACTCGATCGAGGATCTGGCGCAATTGATCCACGACTTGAAGAACGCCAATTCCAATGCCTCGATCAGCGTCAAGCTGGTTTCGGAACTTGGCGTCGGTACTGTGGCTGCCGGTGTGACCAAGGCCAAAGCCGACCATCTCGTCATCGCCGGACACGACGGCGGCACCGGCGCGAGTCCGCTGTCGTCGATCAAGTATGCCGGGTCGCCGTGGGAACTGGGGCTGGCCGAAGCCCAGCAGACTCTGGTGCTGAACCGGCTGCGCGGCCGTGTGCGCGTGCAGGTTGACGGGCAGATGAAGACGGGACGCGACGTGCTGATCGGCGCGCTGCTGGGTGCCGACGAATTCGGCTTTGCCACGGCGCCGCTGGTGGTGCAGGGCTGCATCATGATGCGCAAGTGCCATCTCAATACCTGTCCGGTCGGCGTGGCGACGCAGGACCCGGAACTGCGCCGGCGCTTTACCGGACAGCCCGAACATGTGGTCAATTACTTTTTCTTTGTCGCCGAGGAACTGCGCGAACTGATGGCGCAGATCGGCATCCGCAAGGTGGATGATCTGATCGGCCGCTGCGACCTGCTCGACATGCGCAAGGGCGTTGAACACTGGAAG
The DNA here is from genome assembly GCA_031547245.1 of Propionivibrio sp. GTDB lineage: Bacteria > Pseudomonadota > Gammaproteobacteria > Burkholderiales > Rhodocyclaceae > Propionivibrio. Next base: position 27,810 of record JAVBSG010000028.1, read on the forward strand.
GCCAGGGGCCTCGATTACAGCCGCATTTTCCAGGTTCCTGCGCGTGCGCCGGAAGACCCCGTCCGGCATAGCGAAGTCCAGGACCACGGCCTTTCCAAAGCGCTAGACAACCAGTTGATCGAACTGGCGAAGCCGGCGCTCGAAAAAGGCAAGGCGGTGAAGATCGAATTGCCGATCCGCAACGCCAACCGCACGGTCGGCGCCATGTTGTCAGGCCGGGTCGTGGAGAAACACGGGCACTCCGGTTTGCCCGACGATACGATCCACATCGCCCTGCACGGCACGGCTGGCCAGAGTTTCGGCGCTTTCCTGGCGCGCGGCGTTACGCTGGATCTGGTGGGCGAGGGCAACGACTATGTCGGCAAAGGCCTCTCGGGCGGGCGCATCATAGTGCGTCCCAACCCCGTATTTTCGGGGGATTCTTGCCGGAATATCATTGTTGGCAACACTGTCCTGTATGGCGCAATCGAGGGGGAAGCCTATTTCTCGGGTGTGGCGGGGGAACGCTTCGCCGTGCGCAATTCGGGCGCGACGGTGGTGGTCGAGGGCGTCGGCGACCACGGCTGCGAATATATGACGGGCGGCACCGTCGTCGTGCTCGGCATGACGGGCCGCAATTTTGCCGCCGGCATGTCGGGCGGCGTAGCCTATGTTTTCGACGAGGATGGAACCTTCGAAGCGCGTTGCAATATGGCGCAGGTGGCGCTCGAACCCGTTGAAGAAGAGTTCGCCGCCCGCCGCGGCAGCTCCTCCGGCGACGAGCTGGAGACGCACGGCAAAGTCGATGTTCGCCATCTGGGCATGGCCGACGAGGCGCTGCTCAAGGGCCTCGTGGAAAAGCATGCCAAATACACAGGCAGCCAGCGGGCATCCGACATCCTGGCGGACTGGGCATTCTGTCGCGCCCGTTTCGTCAAGGTCATGCCGATTGAGTATCGTCGCGCGCTTGCCGAGATGGCGGCGCAGAAAGAATTGGAGGTAGCTTGAATGGGAAAGCCCACTGGTTTCTTGGAGCGCCAGCGCCTGTCGGAGGCATATGAACCGCCCGTTGCGCGCCTGAAGCACTATCGGGAATTCGTCGCCACCCTCAACGACGAGCAGTCGCGCATCCAGGGTTCGCGCTGCATGGATTGCGGCATCCCGTTCTGCAACAACGCCTGCCCCGTCAACAACATCATTCCTGACTGGAACGACCTGGTTTATCGCGGCAATTGGGAGCAGGCGCTGAAAGTCCTGCACTCAACGAACAACTTCCCGGAATTCACCGGGCGGATTTGCCCTGCGCCCTGCGAGGAGGCGTGTACGCTCAACATCAACGATGAAGCGGTCGGCATCAAGTCGGTCGAGCATGCGATCGCCGACAAGGGGTGGCAGATGGGCTGGATCGTGCCGCACCCGGCGGAAAACAAGACGGGCAAAAAAGTGGCGATCATCGGTTCCGGACCCGCGGGCCTCGCTGCGGCGCAGCAGCTCGCGCGCGCCGGGCACGACGTCACCGTGTTCGAGAAGAACGGCCGGCCGGGTGGACTGCTCGGCTACGGAATTCCCGACTTCAAGCTGGAAAAGGCGCTCGTCGAGCGCCGTGTAAAGCAGATGGAGGCCGAAGGCGTGGTGTTCCGCACCAAGGTGATCGTCGGCAGCAAGGGCGTGCCGGCGGGGATTGCCAACGACGCCGCGGAACACGTTTCCGCCGAAACTCTCTGCCGCGAGTATGACGCTGTAGTTCTTGCCGCAGGTTCGGAAATGCCGCGCGATCTGCCGATCCCCGGGCGTGAACTGAAGGGCGTTTATGCCGCACTGGAGTTCCTGATTCCTCAGAACAGGCAGATCGGTGGCGGGAAAAACAACCCGGTCAATGCCAAGGGCAAGCACGTCATCGTGATCGGGGGCGGCGATACCGGTTCCGACTGTGTCGGCACGAGCTACCGCCATCGCGCGGCGTCGGTGACGCAGTTCGAACTCTTGCCGCAACCGCCCGAAAAAGAGAACAAGGCATTGACCTGGCCGTACTGGCCGCTCAAGCTGCGGACTTCATCTTCGCATCTCGAAGGCGAAACGCAGCGCGTATTCTCCGTTGCCACCAAGGAATTCATCGGCGAGAAGGGGGTTCTCAAGGCGCTGAAGACGGTGGATCTGGAATGGAAAGACGGCAGGATGAGCGAGATTGCCGGGAGCGAAAAAACCTATCCCGCCGACCTCGTGTTTCTGGCGATGGGCTTCACCGGTCCTGTGCCGAGCCTGTTGGAATCCTTCGGCGTGGAAAAGGACGCGCGCGGCAATGCCAGGGCGGCGACCGATGGCGAGGGCAGCTATGCCACGAACGTTGGCAAGGTGTTTGCAGCCGGAGACGTGCGCCGCGGCCAGTCATTGGTCGTTTGGGCCATCCGCGAGGGGCGGCAGTGCGCGCGCGCGGTCGATACCTTCCTGATGGGGGCGAGTGCGCTGCCGCGCTGATCGTGCCGGAAGAAACCGGGAACGCAACGCAATGCCGCGGAGTACGGCATTGCGTTTGTGTTTGTACCTGCTCAAGACGAGGCTATGGCATAGTAACGGCTGGCTGTCGGGGTTTTAAACTGTATGGAATTTATGAAGGCCTGTGCAAACTTTTGCATGTCTTACGGCAGACCTCATGAGCCATCATTAATGCTTTTATGGCGAAATGCCCGGAGCTACAGCGGTTCCCCTCGCACTCGGAGGAGCCGCTGCACCGTGGCAGACAGTCCATTGTGATGAATAAATAAACATTTCCGGTGGAAACCGCCAGACGACGCGGTTTGCCGGAGGCGGTCGGAAAGGATTCCTCATGAACATAGTCATTCTCGCTGCCGGGCAAGGCAAGCGTATGCATTCCAATCTTCCCAAGGTTCTGCATCCCGTGGCCGGCAAGGCGCTCGTCTCGCACGTCGTCGATACGGCACGCAGCCTGTCGCCGCAAAAGCTCTGCCTGGTGTACGGCCACGGCGGCGACGTCGTCCGGGCGGCGCTGGAAGCGCCAGACCTGTCGTGGGCGCTGCAGGAACCGCAGCTGGGCACGGGGCATGCCGTGCAGCAGGCGATGCCGCATCTGGAGAAAACGGGGACGACGCTGGTCCTGTACGGCGACGTGCCGCTGACCAGCGCCGATACGCTCAAACGCCTGATACAGGCCGCCGAGGGTGGATTGGCCATCCTCACGGTCGTCCTTGACGATCCACAGGGCTATGGCCGCATCGTGCGCAACGAAGCCGGGCAGGTCGTGCGCATTGTCGAGCAGAAGGACGCCACGGCCGAGGAACGCCGCATCCGTGAAATCAACACCGGTATCATGGCGATGCCGACGGAGCGGCTTGGCGAGTGGCTGGGGCGCCTGTCGAGCGACAACGCGCAGAACGAATACTACCTGACGGATATCGTCAGCATGGCAGTGGCGGAAAACGTGCCGGTGCGCACCGCCAATCCGAAACACGAATGGGAAGTGCTGGGCGTCAACAGCAAGGTGCAACTGGCCGAGTTGGAGCGTGTCGCCCAGCGCAGCCTCGCCGAGGAATTCATGGAGCGTGGCGTGCGCCTCGCCGACCCGTTGCGTTTCGACGTGCGCGGCAAACTGGAGTGCGGGCGCGACGTTTTCATCGACGTCAATTGTGTGTTCGAAGGGCACGTCGTGCTCGACGAAGCCGTCGAGGTCGGCCCCAACTGCGTGATAAAGAACGCCCGTATCGGCGCCGGCACGCGCTTGGCGGCCTTTACGCACATCGAGGACGCCGTTGTCGGCGCGGATGGCGTCATCGGGCCGTTCGCCCGCCTGCGCCCGGAAACCGAACTTGCCGAGGATGTGCATGTCGGCAACTTCGTCGAAATCAAGAAAACGAGAATCGCGGCCCATTCGAAGGTAAACCACCTGGCATATATCGGCGATGCCGTGATCGGCAGCCGGGTAAATGTCGGTGCAGGCACCATCACCTGCAATTACGACGGCGCCGATAAGCAGCGGACGATCATCGAGGACGACGTCTTCATCGGCTCGGATACCCAACTGGTCGCGCCGGTCACGGTCGGGCGCGGAGCGACGCTGGGCGCAGGGACCACGCTGACCAGGGATGCGCCAGCGGACACCCTGACGATCTCGCGGGTCGAACAGCAGTCCATCCCCGGCTGGAAAAGGCCGGTGAAGGCGAAGGCGTCGTGAAAAAATTGGACGTAAAAGGCGGGGACCGGGGAGTAGAATGCCCTATCGACGGGGCGCCATCCTCTTTCCTATACTCAATTCATTACAGGATTTGTTATGTGTGGCATCGTTGCGGCGGTCGCTGACCGCAATATCGTTCCGGTCCTTCTGGAAGGGCTGCGCCGGCTGGAATACCGCGGGTACGACTCGGCCGGCCTAGCGCTGGTCAATCACGCCGGGCTGCAGCGGCTGCGCTCAGTCGGCAGGGTGGCGGAGCTGGAGGTACAAACCCGGGATGCCAGCGCCAGCGGCAATATCGGTATCGCCCATACGCGCTGGGCGACGCATGGCGTGCCCAGCGAACGGAATGCTCACCCGCATGTCTCGGACGGCTTGGCCGTCGTGCATAACGGCATCATCGAGAACCACGAGCTTCTGCGCAACCGCCTGAAGGCAGAGGGCTACGTCTTCAGTTCGGAAACCGACACGGAAGTCGTTGCACACCTGATTGCATCAGAGCTGAAAAAGAACGCGGATTTTTTCACGGCGACACGGGCAGCCATTGCGCAACTGCAAGGCGCCTACGCGCTGGCGGTTCTGCGCGAGACCGAGCCGGGCCGGCTGATCGTGGCGCGCGAGGGCTCGCCGCTGCTCCTTGGCCTGTCGGACGAGGGCAATTATGCGGCATCCGATGCCTCGGCACTGGTGCAGGTGACGCGGCGGATCGTTTACCTGGACAACGGCGACTGCGCCGAAATCACCCGGAGCGGTTACCGCATCACGCGCGTCGACGGTACGTCGGTTTCGCGTGCCGAGACCGAGTCGGGATTGTTGGCCGACGCCATCGAACTCGGGCAATACCGCCATTACATGCAGAAGGAAATTTTCGAGCAGCCGGCGGCGCTGACGAACACCCTGGAAATGCTGGGTACGGCGCGCAGCATCCAGCCCGGACTGTTCGGTGCCGACAGCGAAACGATCTTCAAGGATATCGGCCAGGTGCTGATCATCGCCTGCGGCACCAGCTACCACGCGGGGCTGGTGGCGCGCTACTGGCTGGAGGCGATTGCCGGTATCCAATGCAATGTCGAGGTCGCCAGCGAGTACCGATACCGCGAATCGGTCTCCGATCCGCACACCCTGGTGGTGACGCTGTCGCAATCCGGCGAAACGGCCGATACGCTGGCCGCGCTGGAATATGCAAAATCCCGCGGGATGCGGCATACCCTGTGCATCTGCAACGTGCCGGAATCCACTCTGGTGCGGGAAAACGCCTTGCGCTTCATCACGCGCGCCGGTCCGGAAATCGGGGTGGCGTCGACCAAGGCCTTTACCACCCAGCTGGCAGCCCTGTATCTGCTGGCGCTGATCATCGCCAAATTGCGCGGCAGGCTTTCGCCCGAGCAGGAGGCATCCGAACTGCGGCAACTGCGCCACCTGCCGATCGCCGTATCCCGGGTGCTTGAACTCGAACCGCAGATCCAGGCCTGGGCGGAACGTTTCGCCATGAAACAGCATGCGCTCTTCCTCGGGCGCGGGCGGCATTACCCGATCGCTCTCGAGGGAGCGTTGAAGCTCAAGGAAATCTCCTACATTCATGCCGAGGGCTACCCGGCAGGGGAATTGAAACACGGCCCGCTGGCGCTGGTTGACAAGGAAATGCCGGTAATTGCCGTGGCGCCGAACGATGCCCTGCTGGAAAAACTCAAATCGAACCTGCAGGAAGTGCGCGCAAGGGGCGGCGAACTGTATGTGTTTGCCGACGCGGACAGCGAAATGCATGAAAGCGAGGGTACCCATTTGCTGCGCCTGCCAGAGCACTACGGGCAGCTTTCCGCCCTGTTGCATGTCGTTCCCCTGCAATTGCTGGCCTACCATGTTGCCCTGGTGCGGGGCACCGATGTCGACAAACCGCGCAACCTGGCGAAATCGGTTACCGTGGAATAGCCCTTCGCAGCCCGCGCGCTCGGGAACAAACCATCATGGGGCGGCAATCTGGCCGCCCCATGGCATTTCGTAGGCGATACAACCGAAAGCCGGGGACTATCCGGCGGCCGAAATGCTTTTGACTTCCTCGACGGCGCGACTTGCCGCATTCATCAGGAAGCTGGCATCGTTTCCGCAAAGATTCAGGGTCATGCCCTTCTCGATCCACGGCCGCAGAGCGCTGCTCGACATCAGGTGGATTCCCGAGAATTTTCCCTTCCCGCGCGCCGATTCGACAACGCGGTCGAGCGCCGCGATGTATTCGGGGTGGGAGAACTGGGTATAGACTCCCATGCTCTGAGTCAGATCGTGCGGACCGATGAGTGCGGCGTCTATGCCGTCAACATCGAGGATGGCGTCGATATTCTTCACGCTGAGCGGTGATTCCACCTGCACCATGAGGATGGTGTCGGCGTTGGTGTCCCTCATGTAGCGGACCGGATCCTCAACTTTTTCATACCCGGTGTGTGCGTTCAGCATAGATACGCCGCGCCTGCCCAGCGGCAGGTACTTGGCATGCTCGACCAGCGCCCGAGCCTGTTCAGGCGTATCGGTGTTCGGGAGCAGCAGGCCGGCGGCACCCATTTCCATGAATTTCAAGACGACTTCGCGCCGGACTTCCGGTACGCGGACGAGGCCGGCAATTGCGCATTCCCGCGCCATCGCCAGGATTTTTGCCACGGAGCCGAAATTGAAACTGCCATGCTCGCAATCGACGATGAAAAAGTCATAGCCGCACACCTTGAGGATCTTGGCGATTTCCGGATTGTCGAAAACGCTGATCATCGTTCCCAGGATATGTTCGCCTTGCTGCAAGCGAGTCTTGAGATTGTTTTTCCCCACGGTACCCTCCTTATTTTGATGATGTTCAAGTGTAGAACATTTTAGGCAGATGGCGTCTTGACCGGCGGCGTGGACGAAGAATGGGGATATTCCCGGTATGATGCGGGAAACGCTTTGCAGCGGCGGGGCCGTTGGCTGCTCGGGAGACTGTGACGATGAGGGATTTCATGTCGATGCTGACTGATTTCATTGGCGAACACTGGGAAGTGCTGGATATCATCCTGGCGATTACCGGTCTCGTCATCTACGTCGCCGCATCGCAAAGTCTGAATCAACGCCGCCATCCTTCCGCTGCGATCGCCTGGGTTCTGGGCATCTTGTTGTTGCCATATCTGACCTTGCCGCTGTACCTTGCGTTCGGTAGCCGGAAAGTGGCTCACTTCCGCGCGCTTTCGGGCGAGCGGCCGCCGGCGCCGCCGCTGGCAGCGGCATCGCCGACGGTTGCACGCGCGCTGCAACTGGGGGCGGCGATGGGGCTGCCGGGGCCTGTGCCTTACGTGGGGCTGGTTCTCCACAAGGACGGCCACCAGGCGCTGCATGCCCTGCGGCGCATCATCGATGGTGCCACCGTGAGTCTGGATGTCTCGACCTTTCTGCTCGGGCGCGATGCATTGGGCGTCGAGATCGCCGGGCTGCTCAAGCGTCGCGCGCAGGTCGGCGTCCGCGTGCGTTTCCTGATCGACGGCATCGGGATTTATCTGGGCGGCTATACGGATTTGAAAGACCTGGAACGCGCCGGTGTCGAGGTCGTCCGCTTCATTCCGCCGTTCAAGTCGCCGCGGCGGGGACGGACTAATCTGCGTAACCACCGCAAGATGGTGGTGGCCGACGGGAAATACCTGTGGTGCGGCGGGCGAAATCTGTCGGCGGAATACTTCGAGGGCGACCCGCATTCCCTCCTGAGGCGCAGACCCTGGGTAGATCTCAGCTTCGATCTGGACGGCGAACTCGTCGTCCAGGCGCAACAACAGTTCGAGCAGGACTGGGCGTTCGCCACCAACCGCGAATTGCCCGAGGCGCGGCTGAACAAAGCCACGGCCGAGCCGGCCGGCCAGCAGATCGCGGAGGCCGGCACGGCCTCTGCGATGGCGCAGCTGATAGACAGCGGGCCGGACCGGCCGGACGACACGCTGTTCACGCTGTTGATCTCCGCCTGTTTTACTTCGCAGAAGCGGATTCTGGCCGTGACCCCCTATTTCGTGCCGGACCCCGCGCTGCTAACGGCAATGATGCTGGCGGCGCGGCGCGGCGTCCAGGTGGATATCGTCTTGCCGGAGAAATCCAATCACCGGCTGGCCGATTTCGTCCGCCACCGGGCGTTGCGCGATCTGGTGGCTTCGGGGGGGAGGGTCTGGCTGCATCCGGAGATGGTGCACGCCAAGGCCGTGTTGATCGACGACGATCTGGCGCTGGCAGGATCCGCCAATCTCGACGGGCGCAGCCTGTTTCTCAATTACGAGATGATGGTCGCATTCTATGACCGGCGCGCCGTTTCGGCGTTTACGCAGTGGGTCGAGGCGCACCGAAAGGAATGCCGGCTTTATACATCCCGCCATCCCGGGCTGCTGCGCGAACTGAGCGAGGGATTGCTGCTCTGGCTGGCTTTCCAGCTGTAGCGCCACGCAGGCGTGGTGGGGAGGAATCCTGCGGCGGGATTGGCGCTGTTCAGTAGTTTTCGGAGCAAATCCAGTGAGCCTGCCCATCAGCGGGCTCACTGACAGGACGGTTATTTGCCGCTGCTTGCCTGCATGGTCTGCTCCAGGCGTTTTTCGATCTGGGGCATCGGCGCCGCGCCGGGTATGCGGGAGCCGTCGGTGAAGAAAAGCGTCGGCGTGCCCGTGATGGACAGCTTGTGGCCGAGTTCGACGGTTTTCTCTATGGCGGTGGTATCGCAGTCGCCTTTCCCTTGAGGGGCCTTGCCGTTGATCATCCACTCCCGCCAAGCTCTGCCCCTGTCGGTCGAACACCAGATTTTCTGGGCTTTTTCGAGCGAGTCGGGCGAGAGGATGGGCATGAGGAAGGTGTAGACGGTGATGTCGTTCAACTCGGCCAGTTCCTGCGCCAGCTTTTTGCAGTAGCCGCAGTTGGGATCCTCGAAGGTGGCAAGAACGCGTTTGCCGTTGCCGCGAACCAGCTTGATCGCGAGGTCGAGCGGCAAACCGGAGAAATCGATGGTGTTCAATTTCTGCAGCCGTTCCGACGTAACGTTTTTCATCGTCTTTCCGTCGAACAGCGGTCCGGCGAGAATGGCCGACATTTTTTCGTCGGTGTAGAAAATCTGCCCCTCGGCATAGACTTCGTAAAGGTCGAGATAGGGGGTCTTGGTCACGCTGCTGATTTTGCCGCCAAGCTTGGTTTCCAACGCCTTCTTTATGCTGGCCTCATCGGCAATTGCCGACAGACTGAAAAGCGCGGCCAGGGTGAGAGCGAGGAGTTTCTTCAACATGTTGCATCTCCATTCGGAAACAAAAACAGGGAATTACAAGGAACCGGCCGCGTAGCGTACAAGCAGGTTCTTTACGACTGGCAATCTGTCGGTCAGTTCCATGCCTACGTTGCGCAGAACGCCAAGGCCCGGAAGTGTCTCATGAAAAAGGCCGTGCAGGGCATGCGTCGTCGTCTGCATCAGGAGGGTTTCCTCGCGCCGGGCGCGCTGATAGCGCTGTAGCAGGCGCAGACTGCCGATATCCTGCCATTCGGGCGTCGCGGCCAGAAGCCGGGCGAGTGCGTCGGCATCCTGGAAACCGAGGTTGATGCCGTGCCCGGACAGCGGGTGGATGCCGTGCGCGGCATCGCCAACCAGCGCCAGCCGCGGAGCGACTGTCGAGGGAACGTGCATCAGGCGCAACGGAAAGGCCGCCGCGGGAGTTATCGGCTCCAGCGCTCCCAGTTCGAAGCTGCCTGCCTGGGAAACACGCGTACACAACTCTTCTGCCGGCAGGGAAAGAAGTTCGCGGGCGCGTTCGTTCGCGACGGACCAGACCATGGAAATCCGCTGCCCGGGAAGCGGCAGCCAGGCCAAAGTGCTGTCCTGGCGGAACCATTGCCTGGCGGTGTTCCGGTGCGGCTTTTCACAGGAGAAATTGGCAACGACACCCATTTCTCCATAGGGATAATTCCGGGCGGCAAGGCCTGCGGCTTCGCGCAGCCAGGAGTCGCGCCCATCGGCGCCGACCAGGAGCTTCGCGCGCAGAGTTTCGCCGCCGGCCAGCGTCAAGCACGCCGCGTCGTCCGTTATCTCGATACGCTGCGGCGAAGCCGGATGCAGCAGGGTCAGGTTACCCAGCCGTTTGGCGCTTTCCCACAGCTCGCAGGACATCAGCGACGATTCGAGTATCCAGGCCAGCTCGGAAATTCCCGCTTCGTAAGCGGAGAAGGCTAGCCGGGCGTGCCTGTCGCCGAAAATTTTCATGGCATGCACCGGCGCGATGCGCTCTTTCTCCAGATGCTTCCAGATGCCGATCCGTGCAAGGAACTCCGCATTGGCGGGCGTCAGGGCGTAAACGCGTGTATCCCACCCTTGGGGGCGTATCGGCGCGGGGGCCGATTCGACCAGGGCTATTTTCAGGCGGGTTTCGCGCAGGGCGCAGGCCAGGGACAGTCCGGCCAGACCTCCGCCAACGATGGCAAGATCAAATTGCATCGGGCATGAGCTCCGTGAGGCAGCGATGAAGTAGACAATTCTACAGGCAGAAGCTTCCGGCACGGCTGCAAAAAAATCCCATCCGTGTTAGAAATCCCGGTAATGGATACGCATGCCCCAGCCCCGCTGTATTTTCCCGCCGTGATCTGCGCCGAGCACGATTCGCCGATCGATGCGCTGGTCGGCCTGCACGTGCCGCAGGACGAGGCCATGGACCTGGTGGCGGCCTCCTGGGAAAGGGAAGAGTCTGGGTGTGTTCTGGCGACCGTGGATGGCGGGCGCAGCGTCGCGGCGATCCGCCTGCCGAACGGCCGCTGGGCGGCCTGCAATGCCTTCGTTGGCGATGCCTGCCGGAGCAGGGCCGAGGCCGAACGCCGCCTGGGCAAATTGCTCAAGCGTGGCCGGGCTGGCGTGGTAGGAAAAATGGACGAAAAAATGCCGGCTCATTGACGAACCGGCATTCTTGATTGCGGGGCCGAAAAAACGGTCAGCCCAACGTGCCGATGTTGTTCAGATCGGTGAACGCCTGCTTGAGCCGCTCCTTGAACGACTCCTCGCCTTTGCGCAGCCAGGCGCGCGGGTCGTAGTACTTCTTGTTCGGCTTGTCGTCGCCTTCCGGGTTGCCGATCTGGCCTTGCAGATAGCCCTCGTTCTTCTTGTAGAAGCCGCGGACGCCGTCCCAGAAGGCCCACTGCGTGTCGGTGTCGATGTTCATCTTGATGACGCCGTAGGAGATGGCCTCGCGGATTTCCTCCAGCGTCGAACCAGAGCCGCCGTGGAACACGAAGTCGATCGGGTGCGCGGCGGTGTTGAATTTCTTCTGGATGTATTCCTGCGAGTTCTTCAGGATGATCGGCTGCAGCTTGACGTTGCCGGGTTTGTAAACGCCATGCACGTTGCCGAAGGAAGCGGCGATGGTGAAACGCTTGCTGACTTTCAGGAGCTCCTCGTAGGCATAGGCCACGTCTTCGGGCTGCGTATAGAGCCGCGAGCTGTCAACGCCGCTATTGTCGACGCCGTCCTCCTCGCCGCCAGTGACGCCGAGCTCGATTTCCAGCGTCATGCCGATTTTGCTCATGCGTTCGAGGTAGCGCGCGCAGATTTCGATGTTTTCATGCAGCGGCTCTTCCGACAGGTCGAGCATGTGCGAGCTGAACAGCGGCTTGCCATGGGCCTTGAAGTATTGCTCCCCGGCGTCGAGCAGGCCGTCGATCCAGGGCAGGAGTTTCTTGGCGGCGTGGTCGGTGTGCAGAACGACGCTGGCGCCGTACATTTCGGCCAGGGCGTGGACATGGTGCGCGCCCGAAACGGCGCCGGCGATGCAGGCGCGCTGCCCGTCGTTGTTCATGGCCTTGCCGGCATAGAATTGGGCGCCGCCGTTGGAAAACTGGATGATGGCCGGCGATTTGAGTTCGGCGGCGGTTTCCATGACGGCGTTGACCGTGCTGGTATTGATGACGTTGACGGCCGGCATGGCGAACTTGCGGGCCTTGGCGAAGGAGAAAAGGGATTGCAGATCGTCACCGGAGATAACACCCGGTTTTACCAGGGGGGCATTCATGGTTTTATTCCAATTTACAGTTGATCGAAGGTAGTAATCGTACTGCCTAACGGTTGGGGGGTCAATTTGTAATAAGCCGGCGACATTTGTAATGCACGGCCGCAGCGGCCGTTCCAAAAAAAGCGCGAAAATGCTGCCGGCCTTGCTTCACCGCGCTGGATGCGCGGACCTCGGCGCCTCCGTGCGCCTGTCCTGATTTCGAACTGCCCAGTCACGGAAAGTTCCTCTTATGGCGGGCGGCGGGAAGATGGCCGGTATAATTCCGGTTGATTCTTAAGTGAATGACGCCCATGTCCGATCTGCTTGCCAATCTCAACCCCGAACAGCTTGCCGCCGTAACCTTGCCACCGCAGCACGCCTTGATTCTGGCCGGAGCCGGCAGCGGCAAGACACGCGTGTTGACGACGCGTATCGCCTGGCTGGTGTCGACGGGGCAGGTCAGTCCGCAGGGCATTCTGGCCGTCACCTTCACCAACAAGGCGGCGAAGGAAATGCAGGCGCGCCTGTCGGCGCTGTTGCCGATGAACCTTGGCAACAGCGCGCGCGGCATATGGATCGGCACCTTCCACGGGCTGTGCAACCGCCTGTTGCGCACGCACCATCGCGAGGCTGGCCTGCCGGCATTGTTCCAGATCCTGGACATGGCCGACCAGCTCTCGGCGATCAAGCGGCTGCTGAAAAATCTCAACGTCGACGACGAAAAGTACCCGCCGCGCGAACTGGCCTATTTCATCAACGCCCACAAGGAGCAGGGCATTCGCGCCGCCCAGGCCGAGGCGTATGACGATTACACGCGCCGCCGCGTCGAGCTGTATGCCGAATACGACGCGCAGTGCCAGCGCGAGGGCGTGGCCGATTTTGCCGAGCTGCTGCTGCGCACCTACGAGCTGCTGAACCGCAACGAACCCTTGCGCCGGCATTATCAGGAACGTTTCCGGCACATTCTCGTCGATGAATTCCAGGACACCAACCGCCTGCAGTATGCCTGGTTGAAGCTGCTTGCCGGGCATGACGGCGGCCAGCCGCCGGCGAGCGGCGCCTGCCTGTTCGTCGTCGGGGACGACGATCAGTCGATCTACGCCTTCCGCGGCGCCGAAGTCGGCAACATGCGCGATATGGAGCGCGAGTTTGCCGTCCAGAACATCATCCGGCTCGAACAGAACTACCGCTCGCACGGCAACATCCTCGATGCCGCCAACGCGCTGATCAAGAACAACCGCGAGCGGCTCGGCAAAAACCTGTGGACCGCCGCCGGTGCGGGCGAACAGATCCGCGTGTTCGAAGGATTTTCCGACCTCGACGAAGCGCGTTTCATCGTCGACGAAACGCGGGAGCTGATCCGCGAAGGCCTTTCGAGTCAGCAGATCGCGCTGCTTTACCGCTCCAACGCCCAGTCGCGCGTGCTCGAACATCAGCTGTTCACCTCCGGGGTGCCGTACCGCGTCTATGGCGGGCTGCGCTTCTTCGATCGGCAGGAGGTCAAGCATGCGCTGGCCTATTTACGCCTGATTGCCAATCCGGATGACGACACGGCTTTCTCCCGCGTCGTCAATTTCCCGGCGCGCGGCATCGGCAGCCGCAGCGTCGAAGCCCTGCAGGAGGCGGCGCACTGCGCCAACTGCAGTCTGTACAACGCCGCCGCCAGCCTGACCGGCAAGGCTGGCACGGCGGTCGGGCACTTCATCCGGCTGGTCGAAACGCTGCGCCGCGAAACGGAAGGGCTGCCGCTGCCGGAAGTCATCGACCACCTCATCGAAAAAAGCGGCTTGCGCCAGCACTATCTTGCCGAGAAGGAAGGGCGCGAGCGCCTGGAGAACCTTGACGAGCTGATCAACGCCGCCAGCAGTTTCCTGCAGGAGGAAAACGATGCCCTGACCAACCCGGACGGAGCGGACCCGCTGGCCTCCTTCCTGGCTCATGCCTCGCTCGAAGCCGGCGAACTGCAGGCGGGCGAGGGGCAGGACGCCGTGCAGCTGATGACCGTGCATGCCGCCAAGGGGCTTGAATTCGACGCTGTGTTCATCACCGGGCTGGAGCACGGCCTCTTCCCGCACGAAAACGCCTCGCAGGAGCGCGACGGCCTGGAGGAAGAGCGGCGGCTCATGTACGTGGCCGTGACGCGCGCGCGTAAACGCCTTTACCTGACACACGCGCAGACGCGCATGCTGCACGGCCAGACGCGCTATTGCGTGCCCTCGGCCTTTCTCGACGAATTGCCGGAGGAACTGCTGCGCAAGGTGGGTGGGGTGTCCGCCTATGCGTCCGCGCCGTCTGCGACGAAACAGAAAGGTAGGGCTTATGGTGAGACAGAGAGTGTAGGTGGCTTCCGCATAGGGCAGAACGTACAGCACGCCAAATTTGGCCTTGGCGTTATTGTTTCAGCGGAAGGGCTGGGTGAGGAGGCGAACGTCCAGGTGAATTTCGGCGCGCATGGCCTGAAATGGCTGAAACTGTCCTATGCAAAGCTGACAGTGGCATAGGATAGATAGTGTGTTGCACAAACAAAAAGCCCACCAAAGCCGGGTTTTTTAAACGAGAGATTATTTTTTAGAAAGCGACACAAACAGTGTATGTGTCTCCATCAACAATTCCCGTAGATGTAACTCCATCCGTTCCCGTTGTTCCTGTCGTGGGGATAGCACTTTTGGCTGTCCCCGAATAGCCTGATGCCATTACACGGACGGATCCTGTTGCAGTATTGCCATCATCCATGGTGACATCTATCTGCTTTGCGAATCTGCCTTGAATGGCATCCGAACAAACGAAATACGATCCTGTCATTCCCGTGATTGGCGAAGTGCTCTGAATTCCAATGCGTCCACCATCTGCATTAGTGGGGAGGGCAGCTGCTATGGCAGCCGCACTTGAAAAATCGGTGGGGCCCGAAGCTAGATTGGCTAGCCGAACCTGCTGCCAAAATGCGACAGATTCATCTGTGTCTAGCACCGAGTTGTAGTTTCCTTCAATTCTGCCATTTCCAAGAGTCGTCGCTGTCGGGGACAGTGTGGCGGCTGTGCCAAGATGGGTTTTTGCATTTTTGTCATCGCCAGGCAACGCCTTGTATTTGTCCTGATAACCATAAATAAATAGCGGCACTGTCTTGAAGTCATTTATGAAATTCTTGACTTTCGCACTGTTGATCAGTTCCTGCCCCTTGAGCACGCCGCCCAGCAGCAGACCAATGATGACGAGTACAATCGCGATTTCGACCAGCGTAAAACCGTGCTGGATTTTTCTTATGTGCCGCTTCCTCATATTGCGCTCCACACAAAAACAATTATCGTTGTGCAATAGACCAAGCACATTTTGTGCCAATTATTTCTCTTAAAAATTGCTGGAGTTTGGCCAAAATATGACGAAATCCCGACAGGTGTTGTGGATATTTGGACTGCGTGCCGTTTTTTTTGTCTGTTTGCTGACAGATACGTGGGATGACAAGTGAGACAAATCGGTATCTTGGGAAGGCTGGGAAACTTCTTGCGGGAACGCCAGCGGTGGGTTCTGCTGGGCATGCTGGCGGTGCTGCATTTGACCCTGCTGGCGGGCGATACCACGATCGGCTTGACGCTCTGGCTGGTCGATCTCGGCTTTTTCATCCTCTGGCAACCCTTTTTCCGGACCGAACGCAAGCTCGATTACAGCGATTTGACGGTGATTGCCCTGATGCTGGCGGCAGGCTGCTGGCTGTTCGGCTGGTGGCTGCTGATCGTGTGGACGACCGTCCTCGCATCCCTGCTGGGGGGGCGGGTCATGCGGGTGAGCCGGGCGTCGCTGCGCATTCCCTATCTAATGGCATTCGCTTATCTGGTAGGGGCCGTGCTGATCTGGCTGGTGCCGAAAGTGGTACCGGATTCAGCCTCGGTAGGGCTTTCCCTTGAAAAGGAATTCGCCTGGGCGGCGCCGTCGCTATTTTTGGGAATGCTTGTCATGCCGTTTTTCCGGGAAGAAGAAAAAAACCTGTCCGGGCGCGGGATTGTCGATTTTTTTTACAGCCTGTTCATTTTTCTGCTGATCTCCGTGCTGGTTCTGGGCGGTCTGGCGTTCATGCTGTTGCAGAAGAGCCTGTATTTCGTGGCGCTGTCCCGGACGGTGCTCTGCGTGGCCGTACTGCTGTTCCTGATCGCCTGGCTGTGGAATCCGCGGCCGCGGTTCGGTGGCCTTGGCATTTTGTTCTCGCAATACATGATGTCGATCAGCCTGCCCTTCGATACCTGGCTGCGGGTCCTGATGGAGTGCTCGGAAAAGGAGAACGATCCGGACCGGTTCATGGGGCTGATATGCGAACAGCTGATGGCGTTCGATTCGCCATGGGTCGTGGGGGGGGAATGGGCGCCGTCTCCCGGAGCCGAGGCAGGAAGCGGAATGCTTGGGAAGGCGTCTGCGCACAAGCAGATGTTCCGGCATCACCCGCTGGTATTGACGATATATACGGAGCAACCGCTAAGTCCCGTTCTGATCATGCATTTCCAGCTGTTGGCGCAGCTGGCCAATGAGTATTACCTGGCCAAATGGCGGGCGAGGGAATTGCAGCGCATGAGTTACCTGCGCGCCGTTCATGAGACCGGCGCGCGCTTGACGCATGACGTGAAGAATCTGCTGCAGTCGCTCGACAGCCTGTGCTACATGATGCAATCCTCGGATGAGAGAGATGCCGGGGCGCTGCATCAATTGCTTCGGCGGCAGCTTCCGCAGATTGGCTTGCGCTTGCAGCAGACTTTGTCGAAACTGCAGGCGCCTCAGGGGGATGGGGCCGCCACGCAGATTTCGGCAGGCGAGGAGATGCCGGCCGGCGTATGGTGGGAGGCGCTGCAGCAGCGCTTTTCCCAGAACGAAATTGATTTCGAGCCAGTCGAGTTCAATAGCCAGGCAACGCTTCCCGCGGCGCTTTTCGACAGCGTGGCCGACAACACGCTGCACAACGCCATAACCAAGCGCCAGAGCGAAAACGGGATTCGGATACGGGTGTCCATTGCCCCCGATGCGCGGATGTTGCGGGTCTGCGATAGCGGCAGCCCGGTGCGCAGGGAAATTCTGCTCAGCTTGTTGCAGGCCCCGGTGGCTTCGGAGAACGGCTTGGGGATCGGGCTTTACCATGCCGCCAAGCAGGCGGAGTCCGCGGGGTATTCGTTGAGGCTGGCGAGCAACGCGCAGGGGCAGACCTGCTTCGAGTTGGTGAAAGTGCCAATGTGAAGATTTCATTCCATTTATAAATCGCGAGTGCCTTTGCCGCCTTCGCCTTGCCCTGCTGCAGCACTGTCTTCGGCTCGGCTTCGTGTCACTCACGATTCATAAATGGAATTATGTTCCTTGCTTGCGATGCCATAAGAAAAGCCGCCCGCGGGCGGCTTTTCTGTCCTTGCAATCGGAAGCGAATCAGAGAGCCTTGAACTTGGCTTCGAGTTCGTCGCGGATCTCAACCAGCTTGGCCGGCATCTTGGCGCCCATCTTGGCGAACCATTCCTTGACGCCTTCGAGTTCGCTGAGCCACGCCTTTTTGTCCAGGCTGGTGACGTTGGCGAACTGCTCCTTGCTGAAATCGCTGCCGCGCCAATCGATTTCCTCGTAGTTGGGTACCGTACCGAGCGCCGACGGCTTGCCGGAAACGCGGCCTTCGCAACGGTCGATGATCCACTTGAGAACGCGGGCGTTGTCGCCAAAGCCCGGCCAGGCGAACTCGCCCTTCTCGTTCATGCGGAACCAGTTGACCATGAAGATCGGAATGGCCTTGCTGGGAACGGGACCCATCTTCAGCCAATGGCTGTAGTAGTCGGCCATGTGGTAGCCGCAGAACGGCAGCATGGCGAACGGGTCGCGGCGGACGACGCCCTGCGCGCCGAAGGCGGCAGCGGTCGTTTCCGAACCGAGGGTCGCGGCGGTATAAACGCCGTGTTCCCAGTCGGTGGATTGGCACACCAGCGGCACGGTCGATGCGCGGCGGCCGCCGAACAGGAAGGCCGAGATGGGTACGCCGTCGGCGTTGGACCAGTCCTTGTCGATACAGGGGCACTGCGAAGCCGGCGCCGTGAAGCGGGAGTTCGGGTGAGCGGCCTTGACGCCCTTTTCCTTGCCGATTTCCGGCGTCCACTCATTGCCCTGCCAATCGATGGCGTGGGCAGGAGCCGGGCCCATGCCTTCCCACCATACATCGCCATCGTCGGTCAGCGCGACGTTGGTGAAGATGGTGTTTTCGGCGAGAGAAGCCATGGCGTTGAAATTGGTCTTCTCGTTCGTGCCCGGGGCAACGCCGAAGAAGCCGGCTTCGGGGTTGATGGCGTAGAGGCGGGTGGTACCGTCCTTGTCCTTGCGCGGCTTGATCCAGGCGATGTCGTCACCGATGCAGGTGATCTTCCAGCCGGTCATGGCCTTGGGCGGCACGAGCATGGCGAAGTTGGTCTTGCCGCAGGCCGACGGGAAAGCGGCGGCGACGTAGTGCTTTTGGCCTTCAGGCGATTCGACGCCGAGGATCAGCATATGCTCGGCCATCCAGCCGTCATCACGCGCCATGTTCGATGCGATGCGCAGCGCCAGGCACTTCTTGCCGAGCAGCGCGTTGCCGCCGTAACCCGAACCGTAGGACCAGATTTCGCGGGTTTCGGGGTAGTGGACGATGTACTTGACGGTCGGGTTGCAGGGCCACTTCGGATCTTTCTGGCCGGGTTCTTTCGGTGCGCCGATCGAATGCACGCAAGGAACGAAAATGCCGTTCGTGCCGAGGACGGGGAAAACGTCCTTGCCCATGCGGGTCATGATGCGCATGTTGACCACGACGTAGGCCGAATCGGTGATTTCCACTCCGATCTGGGCAATCGGCGAACCGATCGGGCCCATCGAGAACGGGATGACGTACATCGTGCGGCCCTTCATGCAGCCTTTGAACAGGCCGCTCAGGGTTTCGCGCATCTTTTTCGGGTCTTCCCAGTTATTGGTCGGGCCGGCATCTTCCTGCTTTTCCGAGCAGATGTAGGTGCGGTCTTCGACGCGGGCAACGTCGGAGGGGTCGGATTGGGCGAGGAAGGAGTTCTTGCGTTTCTTCAGCTTGACAAAGGTGCCGGCATCGACCAGCTCCTGGCACAGACGATCGTATTCTTCTTGCGATCCATCAGCCCATACTACTTTTTCGGGGGTTGTCAGGGCAGCGATCTCGGCGACCCACTTCTTCAGGCCTTCGTGCTTGACATAATCGGGGGCATTGATTGGGACAGTTTGCGTCATGGCATACACTCTTATCTAGTAGAACGGTTGAAAAAAACAGGAAAGACATCTTTCGATGCGGAATTGCTGAATGCGCCTTGTGGATTCTGGTCGGCGGAGTAACAAATCTCGATCATCAATTCATGGCAAAAGCAACAGCTGGCAATCGGATCAAGCCAGCGTCAACAGAAGAGTAACGCAATATTTCCACCACATTGCGGGATTGTAAAGTCTACCATAATTCCATAAGGGAATTTTCGCGCCAAGGGCTACTATTTTGTATTGGCATAACCAGATGGCCAGTAGGGAAAATCATCGGCCGACGGCTATGTGCATGTCCTTGCCGCCTTGCGGCAACTGCGATGCCGCTGCCTCCGACCGGATGCGTCGTCGGGTGCTCCTTGCGCTATTTCCGGAGCAAACGCTGTTTGAACCTTTCTGGCCATGATTAAGTCGAAGAACGGATTGTTTTTCAAGTCTTTTCTTAATTGTTTGTCTTATCGCATTATTTTTCTTGAGTTTTTTTTATTTGTTGTGTAGTCTTTATTCGAGGTATGGAGCCAAGGGGCGTTTCGATGAAATTCAAGCCAAAGTCATTGTTGATTCTCGTCATCATGCTTGGGGTTGGCCTTGCTCCGATGGCCGGCCTTTCTGCGGCCGAAAAAAGCAAAACCAAAACGGTTTCTACGAGCAGCAAGGCGAAGAGCGCGAGGCCCCCCGCCAAGAAAGCGTCTGCTGTGAACAGCAAGGCCAAGTCCGCTGCTGCAAAAGCGCCGGCCGCAAAAAAAACGGCCGCGAAGCCTGGAAAAAAGAAAGCCAATGTCAATAAAACGGCAGCGGTGCGCAGTGACGCGCCGAGCGACGGCAGGCTGGCTGTGCAATCCGGCTCCGCCTTGGTCGTGGAGCAGAGCGGCGGCGGGACGCTGTACCAGAAAAATGTGGATGCCGTGGTGCCTATCGCCTCGATTACCAAGTTGATGACCGCCATGGTGGTGCTGGACGGCGCCCCCGATCTGCACGCCAACATCGCTATCGGCGACGAGGACGTGGATTATCTGCGCGGCAGCCGTTCGCGCCTGCACGTGGGGGCATCCATGACCCGGGAGACGGCTTTGCTGCTGGCCTTGATGTCGTCCGAGAACCGTGCGGCGCATGCCTTGGCGCGCCACTATCCTGCCGGCGAACAGGCGTTCATAGCGGCCATGAACGCCAAGGCCAGGGCTTTGGGGATGGTGGATACGCATTTTGAGGATCCGACCGGGTTGACCAGCAACAACGTTTCGACTGCCCAGGATCTTGTGAAAATGGTCAGGGCGGCTCACCGTTATCCCCTGATCCGTGAATTCTCCACGACGCCGGAAGCGACGGTGGAAATCGCCGGACAGCCTTTGGAGTTTCACAACACGAACCCCCTTGTGAAAAGCGCTTCGTGGGATGTCGGACTTTCCAAAACCGGCTATATCCATGAAGCGGGAAAGTGCCTGGTCATGCAGGCCCGAGTTGCCGGCAAACCGGTGGTTATCGTCCTGCTTGATTCCGCTGGAAGACTGACGCGCGTGGGGGATGCCAACCGGATTCGCCGCTGGATGGAGAATACTTATGCCATGCATAAGTACGCGGCGCCCGTGGATCATGCTGCGGCGGAACTGCCGGGCCGCCTCGTCGCGATACGCCACACCGGCGATATGCTCTAACCCTTGGTGCTGCCTGCCGGCGGATGATAACCAAGCGCCCGCGAAATCGCTGCCGTCGTTTCCTGTAGCCGCTCTGCCCATTGCGGATTGTGCCGGTCCGTCGGTGCGGAGATGGACAAGGCGGCCACGATCGTTCCTTCATCATCGCGGATGGGCGCGGCCACACAGCGCAGGCCGAGTTCGGCTTCCTCGTTGTCGTAGGCCAGATCGGTTTTCCGGATCGTGTCCAGTTCTTTCTCCAGCCGTCCAAGGTCGGTCAGGGAATGCGATGTTTTGCCTGACAAGCCGGTCCGCTGAGCATAGGCGCGAACGTTGGCGGAAGCATCCATGGCCAGAAACAGTTTGCCCAGGGAGGTCAGGTGCAATGGCGCCCGGGCGCCGACCAGGTACACGACGCGGACCAGCGCTCTCCCGCTGGACGTGCGTTCAAGATAGATAATCTCGTCACCGTCGCGAATGCCAAGGTTGATCGCTTCGCCCAGCTCTGCATGCAGATTCTGCATGAAGGGGAGCGCGATATCCCGTAGATTGAAACGCGATTTGACGAGGTTGCCAAGCTCCAGGAAGCGAATGCCTAACCCGTAGGTGCCTGCGTCATGCCGCTCGACAAGACGTGAATGAGCCATCGCCGCAAGGATGCGATGCGCCGTCGATGGGTGGAGTCCCGTCGCCTGCGACAAGGCCTTGAGGGATACAGGTTCGGGCATCGTGGCCAAGGTTTCGATCAGGGACATCATTCGCTCGATAACCTGGATTGAGCCCTTTGTTGCGGACGGTTCCACCGTTACATTCCCGTAAAGTTTCTTTTCTGCGTGCCCCAAGGGCGTTTGCATAAATCCCGGCATGCCGAAGGTTTTTTGCACATATCCGAACATCTTATCATCTTGGTTGCCGTCGGACTGTATTTTTGATGCAGACAATGTCCCCATCTCTGCGCAAAAAGGGGATTTCTTGAGCGGATTTCCCGCCAAACCGGACGAATATTGCGGCGCTGAACGGGAAAAAACGGACATGAATCGGTAAAATTTTGTGGAAAGCCCCAATATGCGCGGGCTAAAGATTGTGCGAGGCTCATCGGCAAGAGAACGGTATCCGGGTTGCCACTGGCTTCAGTTGGGTAAAAAAGAAATTTACGCCATCGGCGGAAACTCTTCATTTCCATAAGAGGCCCTAACGAGGATAAATGTTGCAGAATATCGGGAAGGCGATGATCGCTTGCGGTAACGGCTGATGGTTTTGTGCAAACGGATGATTTTCTGGCGTGCGGTTGGGGATTATGAGAGTGATTGTGCAGCGAGTGTTGTCAGCGCGGGTTGAAGTCGATGGTGGTATTACCGGGGCTATCGGCCCGGGCTTGCTGATTTTTGCCGGGATGGAGGAGGGGGATGGCGAAAGCGACTTGGCCTGGATGTCGGCCAAGCTGTCCAGGCTCCGCATCTTTCCGGACGAGGCGGGAGCCATGAACCGTAGCGTCATGGATGTCGGCGGCGAAATGCTCGCCGTAAGCCAATTTACTTTGTTTGCCTCTACGCGCAAGGGGAATCGGCCCTCATGGAAGAGGGCGGCCGCGCCGGAAATCTCGCAACCCTTGTTCGACAAGTTTGTGTGTCGACTGGAAGCTGATCTGGGACGGCCTGTACCGCAAGGGGTTTTTGGCGCCGATATGAAAGTGCACCTGGTGAATGGCGGGCCGGTGACCTTGTTTATCGACTCCAAACATCCCGAATGAAGCGGATAGCCGTTCCTCAGGGGAAGATTCGAAAGGGGGTTTTATATGTACGTGTTTGTTTACCCGGTTAATTGGGGGCGGCTATAATGCGTCAGGTCGCCACTGGTAATGCCAAGTGCATATTTTTCCGTTTCTTTTCCCGGTCTGTTCGACGACGATTCCCCTTGCTAGATAATTTGGACGATTGCCCATGAGCCCGGATCGGTATTGGCGTGATGCGCATGACAAGCGAGATGTTTCCCCAACTGTTTTTGTCGTCGTGATACTTTATTGAATTTTAGAGAATTTTCCCGTTTTTCGTCCTAATCAAAGGAGTTGATTCCACCATGTCGTTACCGTTTCCAGTCCTTACTGCCGAAGAAGCGGCAGAACTGATTCAGAATGGCCAGAATATTGGCTTCAGCGGTTTTACCGCGGCCGGGGCGGCGAAAGCCGTTCCTTACGCCTTGGCCCAGAAGGCGCGGCGTGAGCATGCCGCCGGCCGGCCTTTCCAGGTCGGCGTATTGACCGGAGCGTCGACCGGCAAATCGCTGGATGGCGCATTGGCCGAAGCCGAGGCCATGAGCTTCCGTACGCCTTACCAGGGAAATCCCCTGCTGCGCAAGCAGATCAATTCCGGAAAGGTACGTTTCGTCGACATGCATCTTTCCGCGGTTCCTCAGAGTGCGCGCTACGGCGCCCTGGGCAAGATCCACTGGGCGGTGGTCGAAGCCTGTGATCTGACAGCGGGCGGCGGTGTCGTATTGAGCACTTCGGTTGGTGCGTCGAATACCTATATGCGCCTCGCGGACAAGGTCATCATCGAACTCAATGCCAAGCACTCCCCGAATCTGCTCGGTATCCACGATATCTTCGAACCGCTGGATCCGCCGCAACGCAGCGAGATTCCAATCTACAGCGTTTCCGACCGCGTCGGTTCAGCGATTTGCGTCGTCGATCCGAAAAAAATCGCCGGTGTCGTTTTCACGAATCTGGCCGACGAAACCGGCGCCTTTGACGAGTCGACGCCGGTGACGGATCAGATCGGCCAGAATGTTGCCGATTTCCTGGCGGCCGAAATGCGCGCGGGCCGGATTCCGGCGCAATTCCTGCCACTGCAGTCCGGTGTCGGCAATATCGCCAACGCCGTGTTGTCGGCATTGGGCAGGAGCAAGGATATTCCTCCTTTCGGGATGTATACCGAGGTTCTGCAGGATTCCGTCGTGCCGCTGCTGGAAAACGGCCGCTGCCAGTTCGCCTCGACCACGGCGCTGACTCTGAGTCCGGAGGCCATGCAGAACGTGACCTCCAACCTCGATTTCTTCAAGCGGCATATCGTTCTGCGTCCGCAGGAGATTTCCAACAATCCGGAAATCGTTCGCCGTCTGGGCATTATCTCGATGAACACGGCGATCGAGATCGACCTTGGCGGCAACGTCAACTCGACCCACGTCATGGGGCAGACGATGATGAACGGCATTGGCGGCTCGGGCGACTTCACCCGCAACGCATATCTCTCGATCTTCTCCTGCCCGTCGACCGCTAAAGACGGGAAGATCTCGGCAATCGTGCCAATGGCGGCGCATATGGACCACAGCGAGCACTCGGTACAGATCGTCGTGACAGAGTACGGGGTGGCCGACCTGCGCGGCAAGGATCCCAACGAGCGTGCTGCCCTGATCATCGAAAAATGTGCGCATCCGGATTACCGCGAGCAGTTGCGCGAATATCTGCGGCGGATCGGGCCGGGCAGTCACGAGCCGGTGTCGCTGCCGCTGAGTTTCGCCATGCATCGCCAGTTCATGAGCAAGGGCGACATGCGCAATATCAACTGGGATGAGTATTGCTGATCGCGTAGTCTCCTGAAATATCCTCGCCAACGAGGGCGGCCGAATGCGTTTGCGTGTTCAGCCGCCCTCGTTTTTTTGTCATGATGTGAAATCGTCAGCGTTTAAGGGATGCATTCTTTTATGAGTTATGATGCAATGTCGTTTATGCGCTGATACCAGGAACATTACAATAAACAATGAATTTCGATTTCCTTCGCCACTTGGGGATTCGCGGCAAGCTGATTTTGATTTTTATCGCAATCAAGATCGTGCCGCTGCTGTTGCTTGCCGGCTTTGCCTGGCAGGAAGCCAAAAATCTAGGTGAGGGAGTGTCGTCGCGGGCAGTCCAGATGGCCGACGCCATGCGAAAAACGCAGCAACAGACCGGGCAGACGGCGATCGATGATGCTGTTCGGGCACTGGATGAGAGTTCGCGTGAAGCTATCGAATCCCTGTCAACCCATCTGGCACGGCAGGTGGCCGATTTTCTGTATGACCGCGACAACGACGTACTGGCGGCGGCTTCGCTCGATCCTTCCGAAAAAGTTTACCAGCAGTTCATGGAAAATCATGTTCGCGAGCTCTATGAACATGGAAAGTACGTGATGACCGATAACGGCCGGGAATGGGTGCCGAAGACAGCTTTTTCGCCAAACAACCCGGTCCGGGATCCGCTGCCGGACAATGCCAAAGACTTCCATACGCGCCCGCCCGAGAATTTCGGGCTGAAGAAGATGAGCCCGTTGTTCCTGGAAATGACCTTCATCGATCTTAACGGCATGGAAAGAGTGAAGGTGCAGCAGGGTGATGTGCTTCGGCCGGGGCTGCGCGACGTCAGCCGTCCGGAGAATACCTTCGTCAAGGCGGAAACGTATTGGCCGGAACTTAAAAAACTGAAAGCCGGCGACATCTACGTGTCGGACGTTATCGGCCCCTATGTACGCACCGACTGGATCGGCGAGTATTCGAAAGTCAGGGCGGAGGAGCTTGGCAAACCTTTCAATCCGGAAAACTCCGGTTATGCCGGTCTGGAAAACCCGGTGGGAAAACGTTTCCGTGGGATTGTCCGTTGGGCGACGCCGGTTGAAAAAGAAGGGAAGATCGTAGGCTATGTGACGTTGGCGCTCAATCACGACCATCTGGTGGGGTTTACCGACGGCATCCGGCCCACTGTCGAACGCTTTGCCCCGATTTCCGATCCCGGGTCGGGTAATTATGCGTTTATCTGGGACTACAAAAGCCGTTCGATCGTTCACCCGCGCCATTACATGATCGTCGGATATGATCCCGAAACCGGGAAGCAGGCGGTGCCGTGGATGGATACGGATCTGTGGTCCGAGTGGAAGGCCAGCGGCAAGCCGTGGTACGAGTTTGCCAAGGATGTTCCGCCATTCCGGGATCAATCACTCAACCGCAAACCATCGCCGGAGTCGAGCGCATCGGGCAGCGTGGGACTGGATTGCCGGTATCTCAACCATTCGCCGCAGTGCCATGGATGGGATGCGTTGACCGAATTCGGCGGCTCCGGGTCGTTCATGATCTACTTTACCGGTCTGTGGAAACTGACGACCGCGGCGGCCATTCCCTACTATACCGGGCAATATGCCGACAGTATGCGGGGGTTCGGGTATGTGACGATTGGCGCCAATGTGGAGGATTTCCACAAAGCGGCGACGGAGTCCGGGAAGCGCATCGATACCCTGATCGCGGCTGCGGACGAGAAGCTCAAACAGGAACGCGAAGGCATGCTCGGCGTGATCGACAAGCGCCTGAATACCACGGCGTTCGGGCTGGTGTCGTCCACAGTGGTGATGAGCATTCTGGTGATAGTCATCGCCATCTGGATGGCCAACGTGTTGACCAGCCGCATCACCCAGATGGGAGGAGGGATACGCCGCTTCCAGGAAGGGGACCTTTCCTACAGGCTGGCGGTGAAAGGGAATGATGAAATGGGCGAACTGGCCAAGTCCTTCAACGGTATGGCCGACGAGGTTCAGCATTCCATCGTGCGTCTCGACGATGCCAGGCGGTCGGCGGAATCCGCCAACCGCATGAAGAGCGAGTTTCTGGCCAGCATGTCGCATGAGTTGCGTACCCCCCTCAACGGGATTCTCGGTTTTTCGGAGCTTCTTGAAACGGAGCTGGAAGACCCCGTGCTGAAGGAATACGCCCAGACGATTCGGACCAGCGGCTCCCATCTGCTGGCGCTGGTGACCGATGTCCTGGATCTCGCGAAAATCGAGGCTGGCCGCATGGTCTTCAACACCGAGAAAATCGACCTGCCCGATCTGCTGCGCGAGGTGGTGGGGATACAGGCGGGGCATGCGCTACGCAAGAATCTGCTATTGACCCTGGAAGATAATGATCTGCCATCGTTTGTTTATGCTGATGGATTGCGTTTGCGGCAGATTCTGTTTAATCTGACCAGCAATGCCTTGAAGTTTACCAATGAAGGCAGCGTTACCGTGCGAGCCAGAGCCGACAGTATCGGCGGGCGCGACTATGTTCGCATTGAAGTGGAGGATACCGGGATTGGTATCCGTCCGGAGGATCAACAGCTTGTTTTTGAAAAATTCCGGCAGAGCGAGTCCTTCTCGACGCGCAGTCATGAGGGCAGTGGTCTGGGGCTGGCCTTGGCAAGGCAGCTGGCGGAGCACATGGGCGGCAATGTTGATGTGACCTCGACAGTGGGGGTCGGATCGGTTTTCTACGTATTGCTGCCGGCAGGCGAAAATAAGGCGTAATGGGAATGACAGCTAGGGAAATGCAGGGCGCCGGAAAACGGGCGCTGATCGTTGATGATGTGCTGGTGAATCGCAAGCTTGCCGTAGCTTTCTTGTCGCGCATGGGGTGGTCGGTCGCCGACGTTGATGGGGGCAAGACGGCGCTCCAGTGGTTGGCCAGCAATCCTCCCGTCGATTTGGTGCTGCTGGACATCAGCATGCCCGATATGGATGGGGAGGATGTCTGCCGGGACTTGAGGGGCAAGCCGGAGTTTGCCGACCTCATCATCGTGGCTTATACGGCGCATGCGCTGCAGCACGATGTAGAGAGATTCATGTCCAACGGTTTCAATGCGGTGCTGATCAAGCCGATATCCCTCAAGAGCATGACCGAAATCATCGAGAAGCTTTTCCGCAAGTGATGATTTTGCGCCATCAGTAGCCTATCCAGGCTGGTCATTCGTAGAAAAGCGCAGCCTCGCGGTGCGTCGGACTATTCCTGACGCTGGCGTTGTCCGGACCAGGTTTTGACGGACTTCCCGAAAACGGCGGGCGGATCACCCTTGTTCGGGCGAAGTGCCGGTATTCCGAGAGGCGTGGGGGGATTTGTCCGCAAGGCGTGCGGCGCGCAACGGCGTCAGCAGGCCGCTCAACCCGTTGTGGTCGATCTCGTGCATGAGCGCCAGCAACGAACCCAGTTCGCCGGGTGGAAATCCCTTGCGGGCAAACCAGTTCAGATAGTTGCCGGGCAGGTCGGCGATGAGATGGCCTTTGTATTTTCCGAAAGGCATGGCGACTTGAACGAGCTGCATCAGCCGTCTGGAGTCGAAATTGGTCATGCGGTTGGGTAGCGAGGGAATAGCCGGCTATTTATCCGGTTTTTCCTGTTTTTTGCTCCGCGAAAGCTCTCGAACGGCACGTTTCATTTCCGCGTCCAACACATCGGTGTTGGTGCCGTAAAAGCCGCCGTTGACCTGGATCACCTCGATGTCGGGCTCGCGATAGTCCTCCGAGCTTTGGAAGGCGCCGAAATGCTCGGCTTTCCAGCGGGCCAGCATCAATTCATCCTTCCTGAGCCCCGTTTTCATGCCTTCCGGAATCTGGGCGCCATGCTCGATCAAGACCTTGACCACTTCGGTCTTTTTGGCGCGGACAGCTGTCGACAGGGGGGATGTCGCAACGCTGTTGTCGCCGAGATTGACCGCCGCGCCGCGGATCAGCAGTTCGCGCGCGATTTCCGCATGCCCCAAAAGGCAAGCCATCACCAGCGGCAGACCAGGGCTACCGTTGGCATCATTCAATTCAATGGATGAATCGGCATCCAGAACCGCGACTACTTCGGTAAGTTGACCTGATCGAATGGCTTTGATCAGATTGGATGACATGTCCACTGCATAATCTCCTGCAAGTTCCTGCAACACGATAAATGATTCTATCACCTGCAAAAAGGCGATATGTGAGAAAAAGATCGCATTTGCCTATTTGTTTGGCCTGGCGGCCAGGTATAGCGGATGGTAGGGGAATGCGCGTCAAGGCGCTGCGCCGGCCGCGTGCAGCGCCACGGCTTCGGCGGCGCGTATGCCGTCAATGGCGGCAGATAGAATGCCTCCAGCATATCCTGCGCCTTCTCCGGCCGGGTAGAGCCCTTTTACGTTCATGCTCTGCATGTCCTCGCCACGCGTGATGCGCAGCGGCGACGAGGTACGCGTCTCGACGCCCGTCAAGACGGCGTCAGGCAGGGCAAACCCCCTGATCTGCCTGTCGAAGGCGGGAATGGCCTCGCGGATGGCGGCGATGGCGAAATCCGGCAAGGCCGTGGAAAGGTCCGTCAAATGCACGCCGGGTTGATAGGACGGAATGACCGAACCCAGCTGCGTCGACGGCCGTCCTGCCAGAAAGTCTCCGACGAGCTGCCCGGGGGCTTCATATGTGCCGCCGCCAAGCTCGAATGCGCGGGCTTCGAGCCGGCGCTGGAAGGCGATGCCGGACAATGGGGCGGCCGGATCGGGGAAATCCTCCGGCGTAACGTTGACGACGATGCCGGCATTGGCGTTGCGCTCTGCGCGGGAATACTGGCTCATGCCGTTGGTGACGACGCAGTTCGGCTCGGACGTGGCGGCGACGACCTGGCCGCCGGGGCACATGCAGAAGCTGTATACCGCTCGGCCGTTGCCCGCGTGGTGGACGAGCTTGTAGTCGGCGGCGCCAAGCTGCGGGTTGCCGGCATGGGGGCCCAGCCGCGCCTTGTCGATCAAGGTCTGCGGATGTTCGATGCGGAAGCCCACGGCAAAGGGTTTTGCCTCCATGAAGACGCCGCTGGCGTGCAGCATGGCGAAGGTGTCGCGCGCGCTATGGCCGAGCGCCAGCACCACGCGGTCGGTGGCGATTTCCTCGCCGTCGGTGAGCGTAACGCCGCGTATGTGGCCGGCGTCGATATGCAGGCCGGCGACGCGGCTTTGGAAGCGGATTTCTCCACCGAGCGATTCAATCTCGCGGCGCATGCGTTCGACCATGCCGACCAGCCGGAAAGTGCCGATGTGCGGTTTGGCGACGTAGAGGATCTCTTCCGGCGCACCGGCCTTGACGAACTCGGTCAGCACCTTGCGGCCAAGGTGGCGCGGGTCGCGGATCTGGCTGAACAGCTTGCCATCCGAGAATGTTCCGGCGCCTCCCTCGCCGAACTGCACGTTCGACTCGGGGTTCAGCTCGTTGTTGCGCCAGAGCTTCCAGGTGTCCCGGGTGCGCTCGCGCACGGCCTTGCCGCGTTCGAGCACGAGCGGGCGGAAACCCATCTGCGCCAGCACCAGCGCCGCGAAAATGCCCGCCGGACCGAAGCCGACGACGACCGGCCGCGGGGAGCCGCCGGCGGGCGCATGCGCGACAAACCGGTACGCCATGTCCGGCGTCGGGCCGATTTTCGGATCGTCGGCCAGTTTCTTGAGCAGGCGCGCTTCGTCGTCGACCAGCACGTCGACGCTGTAACTGAACATCAGCACCGTTTTCTTGCGTGCGTCGTGGCTGCGCTTGAAAATTGTCAATTCCCGAATGGCTGTCGCGGGAACCCGCAGGCGCTTGGCTGCCTCTGCTGGCAAGGCTTCCGGTGGATGTTCGAACGGCAGGCGGATTTCGTGGATACGGATCATTACGCGGGATTCTGCTGTCCGTAAGCCGCGAACTTTTCCAGCACGATGGCCATTTCCCCCGCGTCGAGCAGTACCGGCTGGCCGAGCTGGCAGGCCCGCCAATACTGTTCGCACAGAGCTTCGAGCTCAACGCCGAGGGCAAACGCCTGCTCCAGCGTTTGCCCGAAAACGAGCATGCCGTGGCTGGCAAGCAGGCAGGCGCAGCGTTCGCGCAGCGCAATCAGCGCACTGTCGGATAACTCCTGCGTACCGAACGTCGCGTAATCGGCGCAACGGATCGTATCGCCGCCAAAGCGTGCGATCATGTAGTGGAACGGCGGAATACCGCGGCGCAGGCAGGCGAGGCTGGAAGCAAACGGAGAGTGGGCGTGCAGAATGGCGCCCGCCTCGGGGCGAGCCACATAGATGTTGTGGTGGAAGCGCCATTCGGAAGAAGGCTTGCGGCGCCCGGCCGGTGGCCCGTCAAGCGGCATGAAGACGATGTCTTCCGGCATCAGCATGTCGTAATCCATGCCGCTTGGCGTGATCAGATAGCCGTCGACATCCCGCTCGCGCGTACGCACGCTCAAATTCCCCGCCGCGCCGCGGTTCAGGTTTGCGGGCGCCATGCGGCGGGCGGTATCGATCAGTCTCATGCGCAGTTCAGGCATGGCGGTTCTCCTTCGGATAGAGTTTCTGCAACCCGTCCCGGGTGGCCGGGCAACTGCCGCGTTCCGTGACGATGGCGCTGACCAGGCCGGCCGGCGTGACGTCGAATGCCGGGTTAGCGATGTTTTCATCGGCCGGAATCTGCCGGATTGCGCCGGAATGGCCACTGGCCTCATCCGTCCCTAGGATAAGCCGCAGTTCGTCGCCATCGCGTTCCTCGATGGGAATGGCATTGCCGTCCGGGCAGGCGAAATCGATCGTCGAGCGCGGCGCGGCAACGTAGAAAGGCACGCCCGCTTCCCGCGCGGCAAGCGCCTTCAGATACGTGCCGATCTTGTTGGCGACGTCGCCGTTGGCGGCGATGCGGTCGGCGCCGACGATGACGGCGTCGGCCCTGCCTTGCGCCAGCAGCAGGCCGGCGGCGTTGTCGGCGATAAGCGTGTGCGGGATGCCGTGCTGCTTCAGTTCCCAGGCCGTCAGCAGGCCCTGGTTGCGAGGGCGCGTTTCGGAGACCCAGACATGAATATCGATGCCGGCGTCGAACGCCATGTAAATGGGGGCGAGTGCCGTGCCGTAATCGACGGTTGCCAGCCAGCCGGCGTTGCAGTGCGTCATTACCTCGATTTTGCCTTTTTCCGCAGCAAGCGGACGTAACAAGGCCAGACCGTTCTCGCCGATGCTCCGGCATTGCGCCGCGTCTTCCTCGGCGATTGCCTGCGCTTCGCTCCAGGCTGTTTCCGAGCGCCGGCCGGGCGGCAGTTGTTCGAGGCAGGACCGCATGCGCGAGAGCGCCCAATGCAGGTTGACCGCGGTTGGACGGGTGGCTGCCAACGCTGCGATGGCGGTGTTGAGCGTAGCTTCGTCGTCGCGCTGCCTCAGCGCCATCGCCACGCCGAAGGCAGCGGTGACGCCGATGAGCGGCGCGCCGCGAACCTGCATGTGGCGGATGGCGTGAACGGCCTCTTCCAGGCGGGCGAGGCGAAGTTTCCGGTAAGCGTGCGGCAGCGCCGTCTGGTCGATGATGTCGACGGCCCATGTGTCGGGAACGGGCCGGAGAGTACGCTCGGGAACGCCATTGATTTTCATGGCGATATTCTATCAGCCGGGTGTCCGGATAAAATGATTGCCGGAGAAAATCAACCTGGGGCCAATGCGCGGCGTTCGGCTTCGATCCTGGCCATGAAGCGGTGGATCAGCATTTCGTCGGATGCCGGCAAGTTGGCAAACCGGCATCCGACGTGCCAGAAAAGTTTCCCGGAGCGGCTCTTGACCTCGTTGACATGCCGCACTTCGAGTGTGCAGCCGATTCTCCCGATTCCGCGCAAATCGATCTGGCAATCCTCCAGCTTGTCGAGTTGGGAGTAACCTACGGCGTGCGGGAATAGCAGTCCAACCCCGCCTATGGAAATATCGTGCAGCGGCAGGGTCTCTTCCCTGGGCGAATCCTTGCAGATACAACACGTGAATGGCTTGGCGGTGGGCAGCTGGAGGCGGAACATTTCGCGCCTTTGCAGCCGGACCATGTACTCCGGGATCGGCGCGGCAAACGCCGGTTCCCCGTTCAGGTTGGCTTTCTGAACATCCTTGACCGGAAAACGGATGCTGATGCCGTCCACAAATGCGTTGAAGAAACCGTGCCCGGAGCTTAAAAACGACATGTTGATTTCGCTGCTGCCGCTGACGTCAAAGTAAAACAGGCCATCGTGTGCAGAGACATCCAGCAGGATAGTCAAAAAAGTCTGCTGGCCTCCCTGGAAAACGATGGATAGCCTATCGCGGCGTTTAGTCAACCCGCGAATCTGGTAGATAATCTCCTGCGGATTCCTCAGGGTGCAACGCTCTATTTCATCATCGGAGTATTTATTATTTTCCATGGCATATACGTATGAGAATGGCGTGCTCCAGCAACCGTAGGGTAATGATAGAAGGGATTGTGCGAATACGCTAGAGCATACGCGGGCATATGCTGGAACAAAAACATCTTCGGCTCGATCTCAACGTTATTCAAGGAAATAACGAACGGATTTCAAGCTTGCGCAAGGAATGCCGGCATTCGCCGTTGCTGCGGAATCTTGCGTGGAGTACAAAAGGCTTGCCGAAAAACGATGTCATTTGCACAATAACGGCCGGTTGCACTGGTTTTTTCGATATTTGGAGGATTTTGCATGAGCATGATTAAGGAATTCAAAGAATTTGCCATGAAAGGCAATGTCATGGATCTGGCCGTCGGTGTGATCATCGGCGGGGCTTTTGGCAAGATCGTCGATTCCGTCGTCGGCGACCTGATCATGCCGCTGATTGCTTTCATGATGGGGGGGAAGCTGGATTTTTCCGGGCTGTTTCTGGTTCTGGGCAATGTCCCGCCCGGGACGGCCATGACGCTCGACGCTCTCAAGAAGGCCCAGGTCCCTGTCTTTGCCTATGGGAATTTCATAACCATCGTGGTGAATTTCATTATCCTGGCGTTCATCATTTTCATGATGATCAAGCAGATGAACCGCTTGCGCAAAGCCGAGGAACCTGCGCTGGAGCCGGCGACTCCGGAGGATATTCTATTGCTCCGCGATATACGCGATAGCTTGAAAAAGTGAGCCGCCGACGGGAAACGATAGCGCTTCCGGTTAGGCGTTGACCGCTGTTGCCGCTTAACCGATGAGCATTTCCCTCACGTTACGTTTCCTGGCCGTGTGGTTTCCACCGATCACGAGGCATGGCGGGCATTACACGCCGCCTCCATTCTTTCCAGCGCAGTACCCAAGGTGGCGGGCGGACAGCCAAAATTGAGACGAATCCACCCCGGCGCGCCAAAGGGGATGCCGTCCGACAAGCCGACTCCGGCCGCTTCAAAAAACTTTACCGGGTCGGCGACGCCCAGACCGCGGGCGTCGATCCATGACAGATAGGTGGCCTCGACGGCGGTCGTGGAAAGCCCCGGAAGCCGCGCGACGGTTTCCTGCACCCGGTCACGGTTTTCCCGGAGCACGGCGAGCAGGGCGTCATGCCACTCATCGCCTGCGCGATAGGCGGCTTCTGCGGCGACCAGTCCCAGCACGTTGACCTGCGGCACGATGCCGCGCATGGTCTTTCTGAAATCCTGCCGCAGAGTCTCGTCGGGAATGACTGCCAGCGAGCAGCCGAGACCGGGTACGTTGTATGTCTTGGACGGCGCCATCAGCGTGATCGAGCGGAGCGCGATATCCGGATCGAGCCTAGCCAGCGGAATGTGCTCCCGATCGGCATCGAGAATCAGATCGCAATGGATTTCGTCGGAACAAACGGCCAGGTCATGCAGCCGGCAAAATTCGGCCAGCTGCCGCAGTTCTTCCACATCCCACGCACGGCCGACCGGATTGTGCGGATGGCACAGCAGCAGCAGCTTTGTCTGCGGTGTGACCGCCGCCTCCATCGCCGGCCAGTCCCAGCCCCAGCGGCCGTCCGTCAGGCGCAACGGAACCTTGGCGACTTCCTTGCCGGCAAATTGCGGCGCGGAGAGGAAAGGCGGATAGACCGGC
Organism: Propionivibrio sp.; assembly: GCA_031547245.1. Lineage (GTDB taxonomy): Bacteria > Pseudomonadota > Gammaproteobacteria > Burkholderiales > Rhodocyclaceae > Propionivibrio. The sequence goes on from JAVBSG010000028.1 coordinate 62,435, forward strand.
GTTGCCGTGATGACATCGCCCGCCACGGCGCGGCAGGCGACGTTGAGTCCGGTAACAAGGCCGGGCAGCCAGACCAGCCACTCCGGTTCGACCTGCCAGCGGTGCCGGCGGCGCAGATACGCCAGCGTCGTCTCCACCATGGCCGGCCACGGCTCGCCGTAGCCCAAACAACCCTGATCGATGCGCTGCCGCAGGGCGTCGAGGATGGCTGGCGGCGAAGCGAAATCCATGTCCGCCACCCATAGCGGCAACACGTCGCGCCCGGCGTATTTGTTCCATTTTTCGGAATCGCCGTTGCGGCGGTCGATCACACGGCAGAAATCGAACTTTTGCTGCATGGCCCTGATTTTCCCTTATACGTCCAGATGTGCGTAAAGCTGCGTGGAGAGATAGCGTTCGCCGAAAGAGGGGATGATCACCACGGTCAGCTTGCCGGCGTTTTCCGGCCGGGCCGCCACTTTCAGCGCAGCCCAGACGGCGGCTCCCGAAGAAATGCCGACGAGCAGCCCTTCCTCGGTAGCCATGCGCCGGGCGGTGGCGAAAGCATCGTCGGCCGTTACGCGGACGATTTCGTCATAGACCGTGGTGTTCAGCACCTTCGGCACGAAACCCGCGCCGATACCCTGGATCGGATGCGGCCCTTTCGGCCCGCCCGAGAGTACGGGCGACGCGTCGGGTTCGACGGCTACGATCTTGACGTCGGGTTTTCTTTCCTTGAGCACTTCGCCGACGCCGGTGATCGTCCCGCCGGTGCCGATGCCGGAAACGAAAATGTCCACCTGGCCATCGGTGTCGTTCCACACTTCCTCGGCCGTCGTCGAACGGTGAATCGCCGGATTGGCCGGGTTTTCGAATTGCTGCGGAATGAAATAGCGCGGGTCGGCTGCGGCCAATTCATCGGCGCGTTTGATCGCGCCGGCCATGCCTTCCGCACCGGGAGTCAATATCAATTGCGCGCCATAGGCCTTGAGCAGCAGGCGACGCTCACGGCTCATCGTTTCGGGCATGACGAAGCAGCACTTGATGCCGCGCGCCGCGCAGACCATGGCCAGACCGATGCCGGTGTTTCCGGATGTCGGTTCGAGGACCACGGTGTCCGGGCTGATTTTCCCTGCCGCTTCAGCGACGTCGATCATCGCGGCCGCAATGCGGTCCTTGACGCTGTGCGCGGGATTGTAGAATTCGAGCTTGACGGCTACTGTGCCGGCAAGGCCTTGCGTTAATCGGTTGAGCTTGACGAGCGGCGTGTTGCCAATCAGCTCGGTGACGTTGTTGGCGATTTTCAGCGGCATCATTTCCTCCTGGAATGCAATTAGGCAAGCGATCAGTCAAACGGCAGCCTTCCATCTAACCACCTTTGGCTGCCCATGCAAAGAACATTTCGTTACGACCATAGAATCAGCCGGACTATCCGCCAAGAAACAGGCGGCAGGCTTTGCTTGCCGTTTCATCCCAATAGAGATAGCCGAGGTTTTTGAGGAATTCCTTGAACTGCTTCATCTCCTCGGGGGGCACCTGCATGCCGACGAGCACCCTGCCGTAATCGGCCCCATGGTTGCGGTAGTGGAACAGGCTGATGTTCCAGCTAGAGCTCATCTGGTTGAGAAAGTTCATCAGGGCGCCCGGCCGCTCGGGAAACTCGAAGCGGTAGATCATCTCGTTATCGACGTGCGGGGCATGGCCGCCGACCAGGTGGCGGATGTGCGACTTGGCCGTCTCGTCCTCGGTCAGATCGAGCGTCGGATAACCGTGCTTTTGCAACTGCTCGACGAGCCTGAGCGATTCGGTGCGCGAAGTCACCTGGATGCCGACGAAGACGTGCGCCGCCTGCGGATCGTTGAAACGGTAGTTGAACTCGGTGATGTTGCGCGCCCCGATCAGGGCGACGAACTTTTTGTAGGAGCCGGGCCTTTCCGGCAGCGTCACCGCCAGGACGGCTTCGCGCCGTTCGCCCACCTCGGCCCGCTCGGCCACGAAGCGCAGGCGGTCGAAATTGATGTTGGCCCCGGAGGCCACGGCGATGAGCGTCTTGTCCTTGAGCTTGTAGCGCCGGGCGTATTCCTTGGCGCCGGCAATCGCCAGCGCGCCGGCCGGCTCGAGCACCGCCCGCGTATCCTCGAACACGTCCTTGATCGCCGCGCAAATCGCATCGGTGTCGACCAGCACCATTTCATCGACGTATTGCCGGCAGAGGCGGAAGTTCTCCTCGCCGACATACTTTACCGCCGCGCCGTCGGCGAACAGGCCGACCTGTTTCAGGCGCACCCGTTTGCCCGCGGCCAGCGACTGGGCCATCGCATCCGAATCGGCCGCTTCGACGCCGATGATCTTCGTCTCCGGGCGCAGGCGCTTGATGTAGGCGGCCACCCCGGAGATCAGCCCGCCGCCACCGATGCAGCAGAACACCGCGTGGATCGGCTGCGGATGCTGGCGCAGCACCTCCATGCCGATCGTGCCTTGCCCGGCGATTACGTCCGGATCGTCGAAGGGATGGACGAAGGTCAGCTTTTCCGCCTTTTCCAGTTCCAGCGCATGGGCGTAGGCTTCGTCGAAGGACTCGCCTGCGAGCACCACTTCACCGCCCCGGCTTTTGACGGCATCGATCTTGATGGCTGGCGTCGTCGTCGGCATGACGATCACCGCGCGGCAGCCGATCTTTGCCGCGGACAGCGCCACGCCCTGGGCGTGGTTGCCCGCCGAGGCGCAGATCACCCCGCGCCTCAAGCGCTCGGGCGACAGGCGGGCGATCTTGTTGTAGGCCCCGCGCAGCTTGAACGAGAACACCGGCTGCATGTCCTCGCGCTTGATGAGAAACCGGTTGCCGGTCCGCAAGCTAAGATTGGGCGCAAGATCCAGCGGCGTCTCCTCCGCCACATCATAGACTCGTGCAGTCAGTATTCTTTCAAGGTAATCCGGTTGCATGCTGGCCCGATCTTGGCGGAAAAAAGGAAATTTTAGCGCAAGGCTGCCGCAGAGCCCAATCGGAGCAGCTTGGCGTCGCTTCGTCAGCGCTTCTTATGAGCGGCCATAAAAAATGCGGCGTCAAAATACGCCGCATTTTTCATTCGGAGAAAGAGACGCTATTTCGACGCGCTGGAGCGGCTTTTCGTTGTCCTCTTCTTGGGCGCAGCGGCGGATGATTGCTCCGATTCGTCCTGCTGTACCTGCAGGCCGCCGCGACCGGTGCCGAGGCCGCCGCTGACCGTCTGCATCTTGTAATTGCGTACGGCCTTGACAATGTTGTTGAACGAATCGGTCAGCGCCCCGACGATCACCTTGCCTTCCGCGGTATTCGAATACCCGCCGAGGCTGCCGCCAGCGGAGCCGCCGAAGATGGAACCCAGCGCGCCGAAGTCGGTGTTTTTGGCGCTGCCCTCGGCAACGGCGAGTTGCACGCCCGAACGGTTGTCGATCAGCGTCAGCAAGGTGCTGGCTTCCTTGACATTGGCGCTGCCGGCAATACGCACCAGCGTGCCGGCCCAGCCGCCGATGGCGCCGCCAACGGCGCCCGCAGCGCCGCCCGCGTTGTTATTGCTGAAGGTAATCGACGGGTTGAGCGAGTAGTCGGCGGAAACCATCTGTCCCTTGCCGAAATTGGAATTCTTGCGCAGTTCTCCGGAGCCGGCCAGCGCGCGCTCCTGCATCATGTTATCCATGGCGCGGCCGCGCTCGACGATCACGAAACAGTTCGACTGTTGTGCCAGGAGTTTCAGTACCGGCGCCGTGGGACCCAGTTTGTAGGAGGACGAAAGCATGCGGTACCAGTCGGAATTGAGATCTTCGACGATGGCCATGGTTCCCAAGGTACTGTCGCATTTTTCAAGACCGGCATTTTCTCCCTGTGCGTTTGCACCGCCTGCCGAACCGGTGGCGGTCGTCTTGGCGCTCTCTGCACCCATCTGCATATTAGAGCAGCCCGCAAGGAAGATTGCGGCAATGCCGAGAGTCAGCGCGCTTTTATTCAATACGTTGTATTTCAAAATGTACTCCTTATGAAACGATTCAGATCACTGCTACAGAAAAACGCCAAATTTCCCTTAACACCGACGGGACTTTTTCGGGCCGGCATTCTACCCAGAATGCCGGAATACAAGCATGAAGAATTTGGCAGGGGTTCATCTACATTTTCCGGTACACCTCGGCCCCCGTTTTTACGAATTCCACAGCCTTGCCGGCCATGCCTTTTTCCAGGGCTTCCTTGTCGTCCAGTCCTTGCGCCGCGGCGAAATCGCGTACGTCCTGGGTGATTTTCATCGAACAGAAATGCGGGCCGCACATCGAGCAGAAATGGGCGACCTTGGCCGATTCCTTGGGCAGGGTTTCGTCATGGAAACTCTTCGCCTTGTCCGGGTCGAGGCCGAGGTTGAATTGGTCCTCCCAGCGGAACTCGAAGCGCGCCTTGGACAGCGCGTTGTCGCGGATCTGTGCGCCGGGGTGTCCCTTGGCAAGATCGGCGGCATGCGCGGCGAGCTTGTAGGTGATGATGCCTTCCTTGACGTCGTTTTTGTCGGGCAGTCCGAGGTGTTCCTTTGGCGTTACGTAGCAGAGCATGGCCGTGCCGTACCATCCGATCATGGCCGCGCCGATGCCGCTGGTGATGTGGTCGTAGCCGGGCGCGATGTCGGTCGTCAGGGGGCCCAGCGTATAGAAGGGCGCTTCCTTGCAGTAATCGAGCTGCAGGTCCATGTTCTCCTTGATCAGGTGCATCGGCACATGGCCCGGCCCTTCAATGAAAACCTGGCAATCGTGTTTCCAGGCGATATCCGTCAGTTCGCCAAGCGTTTTCAGTTCGGCGATCTGCGCTTCGTCGTTGGCATCGTAGATCGAACCGGGGCGCAGGCCGTCCCCCAGGCTGAAGGCCCCGTCATAGGATTTCATGATATCGCACCTTTCTTCGAAGTGCGTGTAGAGGAAGCTTTCCTTGTGATGCGCGAGACACCACTTGGCCATGATCGAGCCGCCGCGCGAGACGATGCCGGTCAGGCGCCGGGCGGTCATCGGCACGTAGCGCAGCAGCACGCCGGCATGGATCGTGAAGTAGTCGACGCCTTGCTCGGCCTGTTCGATCAGTGTGTCGCGGAAGATCTCACAGGTGAGATCCTCTGCCTTGCCATTCACCTTCTCGAGCGCCTGGTAGATCGGCACCGTGCCGATCGGCACGGGGCTGTTGCGCAGGATCCATTCGCGCGTTTCGTGGATGTTCTTGCCGGTGGACAGATCCATCACCGTGTCGCCGCCCCAGCGGATCGACCAGGTCAGCTTGTCGACTTCTTCCTGGATGCTGGAGCCGAGCGCCGAGTTGCCGATGTTGGGGTTGATCTTGGTCAGGAAGTTGCGGCCGATGATCAGCGGCTCGCTTTCCGGGTGGTTGATGTTGTTCGGGCTGATGGCGCGGCCGCGGGCGACCTCGCTGCACCCGAAT
>JAVBSG010000083.1:0-13721 GCA_031547245.1 Propionivibrio sp.
ATTACTCCAAGAACCAGAGCCATTCTGATCAATTCGCCCCATAACCCGAGTGGTGCAGTCTGGTCGAAAGCGGAGATGCTGCAGCTGGAGGAGATTCTGGCACCGACCGGCATATTGGTGGTCAGCGACGAGGTTTACGAACACATGGTATTTGACGGTGCCAAACATCAGAGTGTCGCTCGCTACCCGGGGCTGGCTGCCCGATCCTTCGTCATTTCAAGTTTTGGCAAGACGTACCACGCAACCGGGTGGAAGGTAGGCTATGTTGCGGCGCCGGCGCCACTGATGTCGGAGTTCCGGAAAGTGCACCAGTTCAACGTCTTTACGGTAAACACGCCAATGCAGCATGGATTGGCGGCATATATGGCCGACCCGGCTCCCTACCTCGAATTGCCCGCTTTTTATCAACGAAAGCGCGACTATTTTCGGGCTGGATTGACGAAGACGAAGTTTAAATTGCTGCCGGCCGAAGGCACCTATTTTCAGTGCGTCGATTTTTCCGGCCTGCAAATACCTGAAAGACAGCTTGGCGACGCCGAGTTCTGCCAATGGCTGACCACGGAAATCGGTGTTGCCGCCATTCCCATGTCGGCTTTCTACGGAAATGGCCTCGATCATCGGATCATCCGGTTCTGCTATGCAAAGAAGGATGAAACCCTGGAAATTGCTCTGAAGAGATTAGGCCGGTTGTAGGGGCAGATTACCGGCAATTGAAAAAACAGAAGCCGAAGTAGACGCGGTTCTTTCGGTCTACTTCAGCCTTCAAACAAACCTTGGGGGACAGCTGTTGATCGTTCAGCCGCCCCCAAGCCGGATTCCCATCAATAGGCGATCGAGTAGCAATCGCGCCGCGGGTCGGCTCCCGCAAAGCGGTTGTTTGTCGCCGGATCGATCACTATCGCCGTAGCACAGCCGGACATGCCGAATTCGCGCAGGCGGTTCACATTATGTCCGCGAGCTTTCAGTTCGTTGTAGACCGCCTCGGGAACTGCCGCCTCGACGGAAAGTTTATTGAAACCGGCTTCGTGCGGCCAGAACGAACCATAAAAATGCGATGTTTGGACACGTGGCTGTTCAAACGCCCGGTTCAGGTTCGGATACCAGCTATCCCAGAGATCAATCGTGCTCAGCATCGCCTGCAGGATCGTCTGTTCCTGATTGTCGCCACCCGGCGAACCAAGGGCCATGACCGGTTTGTTATCCTTGAAAACGAGACTCGGCGTAAGCGTATAGCGCGGCCGGGCATGCGGACGGATCTGGTTGGCGCGCGTCTTGTCGAGCCAGAACTGTTCACCGCGCACGCTCATGCCGATTCCGGTATCGCCAAGAATTACCGCCCCCGGGATCCAGCCTCCGCTTGGCGTTGCGTCGAAGACGTTGCCGTCTTTATCAACGATCGCCATGTGCGTCGTGTCTTTCGAGATACCGGACGAATCCAGGCCCAGCGAGGCAAGCATCATCGTGTTGGCCGATGCCGTCGGCGGTGTGGTCGGGCCTGTGGCCTCGGGAACATTGACCACCTTGTACGACCACTCCTTCACCTGCGAATCGTATTTCGTGGGATCGCCGGCAACGTACTTTGTCGATGCGCGCTTCGGATCGATCAGTGCCGCACGTTCCTTGGCATACTCTTTCGACAGAAGCCCCTCGACGGGGATTTTGACGAACTCCGGATCGGCATAATAAGTATCACGATCGGCGTACGCCAGCTTCCATGCTTCGGTAATCGTATGCAGATAATCGGCACTGCCGAAACCCATGCCCTTCAAGTCAAACTGTTCCAGGATGTTGAGCGTTTGCAGGAGCACCGGCCCCTGGCTGTTGATGCCTTGCTTGTAAACCGTGTAACCCCGGTAGGTGGTCTTTGTCGGCTCTTCGATGCGCGCGAAAAATTCGGAAAAATCGCTCTCGTCGAACGGCGCTCCGTTTTTGTTCAGGAAGGCAACCATTTCCTTGGCGATATCGCCTTTGTAGAAACGGTCACGCGCGGCAACAACGCCTGCAGCCCTGCCCTGCGCCTTGGCCGCCTGTTCGGCTTCAACCATGCGGCGAAGCGTTTTCGCGGTCGCGGGCAGCTTGATCGTTTCGCCGACCTTGTATTTCGTGCCGTCCGGTTTGTACCAGTAAGCCTTGTTGCCCGGCCAGCGGTCGAAGAATTTGTCCTGGCCGTTGATTGCGCGAGCCGTACTGGGCCGCATCGGGAAACCGTTTTCGGCGTACTCGATCGCCGGCGCGGCAACTTCCTCGAAGCTCATGGTGCCCCAGCGTTCCAGCACGGTCAGCGCAGCATGCAATGCGCCGGGAACAACTGCCGGATCCAACCCCTCTCCCTGCAGATTCCTTTTACGCGAAAGATACCAGTCGGCATCGACCACGTGCGGCGCCCATCCTTGTCCGACGATTGATGTCACCTTGGCCTCCGCAACCGGATAGACAAGAACGAGCGCTTCGCCACCGAGGCTATAGAGATCCTGCTCGAGCACGCCACCCGCGATCAGGGAAGCCACGCCTGCATCGAACGCATTGCCCCCTTTCAGAAGAATGCGCAGGGCCGCGGAAGTCACCAGCGGATCGCCGGTCGACACGGCGGCGGAATGTCCCATGATTGCAGGACGCAATCCCATGTTGGCAGGTTTTTGATCCTGCAGCGGGACCTGGGCGAACGTTGTTTGCAGCGACATCGCCGCGACAATGGCGACGGCTGTCCGGAAAGCGGTGGGGAGCCACCGTTTTGGCAAACGACTGGGTTTTTTCACAACAAACCTCCTTGATTGGATGAAAGAAAAACACAACAACAATTCAGGTCCACAACGCACCATTGGGACTCAATATGGGCCCCAGATGGCAAAGAATATATTTTGCGCGACCATCCCTTCCGGCGCAGGATGCTTCCCCGCGTAATTCCGCATTGCGCCCAGAAGTTCTTCCCTGTCTTTATATCGGCGAAAAGTTACCCGCTTCTTTGTTAATCTCTTTTTTCAATACGCGCCATCAACTCTTTCAGTTGCTGGGCAGCAGTATCACATTCAAACTCATCTAGAGCGTCTTCTATTGCCTTTAACGAACGATCAATATCCGCCCCAAACGAACTGCGCATCAGGTCCTTGACAATGGAAAACGCGGACATGTTATCGAAATTTTCCGCAGCCTTTGTGGCCGCCCGAAGCTTTTCCAAAAGACATGCCGCATCGCCAGTCTCTTTCTGCTTCCCATTTTCTTGCAAGGCTTCAACAGTCGATTGGTAAAAGGCCCACAGCTTCGTCGTAAAAGCGTCAACGTTCTCTTTGCAGAATTTCAGATCACCGTCTTTGGCGGCTTTTTCCAGTTCGAAGGCATCGATCCCCAGCGTCTGAGCACCAAGGCTGTTCAATGAGCCCTTGAGGCCATGCACCTCGATGGTAAAGCCGGAAAGATCATCCTCAGCCAGAAAACCATCCAGTTTGCCGATTGCGTTGGGGAGCATTTTTTCGGCAACCTGCAATAGCTGCCGGAACAAATCGGCATCGCCCTCGACAATGGCATTCACGTATTCATAGTCGATTTCGCTGATGCCTTTCACAGCATCAGCGAAATCGCCGGAAAAAGCGTTTTCCTCTTTCATGGTGCTCCCTCTTCCGTCTTCTTGTCTATCCATTTGCAGATCGTGGCAAACAAACTCGCCGGATAAAAGGGCTTGGTAATGTGGTCATTCATACCGGCCGCCAGACTGCTTTCGAAGTCGCCCGACATGGCGTTGGCGGTCATGGCCAGAATCGGCAGATCCTGGAATTTCTCCTGCTGCCGTATGATGCGCGTTGCCGTCAACCCATCCATTTCCGGCATTTGTACGTCCATGAGGACGAGGTCGTAATTGTTCTTTTCCAGAAGCTCGATGGCTTCGCGCCCATTCTTGGCCGTATCGACATTGAAACCCTTGGAGACTAGCTGCTCATACGCGATGAACAGGTTCAGATCGTTGTCTTCCGCCAAAAGAATACGCGCCCCCTGGGCAGCCTCGGTGATCTTGAAATCCTCTTTCGCAGGATCGCGCGATCCCATTTCCACGGTTTCGTGAGGATCGGCGATGCCGAATCTTGCCGTAAAGAAGAAAGTCGACCCCTTGCCGAGTTCGCTCTCGCACCAGATTCTGCCGCCCATCATATGCACAAGGGACCGGCATATGGCAAGCCCAAGACCGGTTCCGCCATATTTGCGGGTTATAGAGGTATCCCCCTGCTCAAAGGCCTTGAAGATGCTCTGCGTCTTGTCGCGGCTCATGCCGATGCCGGTGTCGGCAATGGAAAACAGCAGTACGGCGGATTTCTCTTCCCGGCTCTCCAATTTGACATTGATGGCAATGGTGCCCTGCTGCGTAAACTTGATGGCGTTGCTGACGAGATTCAGCAGAATCTGATTGAGCCGAAGCGAATCGCCAATGGGATTGAATTTGATTTCTCCCGATTTGTTGATCGTCAGCATGATGCTCTTGTGCAGCAGCGAATATGACGAAACGTTTTGCACCTCGCGCAAAACGCGCGCCAAGCTGAATGGCCGGTGCTCCATCTCGAGTTTGCCGGCCTCGATCTTGGAGAAATCAAGAATGTCGTTGATGATACGCAGCAAGGACTTCGCTGACTGATCAATCTTGTTCAGGAAGTCACGCTGCCGATCCGTCGTCGCCGCCTTGATGGTCAGTTCGGTCATGCCGATAATGCCGTTCAACGGCGTGCGGATTTCGTGGCTCATATTGGCGAGAAACTCACTCTTGGCCTTGGCGCTATCCTCGGCAAGCTGTTTTGCCTCTCGCAACTTCTCTTCGGCCTTGCGCATCTCGGCAATTACTGCCTTCTGTTCGCGAAGATCGCGCAAATAACCGGCAATGCGATACCCGCCCCTGTATTCCACCCTGACTAGCGTTACCTCGGCAGGAATGAGCGTGCCGTCAAGTTTCTTGTGTATCCACTCGAAGTGGCATTTACCCTCGCGCATCGCGATATCCATGTTATGGATATGCATATCCGTCGATTTCGCGCCATTTTCCTGGTACTCCGGCGAAAGAAAAGGAAATAGACGCCTGAACGTTTCTTTGTCGTGCAGATCGAACAATTGCAGCATGGCAGGGCTGCAATCGACCAGATTGTTCTGGTCGTCCCAGAATGAAAGACAGAGAGGCATCATGTCTATCATGATCTGGTTGCGATCATCGGCCTCTCGCGCCAGCTCTTTGGCGGCCAGTTCTTCCCGCAGGTCGCGCATATAGCCGACGATTCTGAAAGAACCCCTATAGTCGATCTTCTTGAGAGTGATTTCGGCGGGTATCAGATCGCCATTCAATTTCTGGTGCATCCACGGGAAAGTCACCTTTCCCTTGCTGATCGCTTCATTTACATTTTCAAGCGCCGCCACGCGTGTTTCCCTGCCGTCGGCCTGCACCGGCGCGGAGCGCTGGAAAAAGGTAGTGCAGTATTCCTCCTTGGACTGGAGGCCGAATAGATCGAGGGCGGCTTGGTTGCAGTCGATCATGCGCAGCTGATCGTCCCAGAAGTCGCAGGCCAGCGGACTGGCGTCAAGCATTTGCTGTGTGCGATCTTCTGCTTCCCGCATCTCGTTTTTCGCGGCGAATTCGGCGCGCAGGTCACGAATATAACTTGCAATCCGGATCGCCCCCTTGTACTCGATCTTCTGCAGGGTCACTTCGGCCGGAATGGATTCGCCGGAGAGAGTCTGATGCTCCCAGAAAAACGTCGCCCGGCCATTGGCAATGGCTTGTCTGATCCGCTGCTGGATGGAATCGATTGATTTTGTTCCATCAGGCTGTATGGGAACACAAAGACTGAGGAACTTTTCGCTGTATTCTTCGGGAGAACTTACGCCGAAAAGCTTGAGCGACGCGTTGTTGCAGTGCAGCAGATGCATGTTCCCATCCCATACATCGCAAGCAAGGGGACTGGCTTCCACCATCAGCCTGTTCAGTTCGGCGATATCGGCAGCAGTAACCGGGTACTTGTCAGAGCTACCCGGCAACCCGCCGGAATCTTTTCCGGCCATATCCGATGCATTCATCCTGTGATTTCCCTTCCCCTGGGACGAGCTCCTCCAAAGAGAAGCGCCGCCATACCAACCAGACCGAGAATGACTCCATCCATTGGTAGACGTGTAAAGCGGGGAAAACGACACCCGGGAAAACCACCAAACGACCTTCCTCGTTTGGCGAAGATATCAATCCAATAATGGATGCATGCTGTTACGAGACAGGCATCCGTATCCCACCCTGGAATACTAAAGAACCGGAAATGAACCATCTTTTTATCCAGGAAGTCTTGGCTTTTTGGAAACGAATACCTTTAACGTCAGACTCTGCCAACAAATAGAGAATTCTACATGCAGGAATTCTACTCCATTTGCTTGAATTCCATAAGAGAAAGTGCTACGGAAAAATGCATTTTCGATGCATGCCATATGCCGAAACGTATGCAATATACCTGCGCCGGCCTGCTCTGCCGAGTTCGCGAATAGGATATTCCTTATAATTCAGTCTTTGTAAAACCTTTGTAAAACAATGGAGAAAAAGATGAGCAAAAAAATCGGGTTTATCGGACTTGGCATCATGGGCAAACCCATGAGCAAAAATCTGCTTAAAGCGGGGTACGATCTGACGGTATGCGACATCAATGCCGCCGCCGTCGCCGAAGTCGTTGCGCTGGGCGCCAAAGCGGCGGCCACTCCCAAGGAGGTGGCTGCGCAGACCGATATCGTCATCACCATGCTGCCGAATTCTCCGCAGGTCAAAACCGTGGTTCTCGGCAAGAACGGTGTGATCGAAGGCGCCCGCGCCGGTTCGCTGGTCGTCGACATGAGTTCGATCGCTCCGCTGGCAGCTCAGGAGGTGGCCAAGGCGCTAGCCGAGAAAGGCATTCGCATGCTCGACGCGCCGGTCAGCGGTGGAGAACCCAAAGCCATCGATGCCACACTGTCGATCATGGCAGGCGGCGATCCTGCGGCTTTCGACGAGGCCCTGCCCGTCCTCAAATGCATGGGCGCATCAGCCGTGCATGTGGGCAAGGTCGGTGCCGGCAATGTCACAAAATTGGCCAATCAGGTCGTCGTCGCCCTCAATATCGCAGCGCTCTCCGAAGCCATGGTCCTAGCCACCAAGGCCGGCGTTGATCCGGAACTCGTCTTCAATGCTATCAAGGGCGGCCTGGCCGGCAGCACCGTAATGAACGCCAAGGCCCCGCTGATGCTGGAACGCAAGTTCAATCCGGGCTTTCGCATCAACCTGCATATCAAGGATCTGAACAATGCCCTGGAAACAGCTCATGAAGTCGGCGCGCCGCTACCGTTGACGGCGGGCGTCATGGAAATCATGCAAGCGCTGAAAGTGGACGGCTGCGGCGAAAACGACCACGGCGCCATCGTCAAATACTATGAACAACTCGCCAAAACCGAGGTGAAACCGCTGGGCAAACGCTGAAGCCCGCCCGGAGAAAACTGTATCGGCCGACTGCGCCATCCGGCAGGAAGCCGATACGCCGGACCGGCAATAGACTATCTTTGCCGCACCGCCCGCCCCGACATAAAACACGGCTGTTTTCCGCCGAAATCCCGTCAGTAAGAGGCCGCTTCTCAAAAGTGCCAATGCTGCTCCGCGGAGATTACATTCTGTTACGTAACAACTGAATAGTGAGACAGACAGCGGGTCAGCGCTTCTTTATCATGTCACCATTGCTTCAGCTAACTGCTGGCAACGTTTGATCCTCCCTGACCCATCGCCAATGATGGGATTTTCAATCCCATGCTAACCGGTGTGGGATTTTTTTTGGAGGATCAGTCGAAGATTATAGGAAGCAGCCAACTCAGATGAAAGGATTGCACTATGTATTCCGTCGTCAATAAGCGGACTGGACAAATCCTCGCCACCAAACTGACACTGGATGCGGTTGATACCTGGATTGCCAGAAACGAGTCGAAATATGTTGGCATCCGTGTCGTCGGCATGACGGTTTTTGTCGCTGACGCAGTTTAGCAGGGGTCTTTCCTGACTCTGCTTGATCGCCGGACGCGCAAAAACGCGGCATCACTCTACCTCATCCAAGCACGGTAGCCTTAGCGGGCGGGCAATTGTTTGTCCGCCTCTTTCTTTGGCATAGCGGCAATATCTTTCGCCAGGCGGATACTCATGGAAAGCAGTGCCCGGCGCGTTGCAGCCACTACGGAATCGTAGCCGTCACCAGCAAGCGGTTCGGTGATCGCGGTATGGCCAAGATAGGTGGCGTCTTTCTCCGATGGCCCCCGAATCACCCACGCCGCATCCAGATAGAGGTTTTCTCCGGCAACCGCCTCGATCCGCTCAATCGTTACCTGCGCCCGCAAATCCGACATGGTGCCGGGGAAATCCTCGCGCAGCCAGATGGCTTGATCGCCTAGAATGCGCACCAGGTTGCGCACCACGACCCGCGGGATTTCGGTTTTCAGCGGCGCCGCCCAGCGATTGAATTCGCTCATATCCACTTCGCTTGCCGACTTGGCCAGAACCATCTGCGGCCTATCCCAAAGCTCCGGAATACGGACCGACGTAATCTCGATACGCCGATGCTCCATCGCAATCCGGTCTCCTTCGCTGGCATCAGCTCCCAGCGTATACAAGCGTGACGGAGGGGTCGTGCCGCAAGCGGTGACAAAGAAGGTGGCAAGCAGCACGGTCCATAACGCAGTTTTCATGGGTTCTTCTCCTCTTGGGGCTTACCTTTGATCAGCGATTCGGGATAGCGTGACTGATAATCCAGAACGACGCGCGCTTCCGCCGCCGCCCGCGAGACTTCCCGCAAGGCATCGCGCAGATCCTGCTGCAGGGCGGAATCCTCGGAAAGGATCCGATCCGCGTTCTGCAGAGTGCCTTCGGCTTTCTTCAGCGTGCCATCGGCAGTTTTCAGCGCTTTATCCAGCGACTGCATTGCCGTCCGCGCATCGCCCGAAAGCTGTTCCAGGGGCAGAGCCTGAAGCTTCTTGATCAGACCGTTCGCCGATTGCAGTAAATCCGCCACCTGCTGCTCGAACCCAACCAGAGAACCCGGGATCGTCGGCAGAACCGGAGGTTTTTCGTCCCATTTGATAGCGGTTTTGGGAGCATTCTTGAAGAAATCGAGACTCACGAACAATTGTCCGGAAACAAGATTGCCGGTCCGTAATTGCGCTCGCAAACCGCCCGCCACCAGCGAGTCGATGATTTCCTTTTCGCTGACCTGTCTCTCTTTATCGCGCTTGACGTTAATCGCGCGGAAACGGTCGGGGAACAGATCCACATCGACGGTCATAAAAACAGTATGCCCTTGTTTCGGATCGATATACCCACCTATCTCCACCACGCGCCCGATTTCGATCCCGCGGAAATCAACCGGCGCCCCTTCGGATAAACCGCGTACCGATTCGTTGAACACCAGGCGCATCCGCACGACCTCCGTGTCGTCCAGGGTCATCGCTTCATTCCGGCGTTCGAACAAACGGAAGTTGTTGTTCGCCTCCACGGGTTTGATTTTATCGGGATTGCCACGAGTCTCGAAAGCAATGCCGCCCGCCAGGATGGCGTTCAATGACTGGGTATCGACACGAATGCCTCTGGCGTTAAGCTCGACATCGACACCGCTCGCTTCCCAAAAGCGCGTTTCGGAATTAACGAAACGGTCATAGGGCGCTTTGATGAAGATATCGACGCTCACCCCCCGGCCGTCCTTGTCCATGTCGTAATCGACTACCTGCCCGACGGCGACCCGCCGGTAAAAGACCTGCGAACCCGTATCCAGCGATCCGAGCTGCGAGGCGTGCAGCCGGAATTGCCGCCCCGGTTCGGTGAAAGTAATCAGCGGCGGGCGATCCAGCCCCTCGAAACTGCGCTGGCTATGCGTCGACTTGCCGCTATCCATGCCAATAAAGGCGCCTGACAGCAGGGTTCCCAAACCTTCGATGCTGGTGCCGGAGATCCGTGGTTTTTCTACCCAGAAACGCGCATCTTCCACTAGCAGCGGCTCGGCGGACTTGCTCATGCGAATCGTCGCCTTGATTTTACCGAAATCGTCCGACAGCCCAACATGCTCGACAACCCCTATTTCGACGCTCTTGTAGCGGACCTTGGTTTTCCCGGCTTCAATTCCATCAGCCGTCTTGAATGTAACGACGATGTCGGGCCCCTGCTCCATGATTGTCCTGGCAACCAATCCGATACCTGCCAGGATGGCAATCAACGGCACAAGCCAGACGAGTGACCAGTGTTTCTTTTTGGACTCGACGACCGCTTCCGCATAATCATTTTCGTTTCGAGGAGATTCTGGTAAATCAGTCACGTTTTCCTCCCAAGTGGCGATCGCGTTCGAGCGGATCCCAAAGCAAGCGTGAATCGAATGACATGGCGGCAAATATTGTTGTCACCACCACAGTTGCAAAAGCAATCGCTCCCGGGCCTGCCTCGAACGAAGCCAGCGACGAAAACTGCACCAATCGCGCCATCAAAGCCACAACGAAGATGTCGAGCATGGACCATTTGCCTATGAATTCCACCATACGAAACAGGCGAGTGCGCTGCAGAGGTTCCCACGTCGTACGCTTTTGCGCGGTATACGCCAGGAACGTCAGGGCAAGCAGCTTGGCCATCGGCACAAAGATGCTGGCCGTAAAGATGATTATCGCCAGATCATAGGCGCCTTCGCGCCAGAAATAAGCAACGCCGCTCATGATCGTGTCGGCCTGGATGCCAAAAAGCGAACTGGTGATGGTGATCGGCAGGAGATTGGCTGGAATGAAAAGTACGTAGCCGGCGACCAGCAAAGCCCACGTCCTGGTCAGGCTGTCTGTTTTACGGGGCGGTACACTTGACGCACAACGAGGACAGTGATGTTCGCCGTCTTCGCTGTGCTGGCGACACAACAGGCCGCACACGGGACAGCTTATCATTCCCTGAGACAGCGCCGTCCGGCGAAGATGCGCCGCAGGCGTTTCTCCTTCCGGCTCATCATGCTTCGCTACAGCAGGGAGCCTGCTACGTGTCAGCTCGGTATACCTGTCCCAGACGAGATGTAAATCGTACGACGTGACCGAGGCAATCGAGGCAATCATCAAACCTAGAAAGGCCCACAGCCCAGCCCCGGGGGCGACTTGCGCCAGACTGGAAAGCTTTACGACAGCGACGATAATGGCCAGCATGAACACGTCGAACATCAGCCAATGGTTCAGTCTCGACAATAAACGTGTAAACGGCACGAACCCTATGACCAGCCTATTGTGGCGCAATGGCCACAAGACCACAATTTGCAGTAGGAACAGCAGTGTCGGCGCAATGATCAAAATCCCGACCACCAACGTCGCGACGACCAGCTTCCCTTCACGGTAAAGCGCCACAGCCCCGGACAACAACGAAGCTTCGGTCTCGTACCCTCCGGCGGCAAGATTCAAAACGGGGAATACATTGGCCAGTACCAGCAAAATCAGCCCGCAGAGGCTCCAGGCAATGGCGTGATCGAGTGATTTGTCCGTGTGGCGATACAGTTCGCCATTGCACCTGCGGCACCGGACAACCGTTCCCGGCGGCGCTTTGGGCTTATATTGCAGCAGATCACATTCGTGACAGGCAAGCAGCGTATGTTCTGGCGATAGGACAGCCTTCATTGCACGTATTATGACAATAATATATTGATGTTCATACCTTGAAGCAGTTGACCCGCTGCAGCGACAAACGTTCGCCACATATACGGCATTCGCATTATCGATTGAAATTTCCGCCTCGGACAACCCGCCACCGGGAAATCTCAAAATAAAAAGGCCAGCTTCTTCGACTGGCCTTTTATGTGGTTCTAACGTTTAGCGCAGGCATCAACCATAATTTACAGGATTCTTGGTCAGCCAGTGGTCATCGCGAATTTTGTCGATCTTTTTTCCCGCCTTGCGAGCCATTGCGGAAGTCAATGGCCGGGTTTTCCATGCAAAACTGCCCGCAAACCCAAGTACCGCACCGAAAAGCCCGCCAGCGATAACACCGCGAATCGGTTTCCGATCATCGGCCAGCACACCGCAAATCGCACCGGCGAATACCCCTAATGCAGCAGGCTGCCACGATTCCTGCGCTGCGGACGTAACGAGGTCAGTCGTCTCTTCGGCTGCCAGAACCTCTTTACGCGCCTCATTCGCCCCTTCGATTCCAGCCTCCAGCAATTCCTTGCTATAGGCAATATTCTCCTTGATCGCGCCAGTTATGCTCATCTTGATACTCCTATCTTTATCTGACGGAAAACTACCGTCCATCCACGGTTCAACAGAGTTAATATTACCTGATCTTAGTCTATGAATTGCGATCTGCCAGCATTTTCTTGCCTTTCTTCCACATCGATATCGCATCGAAAACAACAAACGGTCATATGGCCGTTTTGAGGAACCAGATCGTTTTGCGATTGAGGCGTATCAAAGCGCACCCGACCTGCTCACGCAGAAAACCGCTGCTTTCTCCCGTGCAGGAGGTAATACAAAAACAGGGTAAACAACGCAATCACGCTTTCGCCGAGGTATATGCCCCGGTACCCTGCAACAGGTACGGCAAGTCCCAGCAGGTATGGCCCAAATCCGATTCCCAAATCCAGGAGAATATAGAAGGTCGATGTCGCCTGACCCAGGCGATGGCTTGGAGCCACCTTCGTTGCAATCGCCTGCGCTGTCGACTGGAAGGTACCGAATCCCACCCCCAACAAGATTCCGGAAAGCAGAAAAACGAGGCTGTTGTCTGCCATGCCCAGCAGGAACAAACTACAGGCCATAACGAACAACGCAGGGTAAACAACGCAATTTTCGCCCTTGGTATCGAACATTCTTCCAGCCATGGGTCTGCACACGAATGCCGCTGCCGCATACGCCAGAAAAAACACGCTCGCCGTATCGGCGAGGTCTAGTTCCTTCGCATAGTACGACATGAAAGCCTGCACACACCCGTAGCACATCCCGGCGGTCAACGCAGGAATGGCAACGGGGAAAGCCTTGAACTCGATATACCGCTGCAAGCCCGAATGCGCATCGGGATGAGGAATTGCGTGTTCATGCACATCCTGCTCACGCATTTCTTCCCGCTTGAGCGATAGGAGTTGAGTGGATACGAACGACGCCAGGCCGCAAACCAGGCACGCCCAAAAAATGACGGCGAAAGTCACGCGCCCCAACAAAAAGATGCCCAAAAACGGGCCGATGGCCATGGCGATTACGGAACTCAAGCTGAAATAGCTGATTGCCTGTCCTCGCTGCCAAGGAGGTGTGATGTGGGCGATGATGGTTCCCGTGGCCGTGGTGACGCAGCCTACGCAAATTCCGCTCAAAAAGCGCGCGAAGATCAGAAGCGGTAGTGTATCGGCCCACAGATAGAGCCCCATGCTGAGACTGAAAGAGACGCACCCGATATAGAGCGACCTGCCAAACCCCAAACTGTAGATGAATCCGCCGATCAAAAAACGCCCGACCAGACAACCGAGTACCATCAGCCCGGCCACCAGACCCGCCACGCTAGGAGAAGCATGAAAGCGCCCAATTGCATAAGGGCTGCTGATAACGAACAGTAAGTAATAAACAGTCATTATCAGAAAGTTGACCAATGAGATAACGACAAAATTTTTACTGAACAGGCTGGTACTCTCGCTTCTGGACATCATTGTCTTGCCTCAAGCAGTTCTCTTATGACTCGCGTAGATTTATCCTAAGTTTTTCGAAAATCCTCATCC
>JAVBSG010000029.1:0-9001 GCA_031547245.1 Propionivibrio sp.
TTTATTTTTTATGAAATGAAAAATAAACACAACCATCATATTGTATTGATGTGACATAGTTCCGCCTTCTTCGTGCTCCACCAGCCATCATCGTTTCACAACCTGACCAATTTCGTCACCCAAACTGACTATCCGCGGCAGGTAGCACACTCAACACTACAACTCACCGATTTTCCCTTTTTCCAGGAGTAGTTATACTTTCGAACTCTCCCCCGTTCGGGGAAGTCAATCCACCAATTCAACCAGCCAATACCTCTCCATGGCTCAACACAAAAAATACCAGATCGGTGTAAACGCCGCTCCCAACTACCTTGTCGAGCAATCCGACCCGAATGCGGAACGCTATGTCTTTGCCTATACGATCACGATCGAGAATACCGGAACTGTGGCGGCGCAGTTGATCTCCCGCCACTGGGTCATCACCGACGGTAATTCGAACGTGCAGGAAGTACGCGGGCTGGGCGTGGTTGGCGAACAGCCATTACTGCAACCGGGCGAGAAATACGAGTACACCAGCGGCTGCCAACTGGAAACGCCGGTGGGCGTCATGCGCGGCAAGTATCAGATGATGGCCGAGGACGGCACGGCATTTGAGGCGGAGATTCCGCCGTTTACGTTAACAATTCCGCGGGTGCTGCATTAGGCCTGCCTGTCAGTTTTTTGGTTTTTCGGAATTCACCAAGCTTGCACCTTGCCAACAACCCGTCACTATGTAATACTTTGTGTGATACTTATTTCGGCATTGGGTGGTTGCGTGAGTTTTCAAGAATGCTTGGTTCGAACGATTTGCCCGTAAACAAGACATTGAAGACAAAGCGCTTTGGGAAGCCGTCATGTGTATCGAGCAAGGTTTGGTCGACGCCGATTTGGGTGGTGGCGTTTTCAAGCAGCGCGTGGCGCGTCCTGGACAAGGCAAGTCAGGCGGTTTTCGTACCATCATCCTGTATCGCACTGCGGAAGTGCCTTTTTCGTCTATGGGTTCGCCAAAAGCGACCGCGAAAATATCAGCGATGACGAAAAAGAACGCTTCAAGGAAGCGGCGGTCCATATTCTTGAGCTGTCAGAGATACATATGGAAAAGCTGATTGATGCAGGCCAGTTTTTGGAGGTAAAAAAGCATGACCAGAAAATTTCGAAGTGACGCTTACGCGGCCATCCATGAAACAATGGAAGCGCTGCATGATGTTGGGGCCATTGACAAGCAGACCATGCGAAAATTCGATGACTCCTGCCTGACGCCGGCGTACCCCATGCCGCCTGATCGCATCTTGGCTCTGCGCAGGCGCGAGCACCTATCGCAATCTGTCTTTGCCCGGTACCTCAACGTGAGCAAAAATCTGATATCCGACTGGGAACGCGGGGTAAAAAGGCCCGGCGGGCCAGCCCTGCGGCTACTAACTGTAGTGGAAAAGAATGGGATTCAATCAATAGCTTGATACCCCTCCTTGATCTTGAACGAGCAATACCGTAAGCCGAATCCATCTCCGACATGAGTGTTTACCCAACGCTCTACGTCCGATAATCCGCGTTGATCTTCACATAGTCGTACGAAAAATCGCAGGTATAGATGCTGGCGCTGGCCGTGCCGCGCCCGAGATCGACGCGCACGGTGATTTCCTTGGCCTGCATGATGCGTGCGCCGTCTTCTTCGCGATAGGCAGCAGCCCGGCCGCCGTTTTCCGCCACGAGCACTTCCTCCCCTTGGCTGCCCAGCCAGACGCGGACCTTGTCGACATCCAGCGTGTCGACTTTGGCGTAGCCGATGGCGGCGAGTATTCGCCCTAAGTTGGGATCGGAGGCGAAGAAGGCGGTTTTGACGAGCGGTGAGTGGCCGATGGCGTAGCCGACGCTACGGCATTCCTCGCGGGTTTTGCCGCCCTGGACGGCGACGGTGATGAATTTGGTGGCGCCTTCGGCGTCGCGGATGATAGCCTGCGCGAGTTCGCTGGCCAGGCCGATCACGGCTTCGCGCAGTTGGGCGTATCCCGGCGCGGAGGCATCGTTGAACGCCGCGCCGGATTTTCCGGTGGCGATCAGGATGAAGGAATCGTTGGTCGAGGTGTCGCCATCGACGGTGATGCAGTTGAACGATTCGTCCGCCGCCTCGCGCACCAGTTGCTTCAGCAGGGCAACCGGGATGCCGGCGTCGGTGGCGACGAAGCCGAGCATAGTGGCCATGTTCGGTTCGATCATGCCCGCGCCTTTGCACATGCCGGTCAGGGTGATCGTTTTGCCGTTTATTTCCACACGGCGCGAGGCGGCCTTGGCGACGGTGTCGGTGGTCATGATGGCATGCGCGGCGGCGTGCCAGTTATCGGCCTTGAGATTTGCCTGACATTTGGGCAGCCCGGAGACCAGGCGGTCGACCGGCAGCGGTTCGAGGATCACACCGGTCGAGAACGGCAGCACCTGCGTGTCGCCGATTCCCAGCATTTTCCCCACCGCCGCGCAGGTTTCCTGCGCTACCTGCATGCCCGGCTCGCCGGTGCCAGCGTTGGCGTTGCCGGTGTTGATGACAAGCGCGCGGATTTCGTTTTGACCATCGAGATGCTTGCGGCACATGTGCACTGGCGCAGCGCAGAAACGGTTTTGCGTGAATACGCCGGCCACCGCCGCGCCGGGGTCGAGCGCCAGCAGCGTCAGGTCGCGCCGGTCCTGCTTGCGGATGCCGGCTTCGGCAACCCCCAGGCGAACGCCGGCAACGGGAAAGAGTTTTTCTGGAGCGGGGGTGGCGTAATTGACGGTCATGGCAGCTTGGCCTCTAAATCTTAAAATGTAAAAACGCCGGGGAAGCCAACTCGCATTCTCCCGGCATTTAAGTCTTCAATCTGCAAAAACGGCTGTGTGAGACTGCTAGCTCAGCTTGCCGTGGCACTGCTTGTACTTCTTGCCCGAACCGCAGGGGCACGGATCGTTGCGGCCGATCTTGTGCCCGGCGTCGAGCGGCGGCATCGGCAGGTTGCTGGCTGCTTCGGCCGCGGCCAATGCCTCCTCGTAATCGGCATGGTGATACTGAACGTTCTGCACGGCGGCCTGCGGCGCCGTTTCCTGCACATCCTCGGTACGCACCTGGACGGTCACCAGCAGGCGCGTCACGTCGACGCGGACGCTGTCAAGGAACATTTGGAAGAGTTCGAAGGCTTCGCGCTTGTACTCCTGCTTCGGGTTCTTCTGCGCGTAGCCGCGCAGGTGGATTCCCTGGCGCAGGTAGTCGAGCGCCGCCAGGTGCTCACGCCAGTGCGTATCCAGGCTTTGCAGCATCACGTTGCGCTCGAACTGGTGGAAGGCAGTGCCGCCTACCAATTCGACCTTGGCCACGTAGGTTTCGTCAGCCATGTCGATGATGCGCTGGAGGATGGTTTCATCGCCCAGGGTCGGCTCGCTCTTGACCCACTCGGCAACCGGCGCGGTCAGCAGCAATTCGGAGGCCAGTTCCTTTTCCAGCCCCGGCAGCTCCCATTGCTCCTCGACGCTTTCCGCCGGCACGTAGCGGCGGAAAATATCGGTCAGGACGCCGTGGCGCATCGCCGTCACCGTTTCGGAAATATCCTCGGTTTCCAGCAGTTCGTTGCGCTGCGAGTAAGTGACCTTGCGCTGGTCGTTAGCGACGTCGTCGTACTCGAGCAGCTGTTTGCGGATGTCGAAGTTGCGGCCTTCGACCTTGCGTTGTGCCGATTCCAGTGAACGGGAAACCATCGGATGCTCGATCGCCTCGCCTTCGGGCATTTTCAGGCGGTCCATGATGGCCTTCAGGCGATCGCCGGCGAAGATGCGCAGAAGCGGATCGTCCAGCGCGAGGAAGAAGCGCGACGATCCCGGATCGCCCTGGCGGCCCGAACGGCCGCGCAACTGATTGTCGATGCGGCGCGATTCGTGGCGTTCGGAGCCGATAATGTGCAGGCCGCCGGAAGCGACGACCTGATTGTGCAGCTTCTGCCAGTCGGCGCGCAGCGTGGCGATGCGCTCATCCTTGACCTGCTGTTCCAGCGACTCGTCGTCGCGGATCGCGGTGATCTGCTTCTCGATGCTGCCGCCCAGCACGATGTCCGTGCCGCGGCCGGCCATGTTGGTGGCAATGGTGATCATGCCGGGCCGGCCCGCCTGCACGACGATTTCAGCTTCGCGCGCGTGCTGCTTGGCATTGAGCACCTGGTGCGGCAATTTCTCGCGGTCGAGCAGGTTCGACAGCAGTTCGGAGTTTTCGATGGAGGTCGTGCCGACCAGCACGGGCTGGCCTTTTTCCTGGCAAGCGCGGATGTCGGCGATGATCGCCGCGTATTTTTCGTCGGCGGTGCGGAAAATCTGGTCGTTCAGATCGTCGCGGACCATCGGCACGTTGGTCGGGATGACCACCGTTTCCAGGCCGTAGATCTGCTGGAATTCGTAGGCTTCGGTATCGGCCGTGCCGGTCATGCCGGCCAGCTTGCCGTACATGCGGAAGTAGTTCTGGAAGGTGATCGACGCCAGGGTCTGGTTTTCGTTCTGGATCGCCACGCCTTCCTTGGCCTCGACCGCCTGGTGCAGCCCGTCCGACCAGCGGCGGCCGGACATCAGGCGACCGGTAAATTCGTCGACGATGACGACTTCGCCGTTCTGCACGACGTACTGCTGGTCCTTGAGAAACAGTGTGTGCGCCCGCAGGGCGGCGTAGAGGTGGTGAATCAGCGAGATGTTGGCGGCATCGTACAGGCTGCTGCCTTCGGCCAGCAGGCCGACCTTGGCGAGGATTTCTTCGGCATGCTCATGCCCTTCCTCGGTCAGCAGAACCTGGTGTGCCTTTTCGTCCACCCAGTAATCGCCCGGCCCGTTTTCTTCCGCGCAGCGCGTCAGCATCGGCGCCACCTTGTCCATGCGCACGTAAAGGTCGGTATGGTCCTCTGCCTGGCCGGAAATGATCAGCGGCGTGCGTGCTTCGTCGATCAGGATCGAGTCCACTTCATCGACGATGGCGTAACTCAGCTTGCGCTGCACGCGGTCCCCTAGCGAATAGACCATGTTGTCGCGCAGGTAGTCGAAGCCGAATTCGTTGTTGGTGCCGTAGGTAATGTCCGAAGCATATGCCGCCTGCTTCTGGTCGTGCGGCATCTGCGACAGGTTGACGCCGACCGTCAGGCCGAGAAAGCGGTGCAGGCGCCCCATCCATTCGGCATCGCGGTTGGCCAGGTAGTCGTTGACGGTGATGATGTGCACGCCGTTGCCAGCCAAGGCGTTCAGGTAGGCCGGCAGCGTGGCCACCAGCGTTTTGCCCTCGCCCGTACGCATTTCGGCAATCTTGCCATCATGCAGCACCATGCCGCCGATCAACTGCACGTCGAAATGGCGCATCCCCAGCGCGCGCTTGCCGGCTTCGCGGACCACCGCGAACGCTTCGGGCAGCAGCGCATCGAGCGTTTCGCCATTGGCCCGCCGCTCCTTGAACTCGACGGTCTTGCCGCGGAGCGCCTCATCCGAAAGCGCACTGACGCCCGCTTCCAGCGCATTGATCTGGCGGACAGCAGCCGAATACTGTTTGATCAGCCGGTCGTTGCGGCTGCCGAAAACCTTCTTGAGTATGCCGGAAATCATTCTGGGTCAGCGTAAGCGCGTTAATAAACGGATGATTTTACCACGCAGCATCATTCGCGGGCGTGATGCCACAAAACTGCTTTCCCACCGAACCGTCGACCGGTAGCGCAAGCGAATCGATACTATTTCATTTTTACGTGCACTCTCGCGCCTTTACGCGCCTGCCCCGCTCCTGCTTCCGGGGCGACAGAAGCCACGACGGTCTGCGCAGGCTGCTGCAGGAAACGCGCCGGATCCTGCGCCACACCCTTGAAACGCACTTCGAAATGCAGATGCGGGCCGGTCGAGCGCCCGGTATTGCCGCTGGCGCCGATCGGCTGCCCGCGCTTGATAACCTGCCCGGCCTTCACGTCGAGCCGCGACATATGCGCATAGCGCGACGAAAAGTCGTTGCCGTGGTCGATTTCGATCATGTTGCCGTACTGCGGATGGAATTCGGCCACCGCCACCACGCCGCCAGCCGCGGCGCTGATCGGCGTTCCCGTGTCGGCTGGGAAATCCAGGCCTTCATGCATGGCGCCGACGCCGACGATCGGGTCAACGCGGCGCCCGAACGGAGAGCCCACACGATCGACCGTGATCGGCATCAGCGTCGGCAGCAGCGTGCTCTTGATACGTTTTTCCATGAGCTGCGATTCGAGGACGGTCAGCTCGTCCTGCCGTGATTCGATAAGATCGGAAATGCGCTCTATCTCCCGCTCCAGTTCGCCGGGAGAAAACGGCAGCGAGGGATTGACCAGCGGGCCGCCCTTGCCGTCCCGACTCTCTCTTCCGTCTTTGTTGGCATCCTTGCTTCCGCTCTTGCCGGCCTGGTCGCTTTTTGGCGAGGAGATTCCAGACAGCTTGGAAATCCGCTCACCCAGCGAGTCCAGACGCAGCACTTGCGCCTGCATCTCCCCCAGCTTGACGGCCATTGCGGAAATGTTGTCGCGCATGAACTCTTCGGCTTTCTGGTTGTATTTCTGCTGCTCCTGTGCAACCAGATCCGCCACGAAGGGCAGGTTGAAGCGGACGCCAAGCCACGAAAACACGCAAGACAACACCAGCGACGAAAGAATGAGAGCAACACCCCCTCCGATCAGAAAACGGGGTGTAATATGCAAGGTCTTCGCCGTTTTCAGGCGATTCGATACCAGAATTATGTTCACGCAACATCTCCCCTACCGCTTCCGATGCTGAACACTCTCGAAGACTTTCTCGAAGCCCCCGAAGGTGCCGGCAGCCTGCTGGCACATGCCAGGCTACTGCTGCGGATAACGCATCTTTACAGCGAGATCGCCCCGTCACACCTATACCAGGCGAGCACGGTAGCGAATTACAAATCAGGATTTATTGTTATTCACGCCGAAAACGGCGCAGTTGCCACCAAATTACGCCAGTTGGCAAACACGCTGGCGCAAGGCTTTTCCAAAAGAGGAATCGAGTGTAGCGGCGTTCTGGTCAAAGTGCAAGTCAAAACAATCGAAGCAAAATCAGGCAATTGCCACAAAAAACCGCTGTCTTCCAGCTCCCTGCTGGCTTTACGGGAATTGCACGACAGCTTGCCGGCGTCGGAATTGCGCGAGGCTGTCGGACGGCTGATTCAGCGTTCCGCTAAAGCGGAATGACCGCCACGCGCTCAAGAATCAACAGGGCGAAAATCAACAGCGCCACAAACATGGCGTAGCGAAAGACCCGCCAGGCAAAAAACAGATACTTCGTGTTTCGCGTCAGGAGATAGGCCGCCACCCCGCCACAGACGGCTATCAGCACGAGGATGCCCAGCAGGCGCAGCACCCACATTCCGGCATGCTCCGATTAGTGGGCCGGCTGTTCCAGCCAGCGGACGACGGCTTGCGGCGCTCTCGACGAATCTTCGAAAGTGACGAATTCCCAGGCTTCCTGATCGGCCAGCAGCGCACGCGCCAGCATGTTGTTCAGCGCATGCCCGGACTTGTGCGCGGAAAATGAGGCCAGCAGCGGATGCCCCAACAGGTAGAGGTCGCCAATGGCGTCAAGCACCTTGTGTTTGACGAACTCGTCGCTGTAGCGCAGGCCATCGGCGTTGAGCACGCGGAATTCGTCGAGCACGACCGCGTTGTCAAGCCCGCCCCCTTGCGCCAGACCGCTTTCATGCAGCCATTCGACTTCCTGCATGAAACCGAAGGTGCGCGCGCGCGCCACTTCGCGTGCGTACGAGTGCTCGGCGAAATCGATGGTCACGGACTGTCCGGTGCGATCGATGGCCGGGTGGTTGAAAACGATGGAGAACGACAGGCGATAGCCATCGTAGGGATCGAAGCGCGCCCACTTGTCGCCGTTGCGATCGCTTTCGCGAACCTCGATCGCCCGCTTGATGCGGATGAATTTCTTGGGCGCCTGCTGTTCCTCGAGCCCGACCGACTGGATCAAGAACACGAAAGGCGAAGCCGAACCGTCGAGAATCGGCACCTCGGCCGCATCGAGATCGATATAGACGTTGTCCACCCCCAGGCCCGCCAGCGCCGACATCAGGTGCTCGACGGTCCCGACCTTGGCGCCGCCAAGTTCAAGACAGGAACACATGCGCGTATCACCGACGTTCAACGCGGAAGCCGGCAGATCGACGACCGGATCGAGGTCGACGCGCCGGAAAACGATACCGGTATTCGGTGCCGCCGGCCGCAAGGTCAGATTGACCTTGACCCCCGAGTGCAAGCCGACGCCGGAAGCACGGACCAGGGATTTGAGAGTACGCTGTCTGAGCATGTGTTTGAAAAGGCGGGAAAACCATAGGATTGTAGCACAACCCCATGGTTCCCTTTTGCAGAGAAGAAATACTTCGTTGCCATTCGGGCGCGCGCGTGGCACTGCGGGCCATGAAGCCGCAATACCACGCGAACTCCCGCGCTGTCAGTCCGCCTGCTTGCGCAGGAAGGCCGGAATGTCGTAACGATCCACGCCGCTGTTTGCCAGCGCCTCGACGGTGGTGCTGCTGCGGCCCTTGCGCACGACCGCCGGCACGTCGAGCTGGCTGTAGTCGATATTGCCATTGCCGGCAAACGCGCCGTCCGTGCCGGTCGCCTGCAGGAAAGACGAGCTGACCACTTCCAGCGGCTGCCGCTTGGTCTGCTGCCCCAGGCCGGTAGCCACCACGGTAACGCGCAGCTCATCCTCCATACCTTCGTCATACACCGCGCCGAAGATGATATGCGCATCGTCCGCGGCAAATTCGCGAATGGTGTTCATGACTTCGTTGACTTCCTTCATCTTCAGGCTGCGCGAGGCGGTGATATTGACCAGCACGCCCTTGGCGCCGGAAAGATTGACGCCCTCCAGCAGCGGCGAGGCCACGGCCTGTTCGGCGGCGATGCGCGCCCGGTCGACGCCGGAAGCGTAGGCCGACCCCATCATGGCCATGCCCATCTCGCCCATGACGGTGCGCACGTCCTCGAAGTCCACGTTGACCAGCCCCGGG
>JAVBSG010000202.1:0-10488 GCA_031547245.1 Propionivibrio sp.
ACCCGCTATGAGCTTAAGCTCGGCGCACAGGGGGAAATCAGGCGCAACTGGCAGCTCTGGGGCCACGTCGGCGGACAGTGGGGCAAGGATAATTATGACCGGTACGAGGCCATGGTCGGTGTGAAATATTCGTTCTGATCCAGGTTTTTGCCGCCGGCTAGGGTGCATTGTTATAGATTGTATGTAGCATGTTTCTGCATTGAATGAACAGGCGGAGCTTTTCCAGTGAACCATTCGGCACGTACTCTCGGAGCCATTGCAGGAACGGTATTCCTGCTGTTATCGGGAATGACCCTGGCAGGTCCGACTCAGGCCGGAGACATCAAGGCATCGCGGCCGGCAATGGAAGGATGCGACTGGAAACCCTACGCATCGCCGCAGCTTGGCATCCGCCTGCTTTTTCCGGAATGTTCCGATCCCAAACAGAACTATGTGTTGAAAGAAAACGGCGACTGGCTGGAACAGCATCGCCCTGCGGACGATGTGACATTCGGCAGCCACCAGATCATCCGCGTGTTTGATAAACCAGCCTCACAGCGAATCGAGGACGTCATCCGCGAGAATTTCGTCAAACGGATCACGCTGGACGACAAGCAGGATCAGGCGCAAGCGCGAAAGAGCTGCCGCGTCGTCAAAACACCGGGATTCCGCCTGAAAGACAGCCGGAAACTCACGCTGACTCTTGCCCCCACCGGCAAATACAAGAAAAAGATCGACAAGGAATTGCAGGACGGGCCACGCGATTTCGGTTGTGGCGAATACGGCATGGGGCAAGGTGGGTCTTACTTCGAATACCACCCCTCGGAATCGAAGACAAGATACGTTTTCGTCAACTACGGAATGGATGAACCGCTGTTCGACGAGAATTCCATTGAATGGATCGAGAAGTGATTCCGTTTATAAATCGTGAGAGACGCGAAGGCGAACCGCTTCACAGTGCTGTAGCACGGCAATCCGGAAAAACGTTATCGCCGGGGACTCATGAATGTTACTATTTTTCCCCTGACGCGAATTTCCGAAAACGCGCTTCACCGACATCCGCCAATATTCATACATCATGGAAAATTCCTCGGACAGACTACGCATTGCCGTGCTTTTCGGCGGACGCTCCCCCGAACACGACGTTTCGGTGCTCTCGGCGGCAAACGTCGTGCGTGCGCTGGATCGGGAGAAGTACGAGGCGGTTCCCGTCTTCATCACGCGTGCAGGCCTATGGCTGCTGAGCGGTTTTGAAGGGAACGCCCTGGCAACGCCTTCGGCCGGCACGGAAATCTGTTTCGTACCGGGCGGACGGGGACGCGCGATTGCGCTGCCGGCCAACGGGGCGGCCTACGAATTGCCGAAGATAGACATCCTGTTTCCGGTGCTGCATGGCCCGCATGGCGAAGATGGCGCAGTGCAGGGGTTTGCCGAAACGGCGCTTGTTCCCCTTGCCGGCTGCGGCGTGCTCGGTTCAGCCATCGCCATGGACAAGGAGATCACCAAGTGCCTGTTGATCCAGACGGGCCTTCCCACGGCCCAGTTCGTCACGATTCTCCAGCATGCGGCGCCCGCCTTCGCCGAACTGCAAAACGCCCTCGGCCTTCCGTTTTTTATCAAGCCGGCACGGCAAGGTTCGTCCATCGGCGTCAGCAAGGTAATGAACGTGCAGGACTACGAAGCCGCGCTGGCCGAAGGCTTCAAGTACGACAACAAGCTGCTGGCGGAGGAATTCGTCCGGGGCCGCGAGCTCGAATGCGCTGTCATCGAAGACACGCAAGGAGGTCTCTTCGTTTCGCGCTTTGGCGAAATCGCGGCGGCGGAAAGCCATGGTTTCTATAGCTACGATGCAAAATATGTCGACGAACACGGCGCGGCATTGCGAGTGCCTGCCAACCTGCCGGAAAACATCGAGGGCGGCATGCGCAAGATGGCAGCCGAGGCTTTCCGGGCAACAGGCTGCGACGGCATGGCGCGCGTCGATTTTTTCGTGACACCCGACATGCGCGTTTTCATCAATGAACTCAACACCATTCCGGGCTTCACCGACATCAGCATGTACCCCAAGGCGATGGCGGCAAGCGGCGTCGGCTACTCGGAGATCATCGACCGGCTGGTGGAACACGGGCTGGAACGCGCGCGGCGTTCAACCTGAATTCGGCGGCGTAAAAAGGAGCAAAGCGAGCCGCCTCTCAGTGCTGTACCCCCTCGTTGGCTAGCCAGTGCAGCACGGTTTCAAGCAGCTCGCCCGGGCTGGATGCAATCGTGGCCCCTTCCAGCCGGACATCCTCATAGAGCGCGAAGACGCGCTTGCCCCACTTGAGGCCCAGGGCCATTTCGGAAATGGTCCCCATGCCGCCGCCGATGGCCACCAGGCAGACGCTGCTGCGGGCGATAATGGCGTTGCGCATTTCGCCCATGCCGGTCGGAATGGCCACGCTCAGGTACGGATTGGCGGTGCGCGTGTCTTCTTCGGGCAATATGCCGACGGCAATGCCACTGGCTTCCGCCGCGCCGCGCGAGGCGGCCTGCATCACGCCGCCACGGCCACCGCAGACGATGGAAAATCCGGCCTTGGCCAATTGGCTGGCCACATCGTAGGCGGCGCGGCATTCTTTCTCGCCGCCGTCGCCGGGACCGATGATGCCAACCGGCTGCTTGCAGCGCGCGTCGCTGGTTTGAATTATTTTCAGCTTGGCGACGAGGTCAATGACCTGCGCTGACAGCTCTTTCTCGTCTACTGGTAATGACATCACCCACTCCCAAAACAATGACACAAACAGCCATGAGCACCAGCGACATGGCTGCCGCGGCGGAAAAATCGGAACCGCCATCCCCCATCTGGGCGAGCAGCAGCAGCGGCAAAATGTTTAGTTGCGTGCCGACCAGGGCCAGGGCCGTGCCGTAAGTCCCCATGGCCAGCGCGGCGACGAGGCAGGCCGAGGACAGAACGGAAGGCGCAACCTCGGGGACGACGGTGTCGATGAAAGCGCGCATCCTGGAGGCGCCGAGCGTTCGGGCGGCCAACAGGGGACGCTCATCGAAGTTGGCGAAGATCGGATAAAGCGACAGGGCCACCCGTGGAATCAGGTAATAGGCATAAGCAAAACCGAGCCCGGAAACCGAATAGATCCAGCTGCCGACCTCGACCGGATCGGCCCCCAGGAACGCCAGCAGCTGCGTCACGAAGCCGGCCCGTCCGAAAGCCAGAATGAACCCATAGGCGATGACCAGCCCGGAAAATGCCAGCGGCAATCCCAGCAGGGTCATCATCCACTGCCGGCGGCGTTCGGGCTGCCGAGCCAGTTCGATGGCAATGGCCATGCCCACCAGGGCCGAGAGGCCCCCGGCGAGCAATCCGAGGATGACGGTGTTTCTCGTTGCGGCGAGAAACAGGTTGTCATCGAAAATCCGCCCGAAGGCTGCCCCGCCCTCGGCGAACGCCTCTGGTACCAGGGCCGCCAAGGGCAGGGCAAAGAAGACCAGCATAAACAGCCATGCCGGCCATGCGCCAAATCGTCTCATGAGCGTTATCGCAAAATTCGGTTGATCCGGGAAACTTATTCCATTTATAAATCGTGAGTGACCCGAAGACGAGCCGCAGACAGTGCTGTAGCACGGCAAGGCGAAGTCGACAAAGTCACTCGCGGGTTAGAAATGGAATTACTTGCCGAGCGCCGCCTGTGACCACAGGCGGTCTATCTCGCTTTTCTGTGCTGCCGATTTGACGACGTCCAGCGGCTGCACTTGCGGAGCCGGCGGCATCTTGGCCTGCACGTCCGCGGAGAGGCGGATGCCTGGCACGGACGGACGCACGAAGCCCTGCGCGAAGAGGTTTTGCCCGGCTTCGCTCATGATGTAGTTGAGCCACAGCTTGCCGGCGTTGGTGTTCGGCGCATTCTTCACCAGGCTCATGCCGTAGGGGGCGGCTACGCTGGCTTCCTTGGGGATCACCACGTCGATGTCGTCGCCCATGCCATCAACATATTTCGCCTTCAGGCCGTCGTTTTCGTAGCTGATCCAGACCGGGATTTCGCCTTTCAGGAACTTGGCGTAGGGCGTGGTCCCCTCGACGCGCAACACGTTGCCGGAAGCATGCAGTTTGCCCAGATAGTCGGTGCCCGGCTTGATGTCGTCGACCGAACCGCCTGCGCCATAGGCCGCCGCAAAAACCACGACTTGTCCGACGCCGGTCGAGCGCGGATCGAGGTATACCACGGAGCTCTTGAATTCGGGACGCAACAGGTCGGCCCAGCTCTGCGGCGTGTTCTTGACGAGTTTCTTGTTCACCAGAAACGCCACGTTCAGCGTATGCACGGTAAACCACTTGCCGCTCTCCTCGCGGAAAACCGTGGGGAGTTTGTCGAAATTGACCGGCTTGAAGGATTCCACCACATCCTTTTTCACCGCATCCACGGCAGAGGCAGCGAAATAATAGGCGGTGTCGGCCTGCGGGCGGCGCTTGGTCTTTTCCAGCGCCACGACGGTAGCGGCCGAGCCGATGTCGTTGTAGGTCAACTCGACTTCCGGATAGCGTTTTTTGAAATTACTGAACAACGATTTCCAGTTGGCCCACTCCGGCCCCGTATCGAAGGAGACGACGAATCCTTCCTTCTGCGCCGCCTCGTACAAGGCTTTTTCTCCCGGATACAACTCGGGCTCGGCCTGGGCAAACACCTGCCCCGCCGAAAGAACGGCGACGGCGGCGAAACAAGCGGCTTTGGCGAATGTTCTGCGTTTCATATGGACCTCCTTGAAGTATCAGTTATCGAGCAGACGAATATGCTCAGGGGAAATAGCCACGGCATGCCAGGCAACCGCCGGCGATTCGATCAGCAACGGTTTGGCGGCACCCTCGACCAGAAAATCGTAGCGATAGACCGAACCAAGATAGCGCGTGGCGCCGACCTGCCCTTCCAGCCGATTGATCGTGCCGGCGGGCGGGTCCGCCTGAAAATGCTCGGGCCGGATCAGTGCGAAGACGCGTTGCCCCTCCGGCCTGCCGCCAGTCGCGGCGGACAGCACGGCGAACCCCGTATCCACGCGATTGGTGGCGCTCACTCGGGCCGGAAGAATGGTGGAGAGGCCAACGAATTCGGCGACATCCTTGGATTTCGGCGTGGCATAGATTTCCTTGGGCGGAGCCAGTTGCAGCAGGCGCCCGTCCTTGAGCACCGCCACCTGGTCGGCCATGGTCAACGCCTCTTCCTGGTCGTGAGTGACGAGCAAGGTGGTGGCGTTGAAATTCTTCTGGATCGTCCGGATCTGATCGCGCAGGTAGCCGCGGATGCTGGCATCCAATGCCGCCAGCGGTTCGTCGAGCAGCAGAGCCTGCGGGTCGATGGCCAGCGCCCGGGCGAGCGCCACGCGCTGCTGCTGCCCGCCGGAAAGCCGGGTCACCGCGCTGCCTGCATATTGTTCCAGCCCCATCAAGGCCAGCAATTCCTCTGCGCGCTTTAAGCGTTCCGGTTTGGGCACTTTGCGCAGCTTCAAGCCGTAGGCCACGTTCTCCGCCACGTTCAGGTGCGGGAACAGGGCGTAGCTCTGGAACACCATGCCGATGTTGCGCTGATGCACCGGCTTGTGCGAAAGATCCTCGCCATTCAGCACGATGGAACCGGTATGCCCGGTCGATAAGCCCGAAACCAGTTTGAGCAGCGTGGATTTGCCCGAACCGCTCGGCCCGATCACGGCAACGAGTTCGCCGGTGTTGATGTTGATCGACACATCCGTCAGGCCGTGCCGGGTTCCTGGATAGGTGAAGCTGACGCGATCCAGTACAAGACTCATGATTTTTTCACCACAACGGAAGAAATGAAGGCGGAGGCGCTGGCCAGCAACAGCAGGATCACGGTGGCCGCGCAGGCGAAGCCGGTCGTTCCGTAGAAGGCCTGCAGGAGAACGATCGGGTATGTCCTGTTCTGGAAACTGGTGAGCAGGTTGGACAACCCGAATTCGCCGACCGAAATGGCGGCAACCATCACCAGGCCGCTGATCAGGCTCTGCCGCAGATTGGGAATCACGATGCTGGTGAATTGCTGGAAATTCGAGGCGCCGAGCGTCGCCGCCGCCTGTTCGAGCCGCCCCAGGTCGAGGTGGCGCAGATCGGTGAGCAGCGTATTGGTCAGATAGGGCAGCGTATGGATGGCGTGCGCAGCGATCAGGAGCGGCAACGTGCCGAGCCACGGCGCGGTGTCCGTATTGAAGACAATGATGTAGCCGAACCCGAGAGTGATCGTCGGCACGGCGACCGGCATGGCGCTGACGATCTTCGCGGCGAAACTGCCGCGGCGGCCGGCGCGGTGCGACAAGGCGTAGGCCAGCGGCACGGCAATGACGGTGTTGATCGCGCAGGCGCTCATGGCGACCACGAGGCTGGTGGTGAATGCCCGGCGAAACGAGGGGTCCAGCCACAGGTCCAGGTACCACCGGTCGGTCAATCCGCTGGGCAGCAAGGTGTTGGTCCACGAATTGCCGACACTTCCCACCAGCAGCAGCGCAATGGGCATCAGCAGATAAATGCCGTAGACAATGGAAATTCCACGAACCAATTTCTTCTCCGCCTAAACGTCAATTGTCAGATCACATAAAGAAAGATGCCGAATGCTTTGGCGTCGATTCCCGGTCGAAGTTGCCTTTCTCTCGAACTTATAACCGTGAGAGCAATTCGACTCTTGGTGAGAACATTATGTGTATATTTGGTAACTCATGTTTGAAAAATTGGGGCTTCATAGTTGAGTAAACGGAAAGTGTCTGCCATACTGATTACATGAAGCGACTATGCCCGACCATTCAGGAATTGCTGGCTTTCGATGCCGTTGCGCGGTATGAGAGCATGACGACGGCGGCCGGCGTGCTGTGCATTTCGGTCAGTGGAATCAGCAAACAGTTGGCTGGATTGGAAACCTTCGTCGGCAAACCGCTCCTCAGGAAAAAAGGCCGCGGCGTGGAGCTGACGGCCGCCGGACGGGAGTATTGGACGAAAATCTCGCCCAGCCTGCGCACCATCGAATCCGCCACGGTGGAAGCCATGGCTGGGGAATCCGGCGCCGGCGTGCTGACGCTGGCGAGCGCCCCCACCTTCCTGACCAAATGGCTGATTCCTAAGCTGACGGACTTCCGGCGCCGGCACTCCGGGGCCACTTTCAGTTTCAACCAGCACCTGGGCGTCGGCGCCGCTCATGCGTTTGACATCGACGCTGCCATCCGCTACGGGGACGGGCGGTGGCCCGATGTCATATCCGATTACATTACGGGGCGCGAGTTCGTCTGCATCTATTCTCCGGAACTCCTGAAGCACGGCAAGCGGCTTCGCGATGTACGGGAACTGCTGACCTACACCTTGCTGCACCACGAAGAAGCCCAGGGCGCCTGGCAGGCCTGGGCCGAACATTACGGGCTGGAAGAGATCCAGATTCTTTCCGGCCCACGCTTCGTCCAGTATTCAGCCATCATTCAGGCGGTCTTGAGCGGCCTGGGCGTGGGCCTGGTTCCCCGGATATTCGTCGAGGATGAGTTGCAGGGCGGGCAGGCCGTCGTTTTCGGCGATCCCATCGACGTCGACCAGGGGCACTACCTGTGCTACAACGCCAAGCGGCTAGAGCGTCCCGTTTTTTCCGCCTTCCGCGACTGGCTGCTTGAGCAGGGGGCGGCGCCAGGGCATCAGCTCACTTGTCCGGCCGATCGTTGAGCCACCTGGCGAATTTGTATCCGGCGATCCAGCCGCCAACAATGACCACGCCGGCGCAAATAGCCCGGACCATATTGACGCTGCCGTCGCTGGGCGTGTCGAAGATGTATGGCGCGACCATCTGAAATGCCAGGTAGGCGGAAGCCGCCACGATCATGGCCCCAACCTTGGCGATGGCGATGGAATACCCCTCCCTGACCCCAGGCGGAAGCCCTTCCGACAAATCGCGGTGACACTTCCAGCAAGTCTTCCGGCCAGGGACGTTATCTTCTCCGCAGTTATTGCATCGCATGATCACCTCGACCTGACAAGTGGCATACCGTCAGGCAAGTGTACCCCGATTTATGACATTCATCCGCCCTTCGGCCGACAAGCCGCGAGCATGCGAACCAGATCGCGGATCTCCTCATCCGTCAGCCGGGCGAAACCGATCCGGAAGGCATCAGGGGCATTGGCGGGGTCCAGCACATAGGCAGACCCGAAAGAGATCGGCAAACCGGCGCACCGGGCGCTGGCAGCCCAGGCGCCCGCCGGCTGGCCGGGGCTCAGCCTCACCCAGATAGCCAGGCCGCCCGAGGGCACATCGAAGTCCACCGCGCTGCCGAGTTGCCGGCGCAATCCGTCGACCAGCAGGTTACGGCGCGCTTCGTAGATTCGCCGTGCCTTGCGCGCATGGCGGGCCAGCGTGCCGTCGCCGATCAGCTCGGCCATCGCCTCTTCGAACGGCATATCCCCCCGGCGGTCGATGGCATCCCGAAGGCATACCATCCGACTGATGACATCCGTATTGGCAACGGCATAGCCTAGCCTCACCGCCGGCGAAAGCACTTTAGACAGCGAACCGATATAGACGACCGATACATCCCCATCGGCGCGAGAGGCCAGCGGCAGCACAGGGCGCCCCTCGAAACGGTATTCGTGATCGTAATCGTCTTCGATGACGGTCAGCCGATAACGCCGGGCAATTTCCAGGAGCCGCAGCCGCCGGCCGGCGCCCAGGGTCACCGTGCTCGGGTATTGGTGGTGCGGGGTCACGTACAGCGCCTTGACGTCCCGCTCATGACGGAGAATCTCTTCGAGGCGCTCAATGTCGATCCCCTGCGCGTCCACCGGCACCCCGACGACCTGCGCTCCCACGGCCCGGAATGCGGCCCAGGCTTGCGGATACCCGGGCTCTTCGACGGCGATTTTCTGCCCTGGCCCGATGATCGCCGCCGCAAGGTAGATCGCCATCTGGCTCCCCCGCGTCACCATCAGCTCTTCGGAAGAGGCTGCAAGGCCGCGCTCCTGCGACAGGTAGCCGGTCAGCGCCTGGCGCAGCGCGCGCGTGCCGCGGGGATCGGCATACCCCTTGGCGAACCGTACCGGCCCGGCCAGGGCGCGCCGGAATGCGCGCGCCAGTTCGTTGACGGGCATGATGCGCGAATCGGGAATGCCATCGGAAAGGCTGAAAACGGGCCGCGGCTCGGGCGGCGGGGTTTCGGCCCTGGCAGCCGCCCTGGTCTTCCCGCGCAGTTTGCCGAGCGCCGGCAGATCGGGGGCGACGCGGGTGCCGCGCGAAGGCTCCGCCACCAGCCAGCCCTGCATGATCAGTTCGTGAAACGCCGCTGCAACGGTATTGCGGTGCAGCTTGAGGTTGTGCGCGAGCACCCGCGTTCCGGGCAGGGTGTCTCCCGGCTTGATCCGCCCACGTTCGATCTCGCCGAGAATGGAGGCGGCAAGACGGAGAAACAGCGGCTGGCCGAGGTCGCCGCCCAACTCGATCACCAGGTCATTACGTTTCATAGCATTCTATAACCGGCCTATTGGTAATTTCAAAACCGGTACTTTTTATTAGTCCGGACGGATGCTATTTTACCGCCCATATCAACCGTTTCGCTTGTATTTCGGGAAAGACCGTCATGCAGCTCCATTTCGTGGTTCACGAGTCGTTCGAAGCGCCCGGCGCATTCGCCCGCTGGGCCGCGGACCAGGGGTATCCGGCCGCTTATTCGCGGGTGTATCTCGGTGACCCCCTGCCCGGCTCCGCCGAAGGCATCGACCTGCTGATCGTGCTGGGCGGCCCGCAGTCCCCGGCCACGCCCCGGCAGGAATGCCCGCATTTCGACGCGGTCGCGGAGAAGCGGCTGATCGCCCAATGCGCTGCCGCACGGAAGGCGGTCGTCGGCGTGTGCCTGGGCGCGCAGCTGATCGGCGAAGCCCTGGGCGCCTCATTCGGCCACAGCCCGGAAAAGGAGATCGGCAAATTTCCGATCCACCTGACCGACGAAGGCCGGCGCAACGGGAAATTCAGCCATTTCGGCACGACGCTCGACGTCGGCCATTGGCACAACGATATGCCGGGCCTGACGCCGGCTGCAAAGATCATCGCCACGAGTGCCGGCTGCCCCCGGCAGATCGTCGAATACACACCTCTCGTCTATGGCTTTCAATGCCATATGGAATTCGACCGGGACGTCGTCGAGGGCCTGATCGCGGCGGAAACCGGCTGGCCTGCCCTGATCCGGCATCGCTTCGTGCAGCCGCCCGAAGTGCTGCGCTGGCAAATGCTGCTCTGGCACGACTTCGACGACATGAACGAAAAGCTTTACGGTTTTCTCGACAAGCTGGTCCTGGAGTACCGGGCGCCAACGCCTTAATCACACCAATATGGAGTTACGCAAAATGCAAAGAACCGTCAGAAGAGCCGACCGGATGATCGACGATAAGGAAACCGCCGCGCTGCTGGCCAGCGCCACCTACGGCGTGCTGTCTACGGTGGGCGGCGACGGACTGCCCTACGCCGTGCCGATCAGCTACATCTTCCGCAACGGCGCGAT
>JAVBSG010000186.1:0-14650 GCA_031547245.1 Propionivibrio sp.
GAATCGTCTTCGTCGAAGCGGAAAACGCCGTAGGCGTCCCGTGTGTTGTCCAGCGAGATCCTCTGGTAGATCATCTGCGCCTGCGGTTCGAGCGTCACCCGCTCGTTGAGCGGCACCGCGTAGCCGCCCTCGAGCGAGGCCAGCACGCCCCAGCCGTTCGGCTTGACGTGCTCGCCGCGCACCGAATGCGCATCGGCCGAGTAATAGGTCCCTTGCAGCACCGCGTCGGTGTACCAGCGGTCTGGACTGCGGTGCGTCCAGTAGGCGCCGAGCGAATAGGCGTCCATGTCGATGCTGCCGGCTTTGTTGCGGAAGATGTCGTCGACGTCGGCCGAGATCCGCCCGAGGCCGAGATACAGCCCCGCGCGGTCCAGCGTGCCGTCGGCGCTTTCCCGGTCGTAGAGGTTGACGCCGCTCTGGATGCCTTCGACGGTGTAGTCGTACTGCGGTCCGTTGCGCAAGAAGTCGCGGGCATCGTTGCGGTCCGCGCCGTCGTGGGAGCCGCGGTTGCCCAGCACGCGCACCCAGGCTGCGTTCGGGCGTTCGGAAGCAGCCGACACGCCGTTGCCCCACAGCTCGCCGACGCGCTCGTGCAGCGTATCGAGCAGCGCGTAGCCGTATTCGGTGGCCAGGGGCAGCATGGCCGAAGCCAGCGGTACTGCCGGCCGAACTTCGCTGCGCAGGTACCAGTTGCCGTCCGCAGCGCGCAAACCGCCCTGGTTCAGCGTGTACTCGTAAAGCCCGGCCGCCACGCGGTCGCCCAAAGCGAAAGAGCCGGCCGAATCGCCCTGCACTTCAACGACCTTGATGCCGTTGCCGGTGGTCAGCGCGCCGAGGCCGCCGGCGTTGGTGATCACCAGCCGACTCGAACCGGACGTACTGCCCTGCACGACGAGGCGATCGGTCGGCGAGTCGTCGTCGCCCAGGTGCGTATTGAGGGAAACAGTGCCGCCGTTGCCCGTGTAATCGCCGGCAACCGTCAGCACCGTGCCCGCAGCGGTGTTCGTTCCCAGGTTGACCGTGCCGGCATTGGCAAGGCCACCCACCGTCTGGCTGAAGCCTGCGAGATCGAGCGTGCCGGCATTCGCCACCGTCGTCGCGGAGTTCGGGCTGAACGTGTGGGCCGCGCCCGCCCGCAAGATGCCGGCATTGACGAATGTATCGCCGCTATAGCCGTTGTTGGCGTTGGTCAGCATCAGCGTGCCGGCGGCGGCCTTGGTGAGGCTGCCCGCGCCGTCGATCGCGCCGCTCAGCGTCAGCATGGCGCCGCCGTTGACATCGAACGTGCCGCCGAGCCCGGGCAAGGCCGGGTCGATCTCTGCCAGGAGATGAACGGCGCGCGCCGTGACGAAGCTCGCCGTGGTGTTCAGCGTGCCGCCGTCGAAGCTGAGCGCTCCCGACACCGCGCCGAGATTGTTGTCCGCCGCCACCCGCAGCGTGCCACCTCCGATCGCCGTGCCGCCGCTGTAGCTGTTGGCGCCGGTCAGCACCAACGTGCCGACATCATGCTTCACCAGCTGGGTCGCACCGGTCAGGTTGGATTCGATTGTCGCTGTGTAGCCGGCGCCGAGCGAGGAACCGTCGCCGACACGGATGATCGATTGGACCTGTGCGTCGGGGAACAGCGCGATGTCGCCGCCCCGGATCACGTAACCATGGGACGCGAACTGCATGCCCGACGCGGTGACCTGGCCCAGGCTGTTGTCCACCGTCACCATGCCCGGCTTGGCCATGAAGATGGTGAAGTTGCCGTCGTCCCATCCGCCGATCGGAACCCCGGTCTGATCCGTCCAATTGGTGTTCCCCGCCGAATGCTGCCAGCGGCCGTCTCCGCCGTTCACGGTGCCGTTGCCGTGCAAGAGAGCCTCTTCGCCATTCCAGAAGGTGAAACTGTTGAGCGCGGAGTTGACGACGAGATTGACCTGTTGGGCAACCGAGGTCTGCACGGAATAAATGTTGCCGGCTGGCAGGGAGCCGAGCGCAAGCGTGCCGCCAGGGTTGGTCCACGAACCGTCATAGCTGATGACCCGATAAATGCCCGGATCGAAACTGCCGCCGGTCGTCTGCGTCACGTCCAATGTACCGTCCAGCGTCAGGTCACCGCGGGCGATGGTCAGGTCGTTAAGCGCGCCTCCGACCACATCGGGCTGGCCGAAGTTATAGTTCAGGATCGCACCGCTGCTCAGCGCGAGATTGCCGTTGACGGCCAGCGTGCTGGCGCTCGCGCTGCCGGCGGCATTGGGCGCCAGAATGCCGCCGCTGGCGATCGCCACATTGCCGCCGATCGTCCCGCTGCCCCCCAGCGTGCCGCCGGAAGCAACATCGACCGTGCTCACGCTGCTCCCCAGTGTCCCATCAACACGCAGCGTGCCGCCTGCCACGGCGGTGGAGCCCTCGAACGCGCCACTATTACCTGTGAGGATTGTCGTGCCGGCGAGCTGGTTTACGGCGCCATTTCCCGCGGCCACGCTGCCGATCTGCGGAGCGAAGGTGTAACCGGGGCTGGTATGATTGAAGACCAGGGAACCCTGCTCGCCCAAATTGACGATCGGCGTATCAAGCTTGCCCGGCGCCGCGGCGGCGTCTGCCTGCGGGGCGCCGATGCTGATCGCGCCCTGGCCGCCATTGCCGACACTGCGAATGCCGGCCGGGTCCGTTGTCCTGAGAGTACCGCCATCTGCGACCGTGAGAATTGCGGTGGCGCCGTTAAACCGGGCCATGTCGAGGGTTGCGGCCGTCCAGATCGACCCCGGGCCAGTGATCAGGACCTCGCCATGAGCAGCGGCAGGAGCCCCGGTAATGGCATTGACACCGATGTAACTGCCATAGGTGCTGGCGACCGAACCTCCGTTGCTGATTGTCATCGTCCCGATGCCCGTATATCCGACCATCAGGCCCGTATGGTTGACCCAGGATGAACCTTGGCCGTCGACAATGACATGGCCTTCGGCTCGAGCGGCGACCGCACTCGGGGCAATGTATCCGAGGTAGTCGTAGTCGGCCTCGTCAGCACTGCTTTCGAGCACCGCGCCATTGCGAATCGACAGGTAGGCTTT
Source organism: Propionivibrio sp. (assembly GCA_031547245.1). GTDB lineage: Bacteria > Pseudomonadota > Gammaproteobacteria > Burkholderiales > Rhodocyclaceae > Propionivibrio. The sequence goes on from JAVBSG010000186.1 coordinate 3,057, forward strand.
ACCCGCAATGCCGACCGTTATCCCGGGGGTTGTGGTGACTTTTGAACCGGGACCGTCTATTGTCAGCGAACCGGTCGCGTTGGTGCGGTCGGCAAGGCCCAGCCCAAGATTAGTATTGGAACCGGAAGGATTTGTCAGAACAAGCTGCCCGCCATTTTGGACGGTTATCGTCCCGGAGCCGTTGCCGCTCCCGCCGGCGATCACCCCGCCATATGTATTCCATGTGGACCCCTGTCCATCGATCAGAACAGTGCTCGTGGGAGCGCCCGTTCGATAGCCGACATAGGTATAGCTGCTGCTCGTCTTGTTGAGGACGCCTCCATCCGTGATCCGCAGATGGCCGGATCCGGCATTGGCGCCGGTATAGCCGCCAACACCGAAGGTGCCCGAAACATTCACAGTGCCGCCTGCAATGGCCAGGGATCCGGTTCCCAACCGCCCGGCGCCGAGCGTGCTGACACTGAGATTTGCGCCCGGCAGGACTGTCAAATCGCCCGAGGTTCCAATCGCGTATCCCAGGTAAAGCGTGGAGCCTTGAGCGCTCCCCGGACCGATGGCCACGGTGCCGTTGGCCGCAGCGCCAGCTGTGGTGTTGCCGATGTAAATCGTGTCACCCGTTGCCGGAATGCCGCTTGGCGATCGAATCCAATTGCCGGATTGGAACCAATCGGCGGAAGACGCGCTGCCCGACCACGTCACCACTGCCGCATCTGCCGGAGTGGGCATCAATCCGGTTCCTGCCATGAGCGCTAAAACTGACGCGGTCTGGAGAACCCGCTGCCAGTGTTCGAATGCCAGGCGTCGCTGAAAACCGGCCATGCCCCGGCCATCCGCCAAAAAATGCATCGGGTTTCCTGTAGATGTCATTGCGCCGCCCTCCGGGTTTGAGGATTCACCGCTGGTCCTGATGCCGCCCGTCGAGATCGACTGACCCGTCAAAGCCGGACTATTGCCGATGACCTATAAATACGTTGTAGTCTGCTCCGTCAAAGTCTGCAAACATGTTGTGGCGAGTGGAGGCGCCGGACAAACTACTGACGGCGCCGCCGATGCTGCCGGCCGTGGTGCCGATCACACCGCCGGTTTTACGGGCGAGGCGACGGGTTTCGATGCGATTGGGCCAACTAATGGGACAGCGCAGTCACATGGATTTCCCCTTGAAGATAATGAAGGAAGAGAGAGGGGAAAGACTCTGAACAAACTGCTGGATAGATAGCAGGTCACTGCTTTGATGAGCCGCTGATCAGGGCGTGTTCACAGCAACCGGAGACGGACAAAAAACCGTTGACGTACCGCCTAAAGTCTACTAAGCCGTAATTAGGAGAAGGTCCAAAACTCCTTGTGCGATTGGCCGTCTTGCAGGCATTCGCGCAATATTCCGTTGGAATTTCCGGGCTTTCCCTACTAGTTTGGCCGATAGCGATGTAGTCGGAATTCTAGGTTCGTTGGCGCACGACGAGTAATTCCATTTATCAATCGTTAGCGACACGAAGCCGAGCCGAAGACAGTGCTGTGGCGCGGCAAGGCGAAGGCGGCAAAGTCACTGGTGATTTAGAAATGGAATATTGGAGAACTCCATGAAAACTATCAGCAGGCGACACATGTTGGGCCTGGTCGGCGGCATTGCAGCGAGCGGCACCGTTGCCGGTCTGACATTTCCACTATCGGCTGTGGCCGCCTCTCATTCCAAAGCGTCCGCTGCGTATCCCGGAACGCTGAAGAGCCTCATGGCCGCAGTGGCGGGCGAAATGAAAGCGGCGGCAAAATACCGCGCTTCCGCGGAAGCGGCCGAAAAGGAAGGCCACAAGGAAATCGCCGCGATTTTCCGCGCGATCGGCGACGCCGAAGCGAAACATGCGGAAGATGAATTCCGCATTGCGCAAAGCGTGGGGCAGGTTGTATTGCCGAAAGCCGAAATAATCCAGGTCGGCACGACCAGGGAGAATCTGCAATCGGCCATAGACGGAGAGACTTGGGAATACACGGAAATGTATACCGGGTTTATCGATATTGCCGAGACGGAGCGCATGATCGAAGCGCGCCTGATGTTCATTCTCGCCAAGCTGGGCGAAGAGGTTCACGCGGGCATATATACCGATCTATTGAAAAACATAGACAACTTCGACAAGCAGAAATACGCGACAATCTACCGTTGCCCGGAATGCGGCAACATCGTGTTGGGCAACCGCCCCACGTATTGCTCCATATGCGCCGAACCGGGCGCTAAGCTGATCGACTACAAGATAGTCGTTTAAGCGGAAAACCGAGGGCGCATCGTCAAATCGGGCGCCAAATCCAACCCTCCTGAGCGGCTGCCGGTGCATGGGCGGGCGGCTCGGGGGGCACGCTTCGCTTCATCCCTTTCGGCGGATAACGCTTCGCTCATCCCATACGGCGGATAACGCTTCGCTCATCCGCCCTACCATGCTACTGCAAGGGCGGCCGGCGCGGTTTCGGGAATGCCGACGCTAGATCGCCGCCGCCTCCATGCGGACAAGCTCCCACCGGCCGCCGCCCAGCAATTCCAGCTCGTGCGTGTGGAACCCGCGCAGCGTGCTGCGATGGCCGACGCTGACGACGATGCTCCCGGGCAGGCGTTCGCGCAGCAGCGAATACATCGCGTGTTCGAGCCCCTCGTCCATGGCCGAGCTGGCTTCGTCGAGGAAGACGAGGCGCGGGCGGACGGCCAGCACCCGGCCGATGGCCAGGCGCTGCTGTTCGCCCAATGACAGAACGCGGCTCCAGTCGGCCTCCTCATCGAGGCGCGCCGCGAGATGGCCGAGCTGGCACAGGCGCAGGATTTCCTCCGCGCCGTCCGCGCCAGCCTCGGCCCGCGGATAAAACAGCGCCGCGCGCAGCGTGCCCAGGGGCAGATAGGGTTTTTGCGGCAAAAAGAGCGTACTGTCGGCCGGGCGTTCCACGCTGCCCTCGACATACGGCCACAAGCCGGCCAGGGCGCGCAGCAGCGTCGTCTTGCCGATGCCCGAACGGCCGCGGATAAGCAGCGCATCCTTGTCGGCAAGCTGCAGCGACAGCGCCTCGACGAGCATCCCCGCCGCCGGCGTGCGCACCGTCAGCGCCCGGATGGCGAGATCCCGCCCGTCCTCGATCCGCGCCGCCGGCAGCAGGTCGGCCCGGCCCATGGCCTCGGAAAAGCCGGAGAGACGGTCGAGCACCGCGCGCAACGTGGCGAATTCATCGTACGACGAGCGGAAGAAGGACAGCGAATCCTGCACCTGGCCGAAGGACTGCGCCGTCTGTATCACGTCGCCGAGCGCGATCTCTTTGCTGAACAGCCGCGGCGCCTGCACCAGGAACGGGAAGACGACAGCCACCTGGCTGACGGCGAGGTTGAAGCCCTGGAACTTCAGCGAGCGGAAGACGACCGCCCACATGTTGCCGATCACCTCCGCGAAGCGCTCCAGGAGATGCGTGCGCTCGACGGCTTCGCCGCCGTAGAAGGCGATGCTCTCGCCGTATTCGCGCACGCGGATCAGCGCATAGCGCAGGGTGGCGTTGAAGCGCTCGGCAAGAAAGTTCAGGCGCACCAGCGGCCGCCCGATCCTGACCGCGAACACCGTGGCCACAATCACGTAGATATAGACGAGAAACACCATCGCCCGCGGAATTTCCACGCCGAACACCGTGAGGTCGGCCGACAGCCCCCACAGGATCAGCGTGAAGGCGAACAGCGACACCACCGCGCCCAGCAGCCCGCGCGCCAGCGTCAGCGTGCTGGTCACGAAACTGTCCACGTCCTGCTGGATGCGCTGCTCCGGGTTGTCCACGCTGCCCTCGACGAAGTGGCTGCGATAGTAGGCCCGGTTCTTCAGCCAGCGGTCGATGAACGCCTGCGTCAGCGAGCTTCGCCAGCGGATCAGCAGGGCCTGGCTGACGTAGAAATCCAGCAGCGCCCGCAGCACGTGCACGAACGCCAGCACGCAGAACACGCTCAGCATGAACCAGAACGCCGGGGCGTCCAGCTGCTGCATGGCAGTGTAAAACCCGTTGTACCAGTAGGAGAACAGCACCTCCATGCGCACCGAAAACAAGGTCATGAACACCAGAAAGGCAAGGGTCGCGAGCCGCCCCCAGCCGCTCGCCGGCGAAAAGTACGGCCAGGCGAGCCGCGCGATCTGCCCGCCCCAGGCCGTGTAGCGGCCGGCGAGAAAACACCCCGCCGCGATCAGCGCGAGGCTGACGGCATACGCCCCGCCCAGCCAGATCAGGCTGTCCTGCAACTGGTGGCTCCAGTCCATCGTTGTTCTTTCTTGAAGAGGAAGGTATGAATTATCCGCTCGGGACCACGGCGCGAATCGCCGGAAACGGGCGCCGATTATCCCACACGACTAGCCGTCGGACAGCGGCCACACCGCCGCCGTTCCGTCCGCCGCCCCGGAGGAACCGCTACTTCGCCGCCAGCGCGTAACTCGCGTCGATGCGGCGGAAGATCTCCTCCTCGGGCACCGAACCGTCCAGGCAGATCGTCAGCCAATGCTTTTTGTTCATGTGAAACCCCGGAAAATACCGCTTGCCGTCGACCAGCGCGGCGACATCCTCCGGCGTTGCCCGCAGGTCGATGATATCGACCGTCCCCTCCTCAGGCAAACCCAGTTTTTTCTTTTCCAGGACCAGCAGCGCCGCGTACCACTTCGAATTATCCTGCCGCCGGAAAATCGCGTTGTCCGAAAAGCGCTGCCACAAAAACTCAAGCTCACCCCGGTACGTTTCCCCCACATAGCGGATGACCCTTCCCGCGCATTCGCTCTTGAACACATCCGGTTCGAAGCAGGCCTTGGCGATTGCCGCCAGCACCCCCGCGTATTCCTCCCGCACCCGGCCGACGAACGCCCCCTGCGTTCCCGCAACGCGGTGGAGCACGTAAGGCTCCCGCGAAGCGGCGTCGATCACCTCCGCCGACACCCTGCCCGCCTTGGTGACGGTAACGACCATCTCGAACTCGCCATCGACCAGGCCCGCCGAATAGGCATAACCGCCCTTTTCCTCCGAAAACCCGAAGGCAAGAAGCCCCCCCGCCTTCAATTTCCGGTTCTTGAACAGAACATCGATCTCCGACATATCCCCTCCTCCCACCTATGTATCATAGTAGGGCGGATGAGCGAAGCGTTATCCGCCGAACGGGATGAGCGAAGCGCCATCCGCCGAACGGAATGAGCGAAGCGCCATCCGCCGAACGGAATGAGCGAAGCGTTATCCGCCGAACGGGATAAGCGAAGCGCCATCCGCCGCAAGTGGATGGATCGGAACGTCTTCCACCGGGTTGCGCCAAGCCCGATTTCCATGCAAATTCCGAGTGCCACGCGGGAAATAATGACATGCGTTTTACCCGCAAACCCTGCCGCCGTCTGGGACTCGGAATTCCTCATGCATAAGTCGGCATATCGAAAAAAACTGTGTTATTTTTGGATAAAATGCAAAACCACAAGAACGGCCGTTCCGAAAGCCGTCCGAACAAGACCATAACCGCCCGAGTAGAACCATGCGCCAACTTTTCATCATCCTGCTGCTTTCCCTTGCCTGCACTTTTTCCCAGGCGGCCGACGCCGAACCACCGCTCACCACTGTCAAATTGGCCCACAACGCCACCGTGCGCATTCCGGAGTCGTGGGAGGTAAGCACCGCTCACGAATTCAAGGGCATTCCGGCCGAGATGGCGGCATTTGCCGATCAGCTCGGCTTCCCGAAACTGTTTCAGAACTTCGAACGGCTGCTCATCGCCTCCTCGCCCGGCCAGAACCGCCCCGCCCGCCTGACGGTAACCTCCCTGGCCATCCCCGCCATGTCGCCCTCCTGGCCGCTCCCGCTCAGCTCCGCCAACCTCAAGACGATCGAGACCACGGTGAAGCAAAACGTCGGAACCGTCCGGACGATGCTCGGCGAGAAAACCAGCGACTGGTCGCCGATGAGAAAGCTCGTCGTCGGCATGAACGTCGTTCTGCACACCAGCTACACGCTGACGTCGGCAACCGAGGAACAGAGGGTACACGTGTTCAGGTACTACGGCGACGGGCGCGTCTACGACATCCACTTTTCGACGGCCCCCGAAGACGAAGCCGCCAACGCGGCGCTACGCGAGAAGATCGCCGAGTCATTCGTCGCCCCGTGAGCCGTATCGCGCCGGGCTGTCCGGCGGCTGACGACTTGCCGCAACCGCCCTCATCGGGCGGATAAGGCGCTTTTCCCGATCCGATCCCATCGATCGGATCGGATAACCACCGGCCCGCCGTCCACGAAACGCGGCGCCGGCAATTACAGCAGCAAACCATGAACCGGAAGAACACAGCAACCGAAACCAGCAAGTCCGAACGGCAGAAAACGCAACGCCCCTCGATACTCCTCGCCGCCGGCTTTGCGCTGATCGCCGCCGTATTGGTCTCCTGGCTGTTTACCGTGCTCGACGCCGTCGAAAAGCAGCTCACATGAACCCTCAATCCCGACACCGAAGCGCCCCTCCCACGGAACCGCCATGCGCCGCCCGTCCTGCGCGCTCGCCCTGACCCTGGCCTGCGCCTTCCTGCCCGGCACCAGCACCTTTTCCCACGCCGCCGGCGCAGAGCAACAGCCGTTCGTCACCGCCCGGCTCGCCCACGGCGCGAGCGTTTCCATACCCAAATCCTGGAACATCCTCAACGAAAGATCGCCGCTCGCCCTCTCGACCATCTCCGCCCCCAGCGTCGACCTGTCCGGCTTCGCCTTCAAGATGGATGGCGTCGAAACGCTGCTGGTCGCCGTCTACCCCGACCCGGTCCTCTACGCCAGCATCTCGGTAACCACAGCCGCCGCCCCCAGCCTCTCCCCCTCCACGCCCACCCGGTTCACCAAGGCTCAGATCAAAACCATCGAAGCCGGCATCCGCCAGACCATCGAAAAAAAACGATCCAAAGTCTACCGCCAGATCCTGGAATGGACGCCGCTTGAAAAAGTCGCCATCGGCCGACACCTCGCCATGCACACCAGCTACCTGCGCAACTCGGCCCACGGCCCGCGGAAAGTGCACGTCTACAAGCACTTCGGCGAGGGCCGGCTGTTCGACGTGGTTCTGTCGACCTACGCCAAAAGCAACGCCGTCAACGGCCCCATCCTCGAAAAAATCGCCCGATCCTTCACCTTCCCCCTGGCCGCGGCAAACGCGCCCCGCCCCGACCGCCCGCCGGCATCCTCGGGCAAATAAAGCGCCTCTGCGGCCCTCAGCCACCGCAAACCGGGCAGGACACCCCGGATGCATGACACGGAAAACGATCACGGCATAACTGGCCGAAAAGCGTCATACAAAACCGGCCGCAAGCCTTTGCACCCCCCGCCAAATCCAGAATTTCCAAGGCTTTCCGTACCCGCCGAACATAAGCCGGCATATAAAAAATCCTGTGCTATCGTTAAATAAACAAGATCCAAAAAAACGGCCCTTCCGTTAACCGCCGCAACGAGGCCATAACTGATCGGGGAAAACCATGCGCCGACTTTTCATCCTCCTGCTGCTTTCCCAGTTCAGCACGGTTTCCCTGGCCGCCGGCTCAACGGTCTCGTTCGTTACCGCCAAGCTGGCCCACGGCGCCGTCGTGGGAATTCCGGCTTCGTGGGACGTCGCCCATGGCGACGAATTGCAGGCCATGCTGACCTGCCTTGCCGCGGCGGACGAAGCGTCCGGAAATGCGGAATCGACTGAAGCCGCCGAAACGCTCCTGTCGGCCAGCTCCCCCGGCCCGGAGCACCATGCCGCCGTTTCGATCACCACCTCGTCCGCCCCGAATATCACTCCCGACACCCCCTCCCTGCTCGACGCCTCGCAGATGGAGGCCCTGCAGGCCCGGATCCGGCAAACCGCCGAAGCGGAACACACCGGCCCCGGCGCCCGGATCCGGGGCTGGTCGCTGCTCGAAAAGGCTATCGTCGGCCGGAACACCGTGTTGCATACCAGCTACGTTCGTTCATCGGAAGCGGGGGAACACCGGGTACATGTGTACAAGTTTTTCGGCCACGGCCGGCTGTTCAACGTGACTCTTTCGACGAACGCCAAAGACGAATCGATCAACGGCTTCCTGCTGGAAAAAATCGTCCGGTCCTTCGTCGTCCCCTGAACCTGCCCGAACCATCCACCCAACCGCCAACGCCACGTCCAACAAGAAAATTCCATGCGCCGCCTTTTCATCCTCCTGCTGCTTTCCCTGGCCTGCGCCTTTTCCCGGGCCGCCGACATGGAACACCAATTCGTCACCGTCGAACTCGCCCATGGCGCCAGCGTCGGCATTCCCCAGACCTGGGACATCACCCCTGGCGAAGAATTGCAGACCCCTCCGGCCGATATGGCCGCGGCTGCCGATCAACACGGCTATGCGGAATTGTTTGCGCGGATCGAGCGGCTGGTCGCCGCTTCTTCTCCCGATCCGGACCATTATGCCGGCGTGTCGATAATCTCCATCGCCGTTCCCGACATGACGCCATCCTGGCCGGCCTCGCTCACCAAAGCGAAACTCAAGGCGATCGAGGACACGATAAGACAGGACACCGAAGCCATTCGGAGCAGGTTTGACGAAAAGGTCAGCGGCTGGTCGCCGTTGAAAAAAACCGTTATCGGCCGGAACACCGTTTTGCACATCAGCCTCATGTGTTCGTCGGCGGACGCCGAACACAAGGAGCATGTCATCAGGTTTTACGGCAACGGGAGAGTCTACGACATCTATTTCTGGACGCACCCCGAAGACGAATCCGCCAACCTCGCCGTACTGGACAAAATCGCCGAATCCTTCATCGCCCCTTAAGCAACTTATTAAGCAACTTATTCAATTTATGAATCGCGAGTGACACAAAGACGAAGCCGCTTTACAGTGCCGCGGCACGGCCAAGAGAAGACGGCAAAGTCGCTCGCGATTTGAAAATGGAATTAAACCCACCCGAACCGGTCTACCCGTTTCGCAATACAGATCAACAAAACCATAACCGCCAACCCACATCATGCGCCGCCTCGTCCTCCTTCTGTCGCTTTCCCTGACCTGCGCCCTCTCGCCGGCTGCCGTCGATACCGACCAGCCGTTCGTCACCGTCCAACTCGCCCATGGCGCCAGCGTCAGCATCCCGAAATCATGGGAAATCAACCGTGGCAGGGAATTGCCGTTCCTTCCGGACGAAACGGCCGCAATCGCCGATCAATACGGCTACCCCAAACTGTTCGAGAAGGTTGACCGGCTGATCGTCGCCTCCTCCCCCGACCCTGAGCATTCGGCCTGCGTAGCCATCATCGCCCTCAACGCCCCGGCCATGACCCCCTCCTGGCCCGCCTCCCTTTCGGACGAAAAACTCAAGGCCATGGACGCCTCGGTGAAGAAAAACATCGAAACCGTCCGCGCCATGCTCGGCGAAAAAGTCAGCGGCTGGTCGCCGTTGAAAAAGATCGTCATCGGCCGGCATGTCGCGCTGCACATCAGCTTCACCCTGTCATCGGCCACCGAAGAGCAAAAAGTGCATCGGCTGAGGCTCACCGGCAATGGGCGGCTCTACGACATCAACCTATCGACCGACCCCGCCGACGAATCCGGCCATCTCGCGGTGCTCGAGAAGATCGCCGAATCCTTCGCCGCCGATTGAACGCCCCGACGCGATTCGGACGACCCCCCGCTGCGTAGGGCGGATGAGCGAAGCGCTATCCGCCGAATGGGAAGTTCATGCATGTATGTCGAATCGCTGGAACGCAGCCAGTGTGGCATAGGTACCGATCGGTCGTCTTCGACGCTCCTTCGTTATGCGAGTCGGGAATGCATTCGGCGGATAGCGCTTCGCTCATCCTACAAAGTCTCCCTGATCACGGTCTTTATACGACGATCGGCCTAGAATATCCGTATGGGAAGAAAAACTCATGCGGATACCGCCTTGCGGAGTACATCATGACCAGGAACGACGCGTCCGATGCAACACCCCGTGTAAGCCCGAAGGTGATTGTCCAGGCAGCCCTGGCCGCTCTGGCGGCGGTGGCCGGCATGGCGGCCCTGCTGTTCGTGCCGGCCGGCACGTGGGACTATTGGCCGGGCTGGGCATACACCGGGTTATGCGTCCTCTACATGGGCGCCGGGACGCCGTGGATTATCCTGAAGGCGCCCGACCTGCTGCAACGCCGGCTGAAGTTCGGCCCCGGCGCCGAAAAGGAACCGGCGCAAAAAGTCCTCATGGCCCTGTCGCCGCTTTTCGCCGTCTCGCTGTTCGTCCTCGCCGGGCTGGATCGGCGTTACGGCTGGTCGGCGGTTCCGGCGGGCGCCGTCGCCGCCGGCCTGCTCCTCGTCTTGACGGGCATGGCGCTGGCCGTCGCCGCCAGCCTGCACAACCACTATGCGGCGGCGACAATCACCGTGGAAGAAGGCCAGCCGGTCATCTCGACCGGCCCCTATGCCTGGGTGCGCCACCCAATGTACTGCGGCGTCCTGCTCTGGTTCGGCGCAACGCCGCTGGCCCTCGCCTCGTGGTGGGCGTTTGCGCCGGCGGTCATGATCCCCTTCCTCCTGGCGCTTCGCATCGGCGGCGAGGAAAAATACCTCCGCGAACACCTGCCCGGCTATGCCGAGTATTGCGCCAAGGTGCGCTGGCGGCTCGTGCCCGGGATTTATTGAACGCCTTAGCGTATCCGGATGTGTGCAAGGAGGTAGGGTGGGCAAAGCGAAGCGTGCCCACGCGGGTAGTGATCAACGCCGAAACCGGCCAACCCGCCCCAACGCTGTGTTTTGCAGTTTTTTTACGCGTTCCGTTTTTCGATGTTACCCATTTATCATCATTATTTACGCGTGGGCACGCTTCGCTTTGCCCACCCTACCAAGCTATGGGCGCTACGCAGAACCGGGCGGATGAGCGAAGCGCCATCCCCCGGATGGACCGGCCGCCGCCCTCACATACTAATACGACGGCATATACAGCGTATATAGCCGCGTCTCTTCAAGCGCCACGCGCTTGACAAGTATTTCGCCGATGTCGTCGAGTTCCGTTCTGAATACGACGATTTTCTCCGGCATCAGTTTTTGCGACGCATAGTAGTTCGTAAAGTTCACGACGGTGTGCGCAATGTTATCCATTTCCCGCTTCACATCGGAGATGAAGTACATCAGATCGGCATCTTTCGCGAAATTCTGCTGCAGGTAGGCATAGAACTTCACGTTCTCCAACATCAGGTGCGTCTGCAAGGTCAGGCGGAAGGACGTCAGAAGCTCCGGCAAGGCGGACAAATAGCCGCTTTCGGAAAAAGTCTTGATTTCGTTGAACAGGCGGAACAGCTCCGCATGATCGTTCTTCAGCTTGCGGATCAGGCTGTCATCGAAATGGATTCGCGAACCCGGCCCGGTTTCGGTTGCAGGCCCATGCATTGCCGCCTTCGCCGTCGCCTCGTCTTTTTTCCTTGCGCCGAACAGGCGCGCAAAAAAGCCCCGCTTCTCCATGGTCGAATGGCCTCCCTGTGATTGCTTAGTCGTCCCTGCGAAATTCGTTTTTCTCAGTTGAATACGACACCGCAAGCAACTCTTGTTATGGCGAGAGCGTTTTTGATGAACCCGAAGGCTGCCGAGACGATATAACGCCAAGCCAAGAACAGGCGTAAAAAAACC
>JAVBSG010000066.1:0-3559 GCA_031547245.1 Propionivibrio sp.
CTTTGCTACAGATTTTTTCGCTCACCTTGTTCGAGAAAATGCCCATCCAGCAAGCCTTTGCGGGCAATGCACCTTTCCAAAAACAGGACCAAAGCAACAACCAACTGAATCTATTCGATTTTTAACCGGACACTACTGATACTGTATATAATCACAGTATATTCAGAGTACCGCCATGTTTGCCCGATTCATCTGCCCCCACTGCCACGCGCCCATCGATCCGCGGGTTCTCGACGTTGCCGAATGCCATGGAACAAGCTGCCGGATCTGCTACGAGTGCGACGGACTGATCGTCCAGTCCCGGCAATCGCCGTTGTCGCCACCAGCGCCATCCGGATCGTCCACCGACGAAGGCTCGTTGCCGCTGGCCGAGGCCGTCACGTGAAGAATCCCTTCCCCGATCCGGAGAATATGGCAACCGCCACTTCGGGTTTTAGCCAAGGGTTCGGGCGTCACCTCTCGCTGGCAATCAGCTTGGCGCCGAGACCGGCAAAGGCGGCGGCGAAGCTGTAGCGAAGCCACTGCTGAACCGATGCGGACTCGATGACGTAGCGCCGAAATGCATGCGCCACGAAGCCATAGACGACGAAGACAGCAAACGTCATGCCCATGAAGACGGCGCTCAGCATGAGCAGTTGAACGAGCGGCTGCGCGGCGCCCGGCTCGACGAACTGGGGCAGGAACGCGAGGAAGAAGATGGTGAGCTTCGGATTGAGGATGTTCAGCAGGAAAGCCTTGGCAACGATGCTGGACGCACTGGCGCGCTGCATACTATCATCGAACGAGAACGCCGACTTGTCGCGCCACGTGGCGTAGGCGATATAGAAGAGATAGGCGACACCCGCGTATTTGAGCGCCTGGAACGCCAGCGCGCTGGTGTGCATGACGGCCGCCAGACCGAGAATGGTCGCCGCCAGATGGGGAACGATTCCAGCCGTACAACCCAGGCTCGCATAAATGCTCGCCTTTCGGCCCTCCATCAGGGCAATGGACACGGTGTAGATAACCCCGGTGCCGGGGATCAGAACGACCACCAGGGCAGTGACAAGGAACTCGATGCTGATCATTCTGACTCCGGTAATACCAGGCGCACGGGTTGGACGATAACGCCTGCCAATTATATGGACAGGGGGGAACTACATCAGTTCGTAGCGGACGCTGCCCCGCCGCTCCCCCTTGAAGGGGCGGCCGAAAAACAGCAAACCGCTCCCGGCTAACGGCGCGCTTTCGTTTTTCACGAGCTGTTTGGTGCCGTCGTCGGAAATGATGCTGGTGCCGTTGGTGCTCTGGTCGATGAGCACCACGCCCTCGGGAGTTCTTTCGATCCGGCAGTGGTAGCGGGACACGTGGAAATCGTCGAGAACCAGATCGTTCAGCGGATCGCGGCCGATCGACGTGACCGGATTGTGCTCGGAGACCTCCAGCTTTTTCAGGCCGAAATGCAGCTGCAGAATGGGACCGCCCTGCGTCGCATGCATGGCTGTTGGCCAGAACGATTCACCGCCATAAGCGCCGGGTGGAATCTCGCGATGCCAATCTATGGTGAACACGCTCTCGGGATCGTTGGCGGCCGCCTTCAACGGGCGGGCCAGGTTTTTCAGATCCTGATTGAGCCCGTCGAGCATGGTCTGGGAAATCAGGATGCCGTCGTCGATGCGCGCCAGCCGGGCGGCGAATTCGCGGGTGTTGTCGACGGTATCCTTGGAGCGCTGCTTCATCACCCCCTGGTGAATGCCGATGCACAGCGCCAGCTTCTGCCACGAAGATTGCGGCAGAACGGCGCAGCGGTTCTGCATTTCGCACGCGCCCAGCAACGCCGCGTCGGCCGAATCGAACGTCACCAGCATGCCGTTTTCGAAACGCAGGCTGATCTGCCCGCGATAGGCGGCAGAAACCCGTTCAAGACGATTCAACCGTCTTTCGGTCTGGTGCCCCGTGCGGGTATCGTCGAACGCCTTTTCCTCGGAATCGGTTCGCGTTACCCTGGCATGGAGAAGAAATTTTCTGCGCGATTTAATCATGACGGCAGAGGATGATACGTATTCCCCGGAAATTTTCAACGCATACGGTATCAGCTTTCCCGGAATTGGCTTGCGACATTTCGCACATCGGAAAAAAGACGGCCTTGCCACGTCTGCCGAGCCTGCAGACAGGCATCGAGCATCGCCGGAAATGCCGAGAGACGGATTCCCCAGCCGGGCGACACCCGCTGCTCCGGCGGCACCTCGCTGCCCAGGCGCTGGATTTTGATCTGCGGCGGCAGGTGTTCGAGCATGTCGGCCACGGCATCCAGGTAGGCTGGCGGCGTCAGGAGCGGAACACTGGCCGGATCGGCGCGGTAAAGGTTGGCGAGGCGCGTGCCGCGAACGATCTGGAGCTGATGGAACTTCAACGCGTCGATGGGCAGCGCGGCCAGCGCCTTCGCCCCATCGACCCGGCCCTCCGGCGTCTCCTTCGGCAGCCCGAGCAGCAGGTGGCCGGTGACGAACAGGCCGCGTTGCGCCGCGCGCCGGATGGCGTCCTGCGTGCAGGCAAAATCGTGGCCGCGCAGGCACTCGTGCAGCACCTCATCGCTGCACGACTCGATGCCGATTTCCAGCTCCACTGGCACCCTGCGGGCAAGCTCGGCCAGATAGTCGAGAATCTCGTCCGGCAGGCAATCCGGGCGCGTGCCGATGGCCAGCCCGGCGATGTCCGGATGGGAGAGCGCCGTCTCGTAATCCTTCTTCAGGCGGTCAAGCCCGCCATACGTATTCGAATAGCTCTGAAAATACGCGAGAAACCCCCTGGCGTCGGGATACCTGCGGCGCATGAAGGCGATGCCCGTATCGATCTGGACGAGGATGTCGCGCTGCTCGCGCAGGTAACTCGGCGTGAACCCGTCGTTGTTGCAGAAGGAACAGCCGCCGACGCCCAGCGTGCCGTCGCGGTTCGGGCAGGTAAACCCGGCATCGACGGAAACCTTCTGCATCCGCCCGCCGTGCGCGCGCTTCACCCAGTCGTTGTAGGCGTTGTAGCGGCGCCCATGGAAAAACGGCAGCAGATCGGCAAGGTCGGTCATGGAAGAAGGCAGCAGAAAACGAAGCGAGGCGAGTGCGGTTACATGCAGAGATTATCGCCGATTCCCGGCTTTTGGCTTCACGGGAAGCGTACATCGGTTTTCCCGCCGCATTCGTCATCGATGCCCGTTGATCCCATTGGAAAGAAATAATGGACTGGCATGCTGCTTTTGCGCATCATACGGCGGACAGGAAAGTCTGCCTGGAGCAGGCATTTTCCAGATAAGGCATTGAAAACCTATCAAATCAGGGAAAAAAAGAAAACCATGCAATGGATAAAAAAAACTATCGTTTGCTGTGCCCTTCTCTTGACGATTCCCCTTGCCGCCCTCGCCGAAGGTCCGCCGGCAACCGAACCAAAAATGCCGCAGCCTGGAGACCAGCTGGGATATTCCAAGGACGAGAGCATTCGCTGGCTGGACCCGGAAATACGCCGGCTGCTCGACGCCTTGCTGCGCCTCTATCGCGAACCGGGGCGATTTACCGACCGGCGGCACGCC
>JAVBSG010000091.1:0-5415 GCA_031547245.1 Propionivibrio sp.
CGCCATGGCCTGGTTGATGGGGCTGGCGGAGCACCTCGTTTCGCGGCAACGTTACAAGGGGCTCGGCGAAATGAATCCGGGACAGCTTTGGGAAACCACGATGGATCCGGCTGTACGCCGCCTGCTCCAGGTGCGTGTCGAGGACGCGATTGCCGCGGACCGGCTCTTCGGCATGCTGATGGGAGACGAGGTGGCGCCCCGCCGGGAGTTCATCGAAAACAACGCGCTGCTGGCTACCAACATCGATGCCTGACTTTTGTAGGATCCCACGATTATTTAGATTTTTCCCAAAAATCTAGATTTCGTGGGAATTTTACCTAAAAACCGCAGTTGGCTGTGTGCCAAGAGAGCGGAACTCAGGCATGCTGTGGCTTTGGAGGGATAGAGAGGAGTCAGTCGACTTGTGCAACGAGTTGCGCAACCGCATTGCCCACCATGAGCCCATCTGGAAACTGGGGCCCCTTATGAATGAAGGGCGCCCGCGTCAAAGCAAGCCGCTCACTGTGCAGTTACCAGCGCCAACCACCCCAGAGGACGCCCTGACTCGCCTACATCTGCTGTACGGCCGTGTGACCGAGTTGTTGGGGTGGCTCTCGCCAGATATGGCGGCACAGCACGCAGCCTGTGAACTGCATCTGCGCTGCCTAAGCCTACTACAGTCCGACACACTGAGAGCCTATCAACACGCCAAGCCGCCGGTTGAAATTAACTTGGCTACCGTGCTTAACCTACGTTCTTTGCGCAAGGCGCTACGGTACGCAGCACGCCATCAGCAGCCTGTACTTATCAAAGACGGCCGCCGCATCATTGGTCACCTCACTTGCCTTTTATCCTGAAGACCTGCTGGCTCTTGGCAACTAGGCAGCACGTATTCAGGTGAGAGCTCACTGCTATCCTTGGCCGATCATCGCGCAAAGCGATGTTGATATTCGCTGAAAGGGAAGTTCATTTGCTTGGTACTCTGGATGTTGAACCATGTTGGCAATAAATGTATTTCCCTGGTGAAGAGCTACGCTTCTTTTGGCCGCGATTGGAGGCGAATCTTGATCTTCGTGCTGAAAGGTACAGTAGGCGCTGGTACCATAGATTAGGATTCTCTCGTCGTTGGGAATAAGTACTTTTGTTCCAATCCTCGCTTAGTAACTTGCTGAATCGATGCAATGCTTCCTATCCAGCTCGATAGGAACCTACAGACCTTAAGGGATTGCTGATGCCATGTCGTACCTAGACGATCCTCGTGTTTTTTTCGCCGCCGAGCGGACGCTGCTTGCCTGGCAGCGCACCGCCATTGCCCTCATCGGCTTGGGCTTCGTCGTGGAGCGCTTCGGCCTGTTCATGCGCTTTGTGCTGACCAACGGGGATAAATTGCCGCCCGAGCATAGCCATGCATCCCTCATTTTCGGCGTCGTGTTTCTCCTGGCAGGGGCGGCGATCGCTGTGGTTTCCACGCTGCAGTACCGCCGCTTCATCCGGGAGCTGGCCGAACCGGAGCTGCCGAGAGGGCACATGACCTGGCCGGGGCCTGCGATGAACGGCCTGCTGGCCGTCATGGCGGTCGGCCTGGCCGCCTGGTTCGTGATGACCGCGTAGCGAAAGATCGGAACGCCAGGGATTTTTTTCCGGTCGCTGTAATATTGCTGTAACACAAACTAAATAATCTGACGCTCGTTGAACCTTTATCTTTTCAATCAAAAGGACGAACCATGCGTCACATTGCACTGAATTCCTTTCTCGCCGCGCTTCTGGCCGCGGCTTCCTCCGCTACGCTGGCGGCGGAGATCACCGGCGCGGGCGCTTCGTTCCCGGCGCCGATTTACGCCAAGTGGGCGGATGCCTACAACAAGGCGACGGGCAACAAGATTAACTACCAGTCGATCGGCTCGGGCGGCGGCATCAAGCAGATCCAGGCCAAGACGGTCGATTTCGGCGCTTCCGACATGCCGTTGAAGCCAGAGGACCTGTCCAAGGACGGCCTCTCGCAGTTCCCGACGGTCATCGGCGGCGTGGTCCCCGTGCTCAATGTCACCGGCATCAAGCCGGGCGGGCTGAAGCTGACCGGTGCCGTACTCGCCGACATCTTCCTGGGCAAGATCGTCAACTGGAACGACAAGGCCATCGCCGACCTGAATCCGGCCGTCAAGCTGCCCGAACAGGCCATCGGCGTGGTGCGCCGCGCCGACGGGTCGGGCACCTCGTTCATCTTCACCAACTACCTGTCGAAGGTCTCGCCGGAATGGAAGCAGAAAGTCGGCGAGGGCACGGCGCCGCAGTGGCCGGTCGGGCTGGGCGGCAAGGGGAATGAGGGCGTTTCGGCCTTCGTCCAGCGCCTGCCGGGATCGATCGGTTACGTCGAATATGCCTACGCCAAGCAGAACAAGCTGACCTACGCGCTGGTGCAGAACAAGGACAAGGAGTGGCCGCAGCCGTCCGAAGACGCGTTTGCCGCCGCCTCGGCCGGCGCCAGCTGGGGAGCCTCGTTCTACGAAATTCTGACCGAACAGCCGGGCAAGAACGCTTGGCCGATCACCAGCGCCACCTTTATCCTGATGCACAAGCAGCAGGACAAGCCCACGCAGGGCGAGGAAGTCCTGAAATTCTTCGAGTGGGCCTACAAGAACGGCGACAAGATGGCGAGCGAACTCGATTACGTGCCGCTGCCGGAAACCACGGTCAAGCAGGTATTCTCGTCCTGGGGGCAGATCAAGGACGCTTCCGGCAAAACCGTTTCGGCAGCCAAGTAAGCGTTCATGGCCGTCTCCGATCATCCTGACGCGGGAATGACAGCCGCCCCGGCGAATGCCGCCGGGGCAGCGGTTTTGCCTACGGCAGGCCCGCACTCGGACCTGGGTCTCGATCGCCCGAGGCGCGATCTTGGAGACCGCCTCTTTGCCGGGCTGACGCGCTCGGTCGCCTTTTTCGCGCTGCTGTGCCTGCTGGGCATCATCGTCGCGCTGATCTTCTCGTCCTGGCCCGCCATCAAGGGGCTGGGCGTCCGATTTCTCTACTCGGCCGAATGGAATCCGCCGATGGAGCGCTTCGGCGCCGTCGTGCCGATCTACGGGACGATCCTGACCTCGCTGATCGCGCTCGTCATTGCCGTGCCGGTGAGCTTTGGCATCGCGCTGTTCCTCACCGAGCTCTCGCCCGCGTGGCTGCGCCGTCCGCTCGGCACCGCCATCGAACTGCTGGCGGCCATTCCCAGCATCGTCTATGGCATGTGGGGCCTCCTGGTGTTCGCGCCTTTCTTTGCCCAATACGTGCAGCCTCTTCTGGCTTCCTCGCTTGGCAAGCTGCCGGTCGTTGGGGTGCTGTTTTCCGGTCCGGGCATGGGCATCGGCCTGCTGACGGCCGGCATCATCCTGGCCATCATGATCATTCCGTTCATCGCCGCGGTGATGCGCGACGTGTTCGAGGTGACGCCGACGCTGCTCAAGGAGTCGGCCTACGGCCTGGGGTGCACCACCTGGGAGGTGGTGTGGAACGTCGTGCTGCCGTACTCCAAGGCCGGCGTCGTCGGCGGCATCATGCTGGGGCTGGGCCGCGCGCTGGGCGAGACGATGGCGGTGACCTTCGTTATCGGCAACACCAATTTCCTCAACTCGGCGTCGCTGTTCATGCCGGGCAACAGCATTACCTCGGCGCTGGCGAACGAATTCGCCGAAGCCGCGCCGGGCATGCACACCGCGGCGCTGATGGAACTGGGCCTGATCCTGTTTGCCATCACGCTGGTCGTGCTGGTGATTTCCAAGGCTTTTCTGGCACGTCTCGCGCGCCACGAAGGCGCCAGGAGCTGACGGGAGAAACCATGCAACTGCTCGTTCGCCGCAAACTGATCAACCGCGTCGCTCTGACACTGTCGATGGGGGCCATGCTCTTCGGCCTGTTCTGGCTGGCATGGATACTGTGGACCGTGCTGCAGCTGGGGGTGGCGGGGCTGTCGCTGCAGCTCTTCACCGAAATGACGCCGCCGCCCAATACCGAGGGCGGGGGGCTGGCCAACGCCATCGTCGGCAGCCTGATGATGGTTGCCGGCGCCACGCTGGTGGGAACGCCGGTCGGCGTGCTGGCCGGCATCTATCTGGCCGAGTACGGCCGGGATACGTGGCTGGGCAACGTCACGCGCTACGTCAACGACCTCCTGCTGTCGGCGCCCTCGATCATCATCGGCCTGTTCGTGTATGCCGTGGTGGTGGCGCACACTGGCCGTTTTTCCGGCTGGGCGGGCATCGTGGCGCTAGCGCTGATCGTGGTGCCGGTGGTGGTACGCACCACCGAGAGCATGCTCCTGCTGGTGCCCAATTCGCTGCGTGAAGCGGCCTACGCGCTGGGCGCGCCCAAGCGCGCGGTGATCCTGCTGGTCACCCTGCGGGCGGCCAAGGCCGGCGTGGTGACCGGCGTGCTGCTGGCCGTGGCGCGCATCGCCGGCGAAACCGCGCCTCTGCTTTTCACCGCGCTGTCCAACCAGTTCTGGAGCACCGATCTGTCGAATCCGGTGGCCAATCTGCCGGTGACCATTTTCCGTTTCGCCATGAGTCCCTTCACCGAGTGGCAGACGCTGGCCTGGGCCGGCGTGCTGATCATCACGGTGGGTGTGCTGGCGCTCAATATCATTGCGCGGGTGTTCTTCCGCCAGGACCGCAATGCCTGACAAGGGCACGAGAGAAAAATGACCGCGTTCATTCCGCAAATCGAATTCCGCGACTTCAACTTCTACTACGGCAAGTTTCATGCGCTGAAAAACATCAATCTGTCGATCGCCCGCCACCGGGTGACGGCCTTCATCGGCCCGTCCGGCTGCGGCAAGTCGACGCTGCTGCGCGCCATCAACCGCATGTACGACCTTTACCCGGAACAGCACGCCGAAGGGCAACTGCTGCTCGAAGGCCGCGACATCCTCGGCGCGGACATCGACGTGTCGACGCTGCGCGCCAGGGTCGGCATGGTGTTCCAGAAGCCGACGCCGTTCCCCATGTCGATTTTCGACAACATCGCCTTCGGCGTGCGCCTGCACGAGCGCCTGGGGCTCTCCGAAATGGAGGAGCGCGTCGAATGGGCGCTGAGGAAAGCGGCGTTGTGGGACGAGGTCAAGAGCAAGCTGCATCAGAGCGGCACCAGCCTGTCGGGCGGCCAGCAGCAGCGCCTGTGCATCGCCCGCGGCGTGGCGGTCAAGCCGGAGGTGCTGTTGCTGGACGAGCCGACCTCGGCGCTCGATCCGATTTCGACGATGCGCATCGAGGAACTGATCGACGAACTCAAGCAGGAGTTCACCATCGTCGTCGTCACCCACAACATGCAGCAGGCGGCGCGGATATCCGACTACACCGCCTACATGTATCTTGGGGAAATGGTGGAATTCGGCGTTACCGACCAGATGTTCATCAAGCCGCGCCGCAAGGAAACCGAGGATTACATTAC
>JAVBSG010000081.1:0-52924 GCA_031547245.1 Propionivibrio sp.
ACGGCGATAGTGATCGATCCGGCGACAAACAACCGCTTCGCGGGCGCCGACCCGCGGCGCGATTGCTACTCGATCGCTTATTGATGGAAATCCGACTTGGGGACGGCTGAGCGATCTGCCGCTGTTTCCACGGGTGATTTGACGGCTGAAGTAGACTGAATCTACTTCAGCCATCGTTTACCGATCGATGTCTCGCCGGACGTGACCTGCGTGCGTGCGCAGTTTCTTCAGCGTCGCTTTTCTCCGGCCATCCTCCCCTACAACCAGCCCAATCTCTCCAAAGCAATTCCCAAGGTCTCATCCTTCTTGGCAAAGCAAAACCGGATGATCCGATGATCACTGCCATTGCCGTAGAAAGCCGACATGGGAATGGCGGCAACGCCAATCTCCGTGGTTAGCCATTGGCAGAATTCGGTGTCGCCAAACTGTCCTTCAGGTACTTGCAGCCTGGAATAATCGACGCTCTGGAAATAGGTGCCTTCGGCTGGAAGCAGTTTAAACTTTGTCTTCGCCAATCCTGCCCGAAAATAGTCGCGCTTTCGTTGATAAAAAGCGGGTAACTCGAGGTAGGGGGCCGGGTCTGCCATGTATGCCGCCAATCCATGCTGCATCGGCGTGTTTACCGTAAAGACGTTGAACTGGTGTACTTTCCGGAACTCCGACATCAGTGATGCCGGCGCTGCAACATAACCCACCTTCCACCCGGTTGCGTGGTACGTCTTGCCAAAACTGGAAATGACGAAGGATCGGACAGCCAGCCCCGGGTAGCGAGCAACACTCTGATGTTTGAGGCCGTCAAATACCATGTGCTCGTAAACCTCGTCGCTAATCACCAATACATTGGTCGGCGCCAGAATTTCCTCTAACTGCAGCATCTCCGCCTCCGACCAAGCCACACCGCTTGGGTTGTGGGGCGAATTGATCAGAATGGCCCTGGTCCTCGAAGTAATGGCGTTTGCCACCTTGGCCAGATCCGGTCGGAAATTCCCCGAAAGGTTGCCGGCCCCCAAGGAAACACGTATCGGAATGCCGCCGGCCAACTCGATGTTCGGCACATAGCTGTCGTAGCAGGGCTCCAGCACAATGACCTCATCCCCGGGATGAACCAGCGCAAGAATCGCGGTCAGGATCGCCTGTGTCGCCCCGGCTGTGACGGTGACTTCCGTATCCCAGGAATACTCATGACCATAGAGCGCACGGATTTTCGCGGCAATCGCCTGGCGCAACCCGGGAATACCGGCCATTGGCGGATACTGGTTATGTCCTGACTCCATCGCGGAGGTGACCTCACGGACCAGCTTCCGGTCGCAATCGAAGTCGGGGAACCCCTGGCCAAGATTGACCGCGTCGTGTTTGACGGCCAATGACGACATCACGGTAAAGATAGTCGTACCGACGGAAGGCAATCTGGACTGGATGGAAGGAATGCTGGGAGTGCGGTTCATAAGCAGCCTGGCGGATAAACGGATTCGAAAGACCAGATGCTATCAAAACGGCTTCAGACTGTACGATCTTCTTCCATTGGCTCCGTTGCCCCGGTGGATGTCGCCGGAGAATCGCGGATTTGCAGAGGAACAGGTACAACCGGGTTGGATTGCAGGATGTTATGGCAAATGGGTTAATATGGCGGGGAGAAAGCAAGAAATCTTGCTGTTTCCGTCCGAACTTTCCAAAAGACAAGAGCGAGACCATGACGACACGTAACTATTCACTTTCCTCCCTGCTCATACTGGCGAATGCCATTGCCTGTTTCCTGGCTCCCGCCGCCCATGCGGCGGAAGCACCCGCGGCAGGCAGCGGCGGTGCCGCCATCACCTTGCCTGCACCCGACAAGGAAGGCGGCATCCCTTTGATGCAGGCGCTGGCCAAGCGTAAGAGCGGCGAATCGTTCAAGGATACGGCTTTGCCGCCGCAGGAACTCAGCAATCTCCTCTGGGCAGCATTCGGCGTCAACCGGCCGGATGGCCATCGCACCGCCCCGACGGCGAAAAACCGGCAAAACGTACAAATCTACGCGGCGATGGAGGGGGGCATATGGCGGTATGAAGCAAAAACACACCAGTTGATCAAAGTGCGCGATACGGACATGCGCCCTGTTTTCAAGGTGCCACTAACCTTGATTTACGCGGGCGAGGGCGAATATGCATCAATGCATGCCGGGGCGCTTTACCAGAACGTCGGGCTATATTGCGCTTCTGCCGGGCTGGCCGACCGGGTCAAGCAAACGGGAGTCGAAGAGGCAGGCAAGGCCGTGCCCGTCCCGGATGGGTATAAGGTTGTTATCATTCAGAACGTAGGGTACCCGGGGTAACCGGCGCTTGGCGCAGCGTTACCGTGTATCCGATTTGGTTGTTTTACTACGCTGACAGGAGACGAGCATGATCGATCTGTACTACTGGACGACGCCGAATGGCCACAAAATCACGCTGTTTCTCGAAGAAGCCGGGCTGCCGTATGACTTGAAACCGATCAACATCAGCAAAAACGAACAGTTTGCCCCGGAGTTTCTCAAGATCGCGCCGAACAACCGCATTCCCGCCATCGTCGATCATGAACCCGTCGGCGGCGGCGAACCGATCGCTCTGTTCGAGTCGGGAGCCATCCTGCTGTATCTGGCGGACAAGACCAAGCGTTTCATCCCCCAGGATCTGCGTGGGCGTACCGCCTGCATTCAATGGCTGTTCTGGCAGATGGCTGGGCTGGGGCCGATGCTTGGTCAGAATCATCATTTCCGCCACTACGCACCGGAAAAAGTGCCTTACGGCATCGAGAGATATACCAAGGAAACGGCGCGGCTTTACGGCGTTCTGGACCGCCACCTGGCGGGTCGCGACTTCATCGTCGACGAGTACTCGATCGCGGACATGGCGTGCTATCCCTGGATATTGCCCGAGCGCCAGGGTCAGGACATGAGCGCTTTCCCGAACCTCTCGCGCTGGCATGCGCGGATCGCCGCCAGGGAGGGAACGGCCAGGGCGTATGCGGTGGTAAAACGGGTGGGGTGATGCAAGCCGTTTGACGATCAATGTGAAAACCGTTTGAGAACCGTTGCCGGAACGGGGAGAGCTGTGAGTCAATTGCTGGAGAGCGACAAAGACGGCCAGCCATTCATGAGCCGGACATTGATTGTCCTGATCGTCATCATGAACCTGATTCCGCTCGTCTGTTGGGGGTATGCGGCATTTGTCGATTTGCAGAACAAGAACGTGGCCAAGCATCTGCTCAGGGGAGGAATGAAAACGGAAGGTAAGCTCGTCGAAAAAGACAGCTATGTCGTCAGGGGTAAGCACAGTGCCACTCTCAAGAACATCTACGGCTATGTTTTCGCCGTCGATGGAAAAGAGCGTGTCGGCGTCGTCGTTTTTGCCGTTGGAACGAAGGCCAACAACAGCATGGGCCTCCTTGTGGCGGGGGACAAGGTGTCCGTTTCCTATGATCGAAACGATCCCGACATAAACATGCCGACCAATGTCGCCCATTACTATCTTGGCGTATCGCCCTGGCGCCTGGGGAGATTGCTGGAAATCATGCTGATCACCAATGGTGTCATCGTGCTGCTGTGCTTCATTGCACATCGCCGCGGAAATTCGTTCGCCTGGCGGTAGCGGTCTGACGGAGATGGCGGTGGCCGGAACCGCCGTTCAGATTCGCTGCGGCGCCAACTGCGCCAGCAAAATCCCGGCCAGCATCAGCGCGCAGCCGACAATGGCCCGCGCATCGAGTGTCTCGTTCAGAATCAGCCAGCCGGCGATTGCAGCGATAATGGCTTCCGAACTCAGAATCACCGCGCTGTAAGTGGCGCGCGCATGCCGCTGGGCGATGACCTGCAAGGTAAAGCCGACGCCGACCGACAGGATTCCGCCGTAGAGCAGAGGCACCGCAGCCTCGCGGACGGCATGCCACGAAATGGGTTCCATCGTCAGCGCCAGAAGCATGCTCAACAACGAACAGGTGGCGAATTGCGTTACGGCCAACCGGATCGGCGGCAGGCAATGGCCGAATCCGCTCAGCGAAATCACGTGAAGCGACCAGATCACGGCGCTGATGAGTGTCAGCAGGTCGCCGGTGTTGATATTCAATCCGGCATCCGTACCGCGTATGCTGAGAAAGTAGAGTCCGGCTATCGCGAGCCCGATGCCGGTCCATACACCCGAACCGTAGCGATGCCCGATAAAGAATCCGATAACCGGCACAAATACCACGTAAAGCCCGGTGATGAAGCCGGTGTTTGCCAGGGAGGTATAGAGCAGGGCGAATTGCTGCAAATTTATGCCGGTGAACAGAAGCATGCCGATGGCAACTCCGGTCAGCCAGTCGCGCGGCAGCGGCTTCTTAGAGGGTTTCTCGCGCAGCAGCAGAGGCAGCACGATCAGCAACCCCAGCGCGAAGCGCAAGGCGCTGTACCAGAGTGGGCCGATGGCCTCCATTCCGACTTTTTGCGCGACGAAAGCCGTTCCCCAGATCAGCGCGGCAACACACAGGAGAACGTTGGCTTTGGCGGTTGAATGATTCACTTTTTTAAATCCGTTTGTATATCTATGTCGCCAGACGCGCAAATGTCCGGCCCGGAAGTCCGCGGGCGGTTCTCTTCGGAAGATGGATGAGAAATCGCGATGGCGCAATGCCGGATATATAGAGCGGTCCGGTTCCGAAGAATAACCGAAAGGAAGCCTAAGTGCCAGATTTTTAAGGGGCTGAAGGCTGCCGAATAGCGAAGCCAGATCGGAGAATATGGGCTATAGTAGAAGCGGTGGCAGCGTAGTTCATACTAAATGACAAAAAAGAAAGGAGTCATCATGTTTAAGCGCATTCTTGTTCCGACTGATGGTTCTGAACTCTCGCAAGAAGCCGCAGTCAGCGCGGTTGCGTTCGCCAAGGAAATGGGGAGGACGATAGTCGCCTTCCATGCCAAGCCGCAGTTCCACGTGACCCACTACACGCGGGAAGGAATACGTGTGGGCACCCTCACGACCGACAGGTTTGAGGAACTCACGGAAGGGCAAGCGCAGGAGATTCTCGGTTTTATCGAACATCTTTGCAGAGAGGCCGGTGTGTCGTGCGAGAAAAAAACACTCGCCAGCGACAACCCTTATGAAGCGGTTATTGAGGCCGCCAAAGAGTGCAATTGCGATCTCATCTTCATGGCTTCGCACGGACGCAAGGGGCTAAGCGGTTTCCTGCTGGGAAGCGAGACACAGAAAGTGTTGACGCATTCGGCAATTCCGGTTTTGGTCTACCGTTCCCAACAGCAGGACTGATGGCCTTGCTTCCGGCGGGGATGGACAAACGTCTCTCCGCTGAGTACGTGAGCCTGTAACGGCATTCGGACTTGCGGCAATATCGGGCGATAAATATTGCCGCAAGCGGAAAAAACAGGCTCCCTCCGCTTTATTCGACTGATCCCGTTGAGAGAGTGTCGCCGTGTGCTTCCGAGAAGTGCGGTGGAAATTCGCCTGTGCTAGAGTTGGCGGCTAGTGGCCTCGTACAGAAACAAGAGTTTTTTAGGAAAACGTACAGACCGATTTTTACGAACACGGGTGTTCCGTACTATGACGACCTTGCTTGACCCTCTCGTTTTCGATGAGGCATTGATCCGCCGCTTTGACATCAATGGGCCTCGATACACTTCATATCCGACGGCGGACCGTTTTCAGCCGGATTTCGATGAGACGGCCTATCGCCGATGGCTTCAGCTGCGCCATGAAAATCCCCAGAGCAGACGGCCGTTCTCGCTGTATTTTCACCTGCCGTTCTGCACGACCATCTGCTACTACTGCGCATGCAATAAAATCATTACCAAGGACCATGGCCGTTCGGCAAAATATCTGAAGTATCTGGGACGCGAACTGGCTTTGCAGACGAGCTATCTCGACGGAGACGATAACGTCGTCGAACAACTGCATTGGGGTGGAGGAACACCGACTTTCCTGTCACACGATGAAATGCGCCAGCTTATGGCCATGACACGCCGTCATTTTCGTCTGCTCGATGGCGGCGAATACTCGATCGAAGTCGATCCGCGCAAGGTTGACCGCGCGACGGTCGATCTGCTGGCCGAGCTGGGGTTCAATCGCATGAGCCTGGGGGTGCAGGATTTCGACGAGCAGGTGCAAAAGGCCGTTAACCGGATTCAAAGTGAAGCGGAAACCTTCGCCGTCATGGAGGCCGCGCGCGCCAATGGCTTTAAATCGATCAGCGTCGATCTGATTTATGGGCTGCCCAAACAGTCCGTTGTGGGTTTCGACCGAACGCTGGATCGCGTCCTGTCCGCCAGTCCGGATCGTTTGTCCATCTACAACTATGCCCACCTGCCGGCGTTGTTCAAGCCGCAGCGGCGAATTCTCGGCGCCGACCTGCCGGCGCCTGATACGCGCCTGCAGATTCTCTCGCTGGCCATCGACAAGCTGACGAGTGCGGGCTACGTGTTCATCGGCATGGATCATTTCGCCAAGCCGGATGATGAGTTGGCCGTCGCCCAGCGCGCCGGGCGTTTGCATCGCAACTTCCAGGGTTACTCGACCCATGCCGATTGCGACATGCTGTCGTTCGGCATTACCTCGATCGGTAAAATCGGAGCAAGCTACAGTCAGAACGTCAAAACGCTGGACGAGTATTACGATCGTCTCGACAACGGCGTTCTACCCGTATTCCGGGGAATCGAACTGACGCCGGATGACGTTTTGCGGCGAGCGGTCATACAGTCGCTGATGTGTCACTTCGAATTGTCGTTTGCCGCCATCGAAACGGCGTATCGAATCGATTTCGAGTCGTATTTCGCCGTCGAACTGGCGGCCTTGGAGGAAATGGTTGCCGCGGAACTTGTTCGCATTGGGGACCGGCGCTTGTCCGTGCTGCCACCGGGGCGATTGCTGGTGCGCGCTGTTTCAATGGTTTTTGACAAACGCCTTCGGGCTGATCGGGAGATCAAGCGCTATTCGAAGGTGATCTGAAATCCCGGCTCGGAATCCGGGGCTGTTTCTCTCAGCGAGGCTGGATTTCGGATGCCGAGACAACGCGATTGCGTCCCGCGCGCTTGGCCTCGTACATAGCCAGATCGGCCCGCCGGAAAAGCGTTTCGTAGCCCTCTCCGGGCCGTAGCTGCGCAACGCCGAAACTGGCTGTAACGAGAAGTCCGGAGGGTTCGAGATCCTCGATGGTTTCACGAAGCTTTTCCGCCCAGCTGGCGCCGGCGAAACCGTCCGCTCCTGGCAGCACCACCATGAATTCCTCGCCCCCCATGCGGGCAACGGTCCCTTGTGCGCCGATGTCTTCGGAGAGTGCGCCCGAGACGGCAATCAGCACCGCATCACCCGTGGCGTGGCCGTAGGTGTCGTTGATCCGCTTGAAATGGTCGATGTCAAGAACGATCAGGCAAAGCGGCATGCGTTTGGCTTCCGCCTCATGGATCAGCGTGGGCGCGCGCTCGGTAATGTAATGGCGGTTGTAGACCGAAGTCAAACGGTCGCGCATGGCCATTTCGTAAAGGATGTTGTGCTGTTCTTCCAGGTAATCCAGCGCTTGGCGAAGGCGCACCAGGTTGCTGACACGAACCTTCAGTTCCTCCGGCACCACGGGTTTCTGGATGAAGTCGTTGGCGCCGGAGCGCAGCATGTCGATTCGCCTGGCCGTGTCGTCGAAACCGGAAATGGCAAGGATGGGAACCTTGCCCGCCCGTCCCGGCATGATGCGGGTCTTGCGGATGACGTCCAGGCCTGTCATGGCGCCTTCCAGCATGTAATCGGCCAGGATGAGGTCGAACGGTTGCTTCGCAAGCAACGCCAGTGCCGCTTCGCCGCTGGCGACGCGCTGGGCGCGTAAACCGAGGGATTCCAGCAGCCTGACCAGATGGTTGGCCTGCGACAGGCTGTCTTCAATGACCAGGGCAGAGCCGCTGAGTTTGGCGATACCGCTGCCTGCCCAGTGGTTGACGTAATTCTCGAATATGGCGGGCTCGTTTTTCGAGAAACACTGGGTAATGCCCAGACTAAGCGCTCTGGGCACCGCTTCCTGCGAACTCGTCAGCAGAATGGAGGGATGTTTGCCGATCAGACCGCGCTCTTTGGCCAGCGCGAAAAAGTCAAGACCCGTCATGTCTTTCAATTGCATTGAAAAACACAGAAAGTCTACGGACTCCTTTTCCAGCTCGGCAAGAGCATCGGAAGCTGTTTCAACCCCTTCGGCATGAATATTGTTTTTCGTGAAAAGCGAAATGAAAACATTTCTGATCATGCGCGAAGGTTCGACAATCAACGCTTTCACGTCACTTTATCTCCTCGACAATATGTTTCACGATTATTATCCTTGATTGCGGCGTGCATGGCGAGCCATATGCCATCAAAAACAAGGTGAATACAGCGATTTTTAAAAATGAAAGGGGCATTTTTGCACGTTCTTTCCCCAATATGCCCTGTGGCCGGCAAATGCTTTTGCCGATTCGCGACTGGCGTAGCCGCCACCGTTCTCCTGAACGATAATATGGGCCAGCCGGTCGCATCTTTCACGAACGATTCGCTTATTTTTCAGCATGGTTGGCAGATAGCTATGATTTCCCCCGTTGTGAGGCATTACTGAAATGCCGGCAGTACAGCCGTCCGATCACACTCCCCTGCGGCTTGATCTTCCCGTGAGCGGCATGACCTGCGCTGCCTGCGCTGCGCGTATCGAAAAGGTTCTCAATCGTCTGCCGGGAGTGACAGCCAATGTGAATCTGGCCGCCGAGCGGGCGCGGGTCGATCTGTCGTCCGCCGAAACCACAGCACAGCAGGTTGTCAGCACTATCGAGAAGGCTGGCTTCGGCGTGCCGCAACAGGCTTTGGAACTGAGCATCGAAGGCATGACGTGCGCCGCTTGCGCAACCCGCCTGGAAAAGGTGCTGAACCGTGTCGAAGGGGCGGAAGCAGTAGTGAACCTGGCGACCGAACGCGTCCGCATACGTTATCGCCCGGGTGTGGTTGGCGTGGAGCAACTGCTGGCTGCCGTAGCCCGGGCGGGTTTCAGCGGAAAACTGCTGGACGAAAACTCGCGCGAGGAAGAAAAAGCGCGCAAGCTCGCCCTCTACCGTGCCGAAATGCGGCGCTTCTGGATTGCCGCCGCGCTGACCCTGCCGCTGCTGGCTCAGATGGCGACGATGTTCGACGCCGGCGCTCTGCGCGGGCACCATGTCGATTTGCTGCCGCGCTGGCTGCAACTGCTGCTGGCAACTCCGGTGCAGTTCTGGATCGGTTGGCGTTTCTACGATGGCGGCTGGAAAGCCTTGCGTGGCGGCGGGGCGAACATGGATGTGCTGGTGGCGCTGGGAACCAGCGCGGCTTACTTTTTCAGCCTGATCGTGACGCTGGGCGGTTTTCACCAGCTGCCGGTCTATTTCGAGGCTTCGGCAGCGGTGATCACGCTGGTGCTGCTTGGAAAACTGCTCGAAGCGCGGGCCAAGGCACGCACGACGGCAGCCATCGAGGCTTTGGTGCGTCTGCAGCCGAAAACGGCCCGCGTCGAACGCGACGGGCAACTGATCGAGCTCGAAGCGGCGCTGCTGATCCCCGGTGACGTATTCATCGTCCGGCCCGGCGAGAGCATTCCGGTGGATGGCGAAGTGCTTGAAGGCTCATCGTCCATCAATGAGGCGATGCTTACCGGAGAAAGCATGCCGGTACCCAAAAAGGCTGGCGATCGCGTCTTCGCTGCAACGGCTAACGGCGAGGGTATGCTGCGCTGCCGGGCGACGGGGATCGGCGAGCATACGCTGTTGGCGGGCATCATTCGCCTGGTGAATGATGCCCAGGGATCCAAGGCGCC
Source organism: Propionivibrio sp. (assembly GCA_031547245.1). Classification (GTDB taxonomy): domain Bacteria; phylum Pseudomonadota; class Gammaproteobacteria; order Burkholderiales; family Rhodocyclaceae; genus Propionivibrio. The sequence goes on from JAVBSG010000081.1 coordinate 9,793, forward strand.
GGTGCAGCGCCTGGCCGACCGGATTTCCGCGATCTTCGTGCCTATCGTTTGCGCCATAGCGCTGCTGGCCTTTGGCGGCTGGTGGCTGTTCGGCGGCGATTTCAGCGTGGCCCTGATCAATGCCGTGGCCGTGCTGGTGATTGCCTGCCCATGCTCTCTCGGTCTGGCAACACCCACTGCCATCATGGTTGGGACGGGGCAGGGCGCGCGCGCCGGCATCCTGGTGAAAAATGCCGAGGCGCTGGAGCTGGCCGAGAAAACACGCATTCTCGCCGTCGACAAAACCGGTACCTTGACCTGCGGCGAGCCCCAGGTTACCGATCTCGTGCCGCTGGCGGCCTCCGCCGATGAGGCGCTGGCGCTAGCTGCCGGCCTGGAGCAAGGATCGGAGCATCCTCTGGCCAAAGCCATTCTGCAGCGGATAGGCGAACAGCGGCTGGCCCTGCCGCCAGTAGCCGAGTTCCAGGCGGTTCCGGGCGCGGGTGTCGAAGGCACCATTGACGGCAGGCGTTTGCGGCTTGGCGCACCGGACTGGTTTGCCGCTCTGGCGCTTCCGCACGACCGGATCGCCTCCCTGCAAGGCCAAGGGAAAACGGTTGTCGTGCTGGCCGAAGGGGCATCGGCGCTGGCGCTGCTGGCCGTCGCCGATCCCCTGCGCGATTCTTCACCGGCAGCCGTAGGCCGCCTCAAGGCGATGGGTTTACGCGTGATAATGCTGACGGGTGACAATCCGGTGACGACCTCCGCGATAGCTGCTCAGGCAGGTATCGAGGATTTTCGCGCCGGCATCTCGCCAGCCGGCAAGGCCGAGGCGGTGAACGGTCTGAAACGGGAAGGCAGCTTGATCGCCATGGTCGGAGACGGGATCAATGACGCACCGGCGCTGGCGGCTGCCGATGTCAGCTTCGCCATGGGCGCCGGATCGGACGCGGCGATCGAGGTTGCGGACATCACCCTGGTGCGTGGCGACCTGCACGGGGTCGCCGACGCGATTTTGCTTTCGCGGGCCAGTCTGAGAAAAATTCGGCAGAATCTGTTCTGGGCTTTCATTTACAATCTGCTCGGCATTCCGCTGGCGGCTCTTGGCTACCTGAATCCGGTCGTCGCCGGAGCGGCGATGGCGATGAGTTCGGTGTCCGTGGTGTCGAACTCCCTGCTGCTCAAGCGCTGGAAACCTTACGGAAGCGCTCGTTAACTTTTGTGGAGAATGAAATGAAAAAACTGGTCGTGGGCGTCGATGGCATGACCTGCCAAGGCTGTGTGAAGAATCTGACCGGCATTCTGCAGGCGCTGCCGGGCGTTTCCAACGCGACGGTGTCGCTGGAAGAGGCGCAAGCGGAAATCACCTACGATCCGCAAATGGTCCAGCCGCCACAGTTCAAGGCGGCTATTGAAGGCGCGGGTTTCGACGTGGTCTGCGCGGGCAAGGGCGGTTGCGGGTGTTCGTAATAATTCCGATCCGTATCGACATGTTTGCGGCCCATACGGTGGATGGCGCTTTTATGGGCTATCCGGGCGGTGTGCCGGCAAAAGCCGGCGAATGCAGTCGAAGGACTGTGTGTTGTAAGCGCCTCCGCCGAGCGAACCGGTGATGCTGTTGCGGTACTGATCGAAGGTAATGCGGTTGTAATATAGGCGTGAAGTTTGGTCCAGCCAATAGGTGTACTCATCGACGTCGTTGTCGCCGCCGTTTCGGAGCCAGGCCTGAATGTTGTACGGGCCGATGTAGAAATTGCGGCACTGCTCCTGCAGCGTGGCGAGATAGCTATTGAAGCCCCTGGCCTGGAGGTTGTTGAAGGCTTCCGGCGCGCAGCCGGTCAGGCCGGCTGCGGCGATTGCTGCGGCGAGGATCGATTTTCCTGAAGTGTTTTGCACGGGCGCTCCTTTCGCTGGATTGACCGTGTTTTCCGGGAAAGGTTTGTTTTTTTCGGCGGCCTGGAGCCAGGCCGCCCCGGTTTTTATTCCGCCCGCATTTGCGGGAAGAGGATGACGTCGCGGATGTTCGGCGAATCGGTCAGCAGCATGACCAGGCGATCGATGCCGATGCCGCAGCCGCCGGTCGGCGGCAGGCCGTATTCGAGCGCGCGGATGTAATCGGCGTCGTAGTACATGGCTTCCTCGTCGCCGGCATCCTTGGCCTTGGCCTGCTGCATGAAGCGTTCGGCCTGGTCTTCGGGGTCGTTGAGTTCGGAGAAGCCGTTGGCGATCTCGCGGCCGACGATGAACAGCTCGAAGCGTTCGGTAATGTCCGAATTGGTGTCGCTGGCGCGCGCCAGGGGACTAACCTCAGCCGGATAGTCGATGATGAAGGTGGGATCCCAAAGATCAGCCTCCGTCGTCTCCTCGAACATCAGGAGCTGCAACGTGCCTAGGCCCGTGCCGGCCTTAAGCTCCACCTTCATCGCGGTCAGCTTCTGGCGTAGCCACTCGGCGTCGTTCAGTTGCTCTTCGGTGTATTGCGGATGATATTTCGTGATCGCCTGGACCATCGTCAGTCGGTCGAAGGGCTTGGAAAGGTCAAGCGTACGGCCCTGGTACTCGAAGACCTCGGCTCCCAGCGCATCGCGTGCGGAGTAGCGCAGCAAGCCTTCGGTGAAATCCATCATCTTGCGGTATTCCGAGTAGGCCTCGTAGAACTCCATCATGGTGAATTCCGGGTTGTGCCGGGTGCTCATGCCTTCGTTGCGGAAATTGCGGTTCATTTCGAAAACTTTTTCGAAACCGCCGACGACCAGCTTCTTCAGATACAGCTCAGGTGCAATGCGCAGGAACAACTCCATGTCCAGCGCGTTGTGGTGCGTCTTGAAGGGCTTTGCCGAAGCGCCGCCGGGGATCGGGTGCATCATCGGCGTTTCGACTTCCAGGAAGCCGTGGTTGTTCATGTAGTTGCGGATCGACTGCACCATGCGGCTGCGCGCCACGAAGGTAAAGCGCGACTGCTCGTTCATGATCAGGTCGAGATGGCGCATGCGGTACTTTTGTTCCTGGTCCGTCAGGCCATGGAATTTCTCGGGCAGCGGGCGCAGGGATTTCGACAGCAGGCGGATTTCGGAGCACTGCACGGTCAGCTCATTGGTCTTGGTGCGGAACAGCGTGCCAACGGCGCCGACGATGTCGCCGATGTCCCAGCGCTTGAACGCCGCATAGGTTTCCTCGCCGACCTTGTCGCGCGCGATGTAGAGCTGGATGCGGCCGGACAGGTCGGCAATGGTCACGAAGGAGGCCTTGCCCATGACGCGCTTCAACATGATGCGGCCGGCCATTTTGACTTCGACGGGCGTGGCTTCGAGTTCCTCGCCGGTTTTGCCGTCGTAGACCTCGACAATCTTGCCGGCGATGTTCTCACGCGAAAAATCGTTCGGATAGGCTTTGCCCGTGGCGCGCCATTCGGCCAGCTTGGCGCGGCGCTCGGCAATGATGTGGTTTTCGTCCTGTTCGGGAGCGTTGTCGGTAGGTTCGGCCATGGTCGGTCTCAAAAGTAAGGAGTTGGGAGTGTGGTGTCTCAGACGCCCTGTTTCAGGCTGGCTTCGATGAACTGGTCGAGATCGCCGTCGAGTACGCTCTGCGTGTTGCCGCATTCGACGTTGGTTCGCAGATCCTTGATGCGCGACTGGTCGAGCACGTAGGAGCGGATCTGATGGCCCCAGCCGATGTCGGTCTTGGAGTCCTCCAGCTTCTGCTGCTCGGCCTGGCGTTTGCGCAGTTCGGCCTCGTACAGGCGGGATTTGAGCATGGCCATGGCCTCGGCGCGGTTGCGGTGCTGCGAGCGGTCGTTCTGGCACTGCACGACGATGCCCGAGGGCTGGTGCGTTATGCGTACGGCGGAATCGGTTTTGTTGATGTGCTGGCCGCCAGCGCCCGAAGCGCGATAGGTATCGATCCGCAAGTCGGCCGGGTTGACTTCGATCTCGAAGGAGTCGTCGATTTCGGGGTAGACGAACACCGAAGCGAAGCTGGTGTGGCGCCGCGCGTTCGAGTCGAACGGCGATTTGCGTACCAGCCGGTGGATGCCGGTTTCCGAACGGAGCATGCCAAAGCAATATTCGCCGGAGAGTTTGATCGTTGCCGTCTTGATGCCCGCCACGTCGCCTTCGGATTCTTCCAGCACCTCGACGCCATAGCCCTTGCGTTCGCCATACTTGACGTACATGCGCAACAGCATCGACGCCCAGTCCTGCGCCTCGGTTCCGCCGGCGCCAGCCTGGATGTCCAGAAAACAGTTCAGCGGATCGGCCGGATTGTTGAACATGCGGCGGAATTCCAGCCCCGCGATTTCCTTCTCGATGCCGCCGATGTCGTCGGCGACCGCACGCAGGGTGTCGTCATCCTCCTCATCGCGCGCCATCGCGAAAAGCTCCTCGGCGTCCTTGAGTCCGTCGCCGACGCGGTTGAGCGTCAGTACAACGCCTTCCAGCGCTTTTTTCTCCTTGCCGAGTTCCTGCGCACGCTCGGCATTGTCCCAGACTTTGGGATCTTCCAGTTCCCGGGAGACGGCGTTCAGTTGATCGAATTTCTGATCGTAGTCAAAGATACCTCCGTAACTCGGCGGCGCGCTGGACGAGGTCGGCGAGCTGGTTGTCGATGAGGTTGATCTGTTCTGCTTCCATGGCGATCCAGGTGAAAATCGTTAAACAGAGGATTATATACGGGGTGCGGCGCCAATTTAAACGAAAACGAGCGAACAGGCAGTAATTCGCGGATCCAATCGAAATGACGCCGCCTATTTCCCGCCACCTCGTTGTGGCGGTATTATGCTGCCGACACGTTTGGCCGCTTATCGGCGATCCAGAAATCGTGGTCGAAAGATTCAGGGATATGTTTCAATCGGGGGTTTGGGTCAAATCCGTGCTGAATGCCTCTCAGAACACTTGTTATGACAAATAGTTTTCATCGGGTTGCGTGAAATGGCCAGAAAAAAAACTGCATGGCTTCCTCAGATCGGCATCGTCGCCACGTACATCGGCCGGGCAAGCCGGATGTCCAAGGGCGGCTATAACGTCCGCGTTATAGCCGAAGCGTGTGCCGGCCGCATGGTTGTCGAGGCGATTGGCCGCCGTGGAGTGCCCGTGCGCTTTACTGTCAAGCGAGAAAATCTGGCGCCATTACAGCCTGGTTTGTTTGACTGAATGGCGCACGAGACAGCGGTCGGCGCGAGATTGCCGCTTTTCGATTCGGTAAGAAAATTAGGGATTTTCTCGTCGTCCTCCTTGTTTTTCGCTACGCCATGCCATAGTATAAAAAAAACACCAGTTGTTGAACTTGTCTTTGTCATATCCGAAACAAAACCCGTTTGATCATTTCCGTTTCTTGCTTGGAAAACGATTGTAAGCCGATGAATAACAGCGCCACGCCTGACAGACGTGGCGGTCCATGGCGACAAGAACTTCCGATGCCGGCCATGGTTTAGCCTGATAAAGCGTTTTAAATCAAAAACCAATTTATTAGGGGATTCGTATGGCTCAGGAAAATCCTGACGGTACTTCCTCGTCTTCTCAGGGCGGCGCGATCGACTTCAACGAGTTGATGCGCAAATACGATTCGGAATCGGCGTTCCGGACCTATACCGGATGGTTGGGAAAAGGCGTGGCGCTCGTCGCGATAGCCATGTCGTGCTTCCACTTCTATACATCCGGATTCGGTCTTTTGCCAGCGCAGCATCAAGGGGCGGTGCACCTTGCGTTTACCCTGCTTCTGACGATCGTCCTGTATCCGGCAAGCAAGAAACTGCAAAAGAACAGCCTGCCCTGGTATGACGTCATTGTGGCGCTTCTGGGGGCGTGCGCGTGCATGTACCTGATCGTCAATTACACGGCGCTGGCCGAGCGCTCGGGGCTGCCCTCGGACCTGGATCTGGTCATGGGCTTCATCCTGATTTTCGTGCTGCTGGAAGCGACGCGGCGCATCTCGAATCCCGTGCTTCCGTGCCTCGCCATCGTCTGCCTGCTCTATTGCTATTTAGGAAATCTGCTGCCCAGCGGCATGGGCCACCGGGGATTCAGCATTTCGCGCATCGTCAACCACATGTATCTGGGTACCGAAGGCATTTTCGGCACACCGCTCGAAGTGTCGTCGACCTTCGTGTTCATGTTCATCCTGTTCGGCGCCGTGCTGGAAAAAACGGGGGTCGGCAAGTTCATTATCGACCTGTCTCTAGGCCTGGCGGGCTGGGCTTCGGGGGGACCTGCCAAGGTGACAGTCGTGGCTTCCGGCATCATGGGGACCGTTTCCGGCTCCTCCGTGGCGAACGTCTGCACCGTGGGCATGTTCACCATTCCACTGATGAAGAGCGTGGGCTACCGTCCGCATTTCGCCGCCGCTGTTGAGGCCGCTGCGTCGACGGGCGGGCAGATCATGCCGCCGGTCATGGGTGCCGGGGCTTTCATCATGGCCCAGTTCTTGGGGTGGCCGTACATCGAGGTTGCCAAGGCGGCCATCATTCCGGCGCTCCTGTACTACACCGCGGTGCTGATCCAGGTGCACTTCGAGGCGAAAAGGCTCGGGCTCTCGGGCATCGCGCGGGAAAATCTGCCCAATGTGTGGTTTCTCCTGCGTACCCGGGGCTTTCTGCTGCTGCCGCTGGGGGCTATCATCTATCTGCTGGTGGCGGGCTATACGCCGCTGATGGCCGCTTTCTGCGGCATTCTCGTAAGCATTCCCCTCTCATACCTGAACAAGGAAACACGGCTGACGCCGAAAAAGCTCCTCGAAGCTTTCGAGGCGGGCGCCCGGTCCTCGCTGGGCGTCGCCTGCGCCTGCGCCTGCGTCGGTTTCATCGTCGGCACCGGCACGCTGACTGGATTGGCGCTGCGCATCGCCGGCGGCATCGTCGATCTCTCGGGCGGTTTGCTCCTGCCGACGCTGCTGCTGACGATGTGCGCCAGCATCCTGCTCGGAACCGGTCTGCCGACCACGGCCAACTTCATCGTTACCAGCACCATGGCGGCTCCCGCGCTGAAGCTGCTCGGCGTGCCGGACATTGCCGCTTACATGTTCGTGTTCTATTTCGGCATTGCGGCGGATCTCACGCCTCCCGTTGCACTGGCTGCCTACGCTGCCGCGGGCATTGCCGGGGCGGATCCGATGAAGTCGGGGGTGACCTCGGTCAAGCTCGCCCTGGCGGGTTTTCTCGTGCCGTACATTTACGTCTATAACCCGATCCTGCTTTTGGTGGATGCTACGCCGCTGCTGATGATTCAAGCCACGATTACGTCCCTGATTGGGGTTTACCTGCTGTCCATGGCGACCATTGGACACTATAACGGGCCTTTGAACTGGTTCATGCGAACCTTGGCCATGTGCGGAGCCTTGGGGCTGCTGATACCTGGGACAATCACGGATCTCGGTGGCCTCGGTGTTTTGATCTTTATTTACCTGTGGCAGCGTTTTGTGGCGAAACCTCGCCAGACGTACGAATCATGACCAAGAGAAGGAGGAAACAGCATGAAACTGAATAAATTGATGGCTTTGTTTTCGGTTGCCGTGTTGAGCGTTTCTCTTCACGGGGTTACGCAGGCGGCGGACTTTGTTTCCATCGCCACGGGCGGCACTTCCGGAACCTATTATCCGATCGGCGGCGCCATCGCCCAGGCGGCCAGCAAGAGCGGCGCACTGCAGGCGACTGCCGAAACCGGCAACGCCTCCGTGGCCAACCTGAACCTCATCGGCAAGGGCGAAATCGAGGTTGGGTTCGCGCAGAACGACACGGCATTCTGGGCCTATAACGGACAGCAGATGTTCAAGTCGCCCGCGAAGAATCTGCGCACCGTTGCGGCTCTGTATCCTGAGCATGTTCAGGTGATCATTGCCAAGGACGCCAAAATTGCGGGCATCAACGATCTGAAAGGCAAGCGCGTCAGCGTGGGTGCCGCCGGCTCCGGCGTCGAGGCGGATGTGCGGGCGATCTTCGAAGTGGCCAAGTTGACCTATAACGACATGAAGGTCGACCGGCTGGATTTCGGCGCCACGACCAGCCGCTTCAAGGATAACCAGATCGACGTGGGCTTCGTCGTGGCCGGTTTCCCGACGGCATCCATCATGGATCTGACCACTACCAAGGATGTGGGCCTGTTGAGTTTCAGCGATGAGTTCCTTGCCCAGCTGAACAAGGCGCATCCGTATTTCGTGGCCAGCACTATTCCCGCCGGGACGTATCGGGGCATCGACAAGGATACGAAAACCCCCGCGGTCGTGGCCATGCTCGTGACGCATGACAAGGTGCCGGAAAAGGTCATTTACGAGTTCGTGAAAAACATGTTCGAAAATCTCGACATGATTCATGCCTCGCATGCCACGGCCAAGCAGATCACGCTGAAGTCGGCGCTTGATGGCGTGACGGTTCCCGTACATCCGGGTGCTGCCAAGTACTTCAAGGAGAAGGGACTGGCGATTCCGGACATCAAGTAGACTGCTGTCCTTCCCCGATCAAGCAAGGCCATGTGATCGTCTGCCGGGAATCGGTAACAGGTTTCCGGCGGGCGCTACATCACTCGGTGAATTGGGGTGGATGGAGGAGGGCTATCAACGGATGCCTTTCCACGCTCAGCCGTAGGAGCTTGCCGGGGAAAATCTCGTGCAGGGCGATGCGGGGTGCGTCCTCGCCGCCATAAGCGAAAAGATTGCGGCCGAGTTCCGCATCGCCAACACGAAGAGCGATGCTCTTCCAGGACTGCCTGCCGCCTTCGAGAATCATCCAGGGGGGGGCCATGCGAAAACGCCCAAACGCGGGTTTGGCGAAAGGCAATCCGGCATTGTGCGATTGCACGCGCCCCTGCCATGACCAGATGTATCCATCGACGATACGGTAGCTGTCCTGGACGGGGGTCAGTTGCACGGAATGAGTGTATTGCGTTGAAAATTCCTGTCCAAGTCCGGCGCTCGCCTGGAAAAGAGGTGGCTCCTGAGAGGAAACTTCCCGCGCCGCGGCGTTGGGTTCCTGGCGGATCACCAAGGCGTCAACCGGATGCAGAAGCAGGGCAAGCAACGATAAACTGCCGAAAAGAAGGAAAAACCGCCACTTTTTCCTTGCCAGGGAAGAACAAAACGCCACAATCGCCCTCATGGGACTTTTCCGGAACAACACGTGTTCATGTCTTTTTATCCCTTCGGCTTCATTTCGGGTTTGGCGTATCTTGCATTGTGCCTGCTGACAGCCGGAGCCTGCGCATGGCGCAAATGCCATCATCTTCACCAGGCATCGCAGGAGGCGGCTGAAGATCTGTCAGCCAATTCCACTATAGATCAGTTGGCCCGGAAAAGCGGCCTGCCGCCGGTTTTTCCGTTGCTCTTGTCGTTGTCCATCTCGGGTTTGATTGCGCTCCTTTCTTTTCTTTTCATGCCATGCGGCACACTGCCGGCGTTTTCAGCGGCCTCGCATGCCTCGTTGGCCGTCCTTGCGGGGCTGTTCGTATCGTTGGGGACACAGGCGGCCGCTTGCGGATGGGCGACGCTGCGCTGCCGGTGGCTCGTTCCGTCTTGCCTGGGCGTCTCTATGGTAGCCATGGCGCAATACGCCGAGCAGCGAGGGATTCCCGGTGGTCTGTACGCGCTGGATACTTATGTGGCCATGCCGTTGATGGCGGTGGCTGATGGCAGGGAAAGGTTGGGAATGGGGATGTTGGCGTTGGCCTCCCTGCTCGCGTTGTGGAAAGCTGCTCCAGCAAGACCGGCGGTAAAGAACGAGTATGGCTCGGACGAGATGGATCGGGTATTTTTCAAGGCATGGGTTTCGCAGCTCTGGATGCTGGCAGCGATTGGGTTTTGGGTTTGCCTGTTTTTCCCGTTCCAGCTTGTTCCTGATGCAGGCACGGGAATGTACGTTCTCGGGAGTTTCGCTGCCAACGCGTTCCTTTTTTGGGGCAAACTGCTGGCGCTGAATTGGCTCCTGGGCTGGTTCAAAGAGGTGGGTTTACGAATCGTGCCATTTCTCGCGCCGGTTCTGTCCGTTCTCGTGTGCGCAGGCGCGTGGCTTCTCTTCAGCACGGAAATCGGCCAGTGACATTTGGGAAAGCAACCTACGGCAGGGTAAAGTACACGGGGCGCGGCTTTTCATAGAAAGCGCCCGCAGGTTTTCGATTTGATTTGATATGATATATGCAAAAATGGCGCGTATGTGCATGCTGAAACAATGTCTTCCATCCTGATTCTCTATTCGTCGACCGACGGTCATACCCTCACCATTTGCAGGCGATTGCAGAAAGTGATGGAGCAGGAAGGCCATCAGGTGTCGGTTGTCGCGATAGCGGACCGTGGGGGAGTGGAGCTTCGGACCTTCGACAAAATCGTCATTGGCGCAAGAATCCGTTACGGACGCCACGAGCGTAGCGTTCTGGAATTCGTTGCGGCCAATCAGGCGCTTCTGGAGAGCCGACCCAGCGCTTTCTTTTCGGTCAATATCGTGGCGCGCAAGCCGGAAAAAAACCGACCGGAAACCAATCCTTACGTCCGCCGTTTCCTGACACAAACGTCCTGGCGTCCTCAATGCCTCGAGGTATTTGCCGGCAAACTCAACTATCCGAAATACCGGTTTATCGACCGGGCGATGATCCGGTTGATCATGAGGATGACGGGAGGCCCCACGGATCCCAAGGCCGTTGTCGAATTTACCGACTGGCAGCAGGTCGACAAGTTCGGCAGAGAACTCAGCGCCATGTAGCCGCAAGGCGGTTACATGGCCGTGCCTCTGCTACTGCAGTGGCTCTGGCGGTATTTCGCCACCCAGCGCGTTCAGCAGATCTTCAAACAGGCGCGCCAGTTCGCCTGTCATCAGCGTGAAGTCGAGATCGAAGCGTTCATCTTCGTTTTCCGCCTGTCCCTCTGACTCTTCTTTCAGAATGTCGAGGAAACTCAGGCGCTTCAGTTGCAGCTTGTCGTCGAGCAGAAAGGATATCCTGTCGTTCCAGGTCAGCGCCAAACGGGTGACGCTCTTGCCGGTGGCGATATGTTGAGGAATTTCGTCGCCATCCAGCGTGTGTTTGGCGTAGCGAACGACGGCGTTTTCCGCCGAACGTAGTTCCAGGTCCTGGTCAATCGAGAAACCGCTGGGGGCTTCTCCGCCAGCCAGCCAGGAAGTCATGGCGGAAGACGGTGATTGCACGACCTTGAGCGGACCGAGCGGCAGGCCGTCAATCGACTTGTGCAGGTGTTCGATCAGTTCATCGGCTTTGGCTGGGGCGGCGGCGTCGATGGCCAACCAGCCGTTGACCGGGTCGATCCAGCAAAATGTCGTCCGTCCGCGAACGAAAGCCCGGGGCAACAGTTCCCTCGTGATGGATTCGAAGAGATCCCTTGCTTCCCTGCGGCCGATCTGGCGGCCTTCGTTTTCCTCAATGGCTTTTGCGCGTTCCTTGACATGCTGCTTGACGATGGAGGATGGCAGGAGCCTTTGTTCGACGCCCAAGGCGATCAGCCATTGATGGTTGACCAACCTGACGAGAGCTCCGTCAGAACATGGCGGCACCCAGCCGATGCTCTGAGCGTCGCTGTTGCCGCAGGGCTGGAGCATTTGCTGGGAAAGTTGCTCTTCCAGCTCGGCGGGATTAAAGTCCCAACTCTTGGGAAGGCGAAAAAGCTGGATATTTTTGAACCACATGTTCATCGGACCCGAAAAGAAGCAGATTATAGGGGAGAAATATCGGATAATGAGTTCGATGAACGGTTGAAGGGAGACAGGGCTGTGGTCCATAATAGCGGTATGGATGATCTGCAACCAATCGAAATGCGTCGCCGGATACGCGAATTACTTTCTATTCCGGAGCGGGACCGTACTGATGCTGAATGGGACGAGTTGAACGAACTCGAGATTCGCACGGCACCGGGAAACCGTGACTATGACCGCCCGCAGGAGCGCCAGATGGAAAAGCGCCAGGGTGGTCAGGGAGCCATGGGGCTGGGCCGTCGGGTTGACCGCAATAAACAGCAGCAGGGTAACAAAAACAATAACAATAACAACAACGGTCCCCGCCAACAATCCGATGGACGACCGGAGGGACGCAATATGCTCAAGCGGCAGCATCGCCGCCCGAAGCGCCAGACGGATAATTTCAATAGCGGCGGGAACAGCGGTAATTTCGTTCCTGTGGAATCGATGCCAAGCACTCCGAACCCGGATAGCGACAAAGGCGAAGGCTAGGGCGTTTCGAGGCAATTGCAGCGGCGCGCCAGCGTAGGCGCCGCTGGCGCGATAGAAAGTGCGGACTTCATCGGCGGGAAGAATGAGTGCTCGTGTGCATTCAGCTTTTGTCGGCTGTCGTCTCGTCCTCCAGCCAGAGGCATTTCCCCTTGCTTTCCTTTTGAATGGCGCCCAGAATCTGTCCGTGCTCGGCCAGTTCCGTGTCATTCGCCCGAAGAACGCGCAGTGGGCGCTGCCTGCCGTTGGAAACGGCGCTCGCCTGGGTTTCCAGCAACGCCGAGTCTTGAGTTCCTCCGAGTTCCATGAGCAGGCTTTCCTGCCCGCGAGTCATGGCAACGTAAACTTCGGCCAGTATTTCGGCATCCAGCAGGGCACCGTGCAGTGTACGCTTGGAATTGTCGACGCCATAGCGTTCACAGAGCACATCCAGGTTGTTTTTCTTTCCCGGATGCAAATCCTTGGCGAGGCGCAGGGAGTCGACCACGCCATGGCACACGCTTTCGACGGGCGCCATATCCAGCCGCGCCAGTTCCGCGTTGAGAAACCCTATGTCGAATGGGGCATTGTGGATGACCAGTTCCGCGCCGCGGATGAAATCGAGAAACTCTTCGGCAACATCGGCAAAGCGCGGCTTGTCCTGCAGAAAATCAAGACTGATGCCGTGGACCGCAAGCGCGCCGGCATCGATGTCGCGGTCCGGATTCAGATAGCGGTGAAAATGCTGGTGAGTCAGCCGTCGGTTACGCATTTCGACACCGCCGATTTCAATGATGCGGTGGCCGAGTTTGTGTTCGAGGCCCGTAGTTTCGGTATCGAGGAATATCTGGCGCATGGTTTCCTATTATTTATCGATTGCACTATGCCGCTGGCTGGTCAGCCAAGAGTTCGTCGATTCCCTTGTTGGCCAGTTGATCGGCGCGTTCGTTGCCGGCATTGCCGGCGTGGCCCTTGACCCAGACCCACTCGATGCGGTGCTGGGCGGCCAATTTGTCGAGCGTCTGCCAGAGGTCGGCGTTTTTCACTGGTTTCTTGTCCGATGTCCGCCAGCCGTTGCGTTTCCAGTTGTTTATCCATTGGCTGATGCCTTTATGCACGTACTGCGAATCCGTGTGGATCTGCACGGGTACGGGGCGCTTGAGCGCCTGCAAGGCACGAATGACGGCGGTCAGTTCCATCCGGTTGTTGGTGGTGTCCGATTCGCCTCCCCAGATTTCCTTTTCATGGCCGTTGGCCCGCAGAAGAGCCCCCCAGCCTCCCGGCCCGGGATTGCCGCGGCAACCACCGTCGGTATAAATTATTACACTGGATTCAGTGGCCATGCTTTTCGATTCCGTTGTTGGTAACAGGGTGGAGTGCCTTTGCCCGGCGGTTTTTCCTGGGTTTCCAGGATGGCATGACCAGACGCATGCCGCGCACGCGCTTGACGGCGCGCAGTAGATAAACGCCTCCGGCGAAACTCCACCATCGGTCGCCCGCCGCCTCCATGAAGTGCCATTGCTTGAGCCAGCGCTCCTGGCGGAGAGGGGGAGCATAGCAGCCGAAGTTGCCGCGATCGACCTCGAAACTCAAGAGCTGCAGCCAGTCCTTGAGGCGCAGAACGGAAATATAGCTGCCATTCATTGGAAATCTATCGGGGCATCTGGGCAACCTGCAACGGAGCCCCCATAGCGACAAGGGATTGAATCCGGTGACGACGAGCTGTCCGTCGGGGATGAGGATGCGCTCGACTTCACGCAGTATCTGGTGCGGGTCTTCGTGGAATTCCAGAACGTGCGGCATGACTACCAGGTCGATGCTGTTGGCTGCGAAGGGCAGTTCCCGCAGGTCGCACAGGACGTCGACAGCCCCGGATTCACCGGCAATCTGGCGCAGGGGGATGCGGTTGCGGGCCAGCAGGCGGAGCTGCGGCAAACCAAGCTGCAGGGCGTTGTAGCCGAAAAGATCGTCGACCACCGCGTCGATCTTTTCCTGTTCCCAGGTCATGACGTACTGCCCCTGCGGGGAGGCGAGCCAGTCATCGATCCCGGTTATTGACATTTTTCTCGATTCTTCCACAATCAGTCTATGTTCGACATCATCCGCATTCCTGCGCTCAAGGATAACTACATCTGGCTGCTGCGCCAAGGCAGCGTTGCGGCCGTGGTCGATCCCGGCGATGCCGCCCCTGTGCTAGAGGTGCTTGCACGGGAGAAACTGAACCTGGCCTCGATCCTGATTACGCATCACCACCAGGACCACCAGGGGGGTGTTGCCGGATTGCTTGAACACTCGCCGGGTGTTGAGGTGTTCGGCCCTGCGTTGGAGTCTATCACAGGGATAACGCATCCTTTGCAGGGCGGGGAGCGTATCCGCCTGTCCGCGCTGAATGCGGAAATGCGGGTTATGGCGGTTCCCGGCCATACCCTGGGCCATCTTGCCTATTACGGCGAGGGTTGCCTGTTTTGCGGCGATACATTGTTTGCCGGTGGCTGCGGGCGCCTGTTCGAGGGAACCGCCGAGCAGATGCATAATTCGTTGGCGCAGCTGGCGGCCCTGCCTGATAACACGCAAATATACTGTGCCCACGAGTATACCGAGGCCAACCTGCGTTTTGCACTGGCCGTGGAGCCCGGCAACCGGAATCTGCGCCACCGGATCGACGAAGTCGCCGTTTGGCGGGCCAAAGGCATGGCCACCGTTCCTTCGACGTTGGCGGTGGAGAAAGCGACGAATCCGTTTCTGCGTTGCGATGTGCCGGCTGTCAGGGCGGCGGCGCAAAGCCGATGCGCCGGGGCCAGTGGTTCGGTTGCCGTGTTCAAAGCGATTCGCGAATGGAAAAACTCGTTCTGATGCGAAGCAGTCGCCGGAAACTATGGCCGCCTTATGGCGCGAGAGTCAGCGGAGAACTTCCGATCCTCCGAAATATTCGGTAAACCATTGAATCGATTCCTGGAGGCTGATCGCAAGCCCAGGCGATACGGCGTAATCGGGGCCGATTTCGGGGATGATCCTGAACGCCTTGGGGCAGTTTATTTCTTTTAGCGCCCTGCGGTTGCTGGCCGTGTGCAAATCGTCATTCTCTTCGGCAAGCAAAAGCAGCGGTGAAGAAAGCGAGTGCAGGTAGAGAGCGCCGGCTAGGTCGATCAACCCGCCGCGGCATACGATGGCGGCGATGTCGTGGTCGCGCAGTGCGGCAACGCGGATAGCGGCCGGGGTGGTGGCATTGGCGGCGAACAGGCCGACCGGTTGTTCGCGCATTTCCCCCATCAGCATGCGGTTCTTGATCAGGCCGAGGAAATCGACCAGCCGCCGGGCCAGCAGGGGGACGTTGTTGTGAACATCCGGGTAATGTTCTTCCTGGTGCGCGAGCAGGTTGACGGCGAGGGTCGAAAACCCTGCACTCCTGAATTGTCTGGCTAGCAATTGCTCTTTTTCGTCCAGCGCCATGGCCGCATGGAGCAGCACGATGATGCCCGGCGAATCCGGCAGCAGGGCCAACTCCCCGTACAGAAGGCCGTGTTCGGAAGGAATGGATACCGGGATGCCGATACCGTCGGGGGTGAAATCGATCATAGGCGTGTCAGTCGGACAGGGATGCGTCGTGCTCCGAAAGGTTTGCCGAATTTACCATAATGTCCGGGGATCTTTGCGCAGCAATGCGGACAATAACCATTGTCGGGCAAGTCGCAGTGGCGGATGGCGTACCAGTCGCGCACTATCAGCGCGGCTTGGCAGTCGGGGCAGAAGGTCGTGTCTCCCTCCGAATCGTGGATGTTGCCCGTATAGACGTAGTGCAGCCCGGCATCCATGGCGATGCGGCGCGCATTCATCAGCGTCGGCGGCGGCGTTGGCGGAAGTTCATTGAGCTTCCAGTCGGGATGGAAGGCGGTAAAGTGCAACGGCACATCCGGTCCAAGCTCATTCATGACCCATCCGGACAGGGCATCGATTTCGTCGGGCGAATCGTTGAGCCCGGGAATCAATAAAGTGGTGATTTCCAGCCAGCAGTCGGTTTCGTGGTGAATGTAGGCCAGCGTGTCGAGAACGGGTTGCAGTCGGGCGCCGCAGAGCCTGCGATAAAAATCGTCGGTGAAAGCCTTGAGATCAACATTCGCGGCATCCATCGCCGCGTAAAATTCTCTGGCCGGTTCCGGGTAAATGTAGCCGGCAGTGACGGCTACCGTCTTGATGCCTCGCTCATGACAGGCCTGCGCTGTATCGATGGCATATTCGGCGAAGACGACCGGATCGTTGTAAGTGAAGGCCACGGACCGCGCGCCGTAGGCCAGCGCGGCACTGGCAATGCCATCGGGAGTGGCGGCATCCATCAGGCGGTCCATGTCTTTCGATTTGGAAATGTCCCAATTCTGGCAAAACTTGCAGGCGAGGTTGCATCCGGCGGTGCCGAAGGACAGGATCGATGATCCGGGATAGAAATGATTGAGCGGCTTTTTTTCGATCGGGTCAATGCAGAAACCGGAAGAGCGTCCGTAGGTGGTCAGCACCATTTGGCCGTCTAAATTCTGGCGGACGAAACAGGCGCCGCGTTGCCCGTCGTGCAGTTTGCAGTCTCGCGGGCATAAATCGCACTGGATGCGCCGCGGTTTGTCTTCCGCGGCCGGCAAGGCATGCCACCAGCGAGCAGGGTAGTTCGATTCGGGGGTGTTCAAGATTCCTTCCATTTCTGTACGCCATAACGGCTGAGCGTCAGGTTTGGACCCCAGAAATTGGCAGGAAGTCCTGCCTTGAGCTTGAGATGTTCGAGAAAAAGTTTGGGATCGGGCAACGCTTCCCAAACCTGCGGGAGGAAGGTGGCGCGATAGCGGCCATTGTTCAGAATCAGACCGTCGATGCCCGGGCGCAGCTGTCTGAGCGCATCGTTCTCATCGGTAAAGTGCAATTCTTCCGGCATGTCGAGGAGCGAGACCTCGATTCGCGTCTGCTCCAGCTCCGCTTGCCGCAACGGCGGGAAGCGCGGATCTTCCAAGGCCGCGGCCACGGCGTTTTCCGCCACGTCAGTCGCCAGTGAGCGGTAAGCCTCCAGCGTGCCGATGCAGCCACGCAGCCGGCCGCGCTGCATCAGCGTGACGAATGTGGCGCCGGGTTTCGCCAACGCCGGGTGCGGCATGGCGGTCCGCGGCTCGATGCCGAAGCGCTTTTCGATTGCGTTGCGGGCGATGGTGAGTAGAGTCTGGCCTAAAGGATCAGTGGTCATGGTGTTCAACCCCGGTATTGTTTTCAAAGAAAGCGAAAGCTCCATAACCGACGACGCGATCCCGGTCTCCCGCCGTATCGCCCGAGTTACGCAAATCCAGCTGCCGTGGCTGCAGCCCGTGCTTGCGGGCGGCCAGCAAAAGCCCGTTGACCGGTATGGCGCCGCATGCCTGGTAATGATTTATCATTGGGTCTAGATCGAGTATCTGCTGTGCCGTTTTCGCATCGATATGCTTCGCGTCCTCGTAGGACAGATAGTGCGACAGATCCGTACTGGCGACGATCAGCGTTTCTTTTCCGCCCCAGAGACATTCGAGCACTTCGGCAACAGCGCTTGGCGAGACTTTGCCGACAGCCAGAGGCAGCAGGGAAAAATCGCTGAGCGCATACTGCAGGAACGGAATCTCCACTTCCAGCGAATGTTCACGGGTGTGCGCCATGTCGCTTAGCACGACTTGCGGCAGCTTGCTGATGGCCATGGCGGCTTCCTGGTCGATGGGTACGGCGCCCAACGGGGTTGCAAACGCATCGTTGGCCGGTAAAGCCAAGCCGCGCACGGCCGTGTAGTGTGTCGGACCCAGCAGCACGACACGGTGAATCGTTCCGCGCAAAGGGCGTAACAGCGAAAAAGCCGTTGCGGCGATTTCGCCGGAAAAGATGTAGCCCGCATGCGGCGCGATGATGGCCTTGAGGGATTTGCCGGCAGGAGCCTCGTTGCTATACCCAATACCGGCGAACAATCGTGAAATTTCGCGCGTCAGTGATTCCGGTTTCTCTGGGTAAAACCTTCCAGCAACAACTGCATGGCGGGGATTGGCAGGTTGGATGTCCATGACAGCGCTCCTTATATTCCACTATATGAAAGGAGTCCAAGAGTAGCAAGCGGCTGATGCGATGCGTTACATGAGGTTTCGGCTAGAATGTCGGGATGATTCGTCATTATGCTCTTGTTCCTGCCGCTGGCAACGGTGCGCGCTTCGGCGCCGGGGTTCCCAAACAGTATCTCGATCTGGCTGGCAGACCGATGATTTTCCATTCCCTTGCCGCATTGTGCCGTTGTGAATGGATCGAACGCGTCTGGGTCGTGCTGTCTCCCGGCGATGAATGGTGGGAAAGTTACGATTGGTCGGATCTTGGGCCCAAACTGGGGGGGCTGTACTGCGGGGGGGGCACGCGTGCCGAAAGCGTGTTCAATGGCTTGCGGGCCGTCGAAAACACATTGTCGAACGACGACTGGATGCTGGTGCACGATGCTGCGCGGCCATGTCTTTCGGAGGGCATGCTGACGGCTCTGCGCGAAGAACTGCGCGATGATCCGGTCGGCGGTCTGCTGGCGGTTCCCGTGGCGGATACCGTGAAGCGGGCCGATGCGGACCAGCGTGTCGCCGCCACGGAGCAGCGCGATGGACTCTGGCAGGCGCAAACGCCGCAGATGTTCCGCTACGGCCTGTTGTGCCGGACATTGGCAGACAAGAACTCGGTTTCAGATGAGGCGGGGGCAATCGAGGCAGCGGGATTACGGCCGCGATTGGTCAAGGCAGACTCCAGCAATTTCAAGGTGACCTATCCCGCCGATTTGCAGCTTGCCGAACTGGTGCTGCAAGGAAGGAGAAAAACATGAACAGGATTGGTTTCGGCACGGACATCCATGCGCTGGTGCCGGGGCGCAAGCTGATCATCGGCGGCGTCGAAATTCCTCATGAAAAGGGGCTGCAGGGGCATTCCGACGCCGACGTGCTGCTGCATGCCCTGATCGATGCCATGCTCGGCGCGGCAGGCTTGGGAGATATCGGGAGGCTCTTTCCGGATACCGACGAGCAGTATCGCGGCGTCGATAGCCGCGTCCTTCTGTGCAACGCGCATGCGCGATTGGCTCAGACAGGTTGGAAGATAATCAATATCGACTCGACGATCAATGCGCAGCGCCCCAAAATGGCCCCCTATATTCCGAGCATGGTGGCGATAATCGCCGCGGATCTGGCGCTGCCCGTTACTTGCGTCAACATCAAGGCGAAAACGGCCGAACGACTGGGGTTCGTCGGTAGGGAGGAAGGCATTTCCGCCGAAGCAGTTGTTCTCATTGAGAAAAGTTTCAACTGAACGGTTGCCTGTCTGGTCAGGCCACTTACCATCTTTCAGTAAAATCAGGAAGATAGGCCCGGTTGCCTGCAAGGCAAACTGCCAATTACTGCTATAATCCTAAGTTCAGAAAAAAGAGTGATTGTTGGCGAAGCGGGCAGCAAGCGACGCAGTGCATTAGAACAAGTCAGCTTGCCTTTTTCGCCGTTTTTCGTTTGTTGTACGTTGATTGGGGTAAAAAATGTCGAATAAATGTGTTTATGTCTTCGGTCCCTCCAAGACCGAAGGTGCCGCCGATATGAAAAATATCCTGGGCGGCAAGGGCGCTAACCTCGCCGAAATGTGCCGCCTGGGCATCTCCGTTCCCCCCGGACTGACCATCAGCGCTGAGGTGTGCGCTGTCTATAGCGAAAAGGGCGCCGATGCCGTCCGCAAGATGATCGAACCCGAAGTGCTGCAGGGCGTGGCCTTCGTCGAGAAGGAAATGGGCAAGAAATTCGGCGACGCCGCCGATCCGCTGCTGGTTTCGGTGCGTTCCGGTTCGCGCGCCTCGATGCCGGGCATGATGGACACGATTCTCAACCTCGGCCTGAATGACGAAGCCGTCGCCGGACTGGCCAAGAAATCAGGCAACGAGCGTTTCGCCTGGGATTCCTATCGCCGCTTCATCCAGATGTACGGCGACGTGGTCATGGGGCTGAAGCCCGTTTCGAAGGAAGACCACGATCCGTTCGAAGTGATCATCGACGAGATCAAGGAAAAGAAAGGCGTGGAACTCGACACGCAGCTTTCCGTAGACGATCTCAAGCAAATGGTAGCCGAGTTCAAGGCACTGATCCGCAACCGCCTGGGACAAGAGTTCCCGAACGATCCGTGGGCGCAACTGTGGGGCGCCATCATGGCGGTGTTCCAGAGCTGGGAGAACGACCGCGCCAAGCTCTACCGCAAAATGAACGACATCCCCGATTCCTGGGGTACGGCCGTCAACGTCCAGTCCATGGTCTTCGGCAACCTTGGCGACACCAGCGGCACGGGTGTGGCTTTCACGCGTGATGCGGCTTCCGGCGAGGACATCTTCAATGGCGAGTTCCTTGTCAATGCGCAGGGCGAGGACGTGGTTGCCGGTATCCGCACGCCGCAGCAGATTACGCTTGAAGGCTCGCGCCGTTGGGCCGAATTGGCGCAGGTGAGCGAAGACGACCGCCGCACCAAGTTCCCGTCGATGGAAGAACTGATGCCCGAGATCTACCAGCAACTGCTCAAGACGGAAACGGCGCTGGAAAATCACTACAAGGACATGCAGGACATCGAATTCACCATCCAGGAAGGCAAGCTCTGGATGCTGCAAACCCGCTCGGCCAAGCGTACTGGCGCGGCCATGGTGCGCGTTGCCATGGAAATGCTGGCGCAAGGCATGATCGACGAGAAAACGGCGGTGATGCGCGTTTCGCCGGATCGCCTCAACGAACTGCTGCACCCGATTTTCGATGGCAAGGCGATCAAGAGCGCACGCAGCATTGCCAACGGCCTGCCGGCATCGCCGGGCGCCGCGACCGGCCAGATCGTGTTCTTTGCCGATGAAGCCGAGGAGTGGGTGCAAAATGGCATGGACGTCATCCTCGTCCGCCAGGAAACCTCGCCGGAAGACCTGCGCGGCATGGCCGCAGCCAAGGGCATCCTGACGGCGCGTGGCGGCATGACTTCGCACGCTGCCGTGGTTGCGCGCGGCATGGGCAAGTGCTGCGTCTCGGGCGCTGGCGCCATCCGCGTCGATCCGAAGGCGCGTACGATGACCGTCGATGGCACGGTTTATAAAGAGGGCGAGTGGATCTCTCTCGACGGATCGACTGGCCAGGTCTACGAAGGCCAGGTTTCGACCAAGGACGCCGATCTGTCGGGCGACTTCGGCAAGCTGATGGAAATCGCCGACCGCTACAAGAAGCTGGCTATCCGCGCTAATGCCGATACGCCGGAAGACGCGAAGGTTGCCCGCAACTTCGGCGCCGTGGGTATCGGCCTGTGCCGTACCGAGCACATGTTCTTCGAAGGCGATCGCATCAAGGCCGTCCGCGAAATGATTCTGGCGAAGGACGAAGCCGGCCGCCGCCGTGCCCTGGCCAAGCTTCTGCCGATGCAGCGCGGCGACTTTGAAGGCATCTTCAAGGCCATGGACGGCCTGCCGGTGACCATCCGTCTGCTCGATCCGCCGCTGCACGAGTTCCTGCCGCACGACGAAGTCAACCAGCGCGAAATCGCCATCGAGATGAGCCTGACCTACGAAGGCGTCAAGCATCGCGTCGACGATCTGCACGAAGCCAACCCGATGATGGGACACCGCGGCTGCCGCCTCGGCATCACCTATCCGGAAATTACCGAAATGCAGGCGCGCGCCATCTTCGAAGCGGCGCTCAACGTCAAGGCCCAGGGCGCAGCGCCCAAGGTCGAGATCATGATCCCGCTCGTCGGCACCGTCCGCGAATTCAATTCGCAGGCCAAGGTGATCCGCGACACCGCTGAGAAGGTGTTCGCCGAGCGCAACGCGACTATCGATTTCCTTGTCGGGACCATGATCGAAACGCCGCGCGGCGCGCTGGTGGCAGACAGCATCGGCAAGCAGGCCGAGTTCTTCTCCTTCGGCACCAACGACCTGACGCAGATGACGCTCGGTTTCTCGCGCGACGACGTGAGCAAGTTCCTGCCGGCCTACCTGAAGGCGGGCATGTACGAACAGGATCCGTTCCAGTCGATCGACCAGAAAGGCGTTGGCCAACTGGTCAAGATGGCTGTTGACAAGGGCCGCTCGGCGCGTCCGAACATCAAGCTCGGTGTTTGCGGCGAGCATGGCGGCGATCCGGCATCCGTGGAGTTTTTCCACGGTGCTGGCCTCGACTATGTTTCCTGCTCCCCGTTCCGCGTGCCGATCGCCCGTTTGGCAGCCGCCCAGGCGGTGATCAACGACAAGTAAGCCTTTTTAAGTAAAGAGTAATCGGGCCCGCCGGTTCCATGAGAACCGGCGGGCTTTGTTTTTCTGTGGCATTACCTATGAAAAGAGAGCGCGCTTACCTGATAAAAGTCGCTTTTACCCGTTTCGAGACGCGCAGATAAGGAATCCAGATGAGCGCCGAGATAACCGTTCGAATGATAGTTTTTGTCGTATCCGGATCGAATATTTCGCCGCCGGGCATAAGAAATGAAAACGCCCAGGCGTCAAGCAGCAGAAAGGCAATCGTGAATAAGATGACTGCGGTATATAGCCTTGGAAATTTTGCCTTTTTCATGAAAAATTGGCTGGCCATGTAGATCCATGCAACGATAAGTGCCGCGTTTATGAACATCTCCACAACGAGCAATGGTTGCCAAAACGGTATGTAGTGATCGGATTCGGCTGAGCCCAACGCGGCCCAAGCGCCGCTGGAAACCAGGTTCGCATACGTGGTGAACACTTCCACGCCCATTCGTATCGGGGAGAGCGCGACGCCCAATCCGA
Source organism: Propionivibrio sp. (assembly GCA_031547245.1). GTDB lineage: Bacteria > Pseudomonadota > Gammaproteobacteria > Burkholderiales > Rhodocyclaceae > Propionivibrio. Next base: position 32,679 of record JAVBSG010000081.1, read on the forward strand.
GGAGAATGAGCCAGCCGCCCAGCCCTTGGGGGCCTTGCGGTCGAGGTGGGGAAATTTCGGAAAGTGCGACGTTGGATGACGGCGGTGCGAAAGGATTGTCGTGGGGCATTATTGGTTTCCTGTGCTGAGCCAATGCGATTTCGCTGTTGATGGATGTTTACGGGGCGTCTCCGGGCGGACGGTCACGGGGAGTTTCGAGAGCATCTTGCATCCGTTTCCGCCAGAATCTTTTTTCGACAGTACGCACATTCTGGACCGGAACCAGTTGTTGAAGATACTTCGTCAGCAACAATAATTCGTCATCATCCTGCGCTCCCAAAAACTCGCGGACGGTAACGAGATTACCGTAGTTTTTTGCATGTTTTGACGGAGTGTCGTCGACCGCGATGACCGATTCGAGTCGATATCCGCGGGCTTTCAGCTTTCGGAGATTCTTGATCGTCGTGTATTCGCCGGTTGTCCAATCCCGAGCTGGGGTACAGCGCTGGCTGGACCAGACGAACTCCAGCGCTCCTTGTGGAAATATTTTCTGTATAACCTGTTCGGCGTAGGTTTCGCCTGAGGATGTCCAAACACCAACGGAGAAAGCAGACAGCGCGAACGACACAAATTGATCGAGATGGGGGCGCAGATAAACGTAGTAGTGACCGACACGGAAATCTTCTTCGCGATCGATCCGTCTTCCCGTCGCATGAATAAGCGTTTCATCGAGGTCGAGGACGAGCAACTTGCGGGGAATCTGGCTCATCAAGGTAGCTTATACAGAAAGAGAATCTCGTACTTAAAACGAAAACGCTATTCCGCCGGATACCAATGCGGCCGCGTAAAGCGCAGCCCGCAGTGATCTCCGACGGCCGGTCCCGGCGTTCGCCGCGGTTTCTGGATGCGGACCTCGGCGTCGGCGGCACGGATGCGGTAGTCGATGATTTCGCCGAGGTAGGTTTTTCTCTGGACTTCGCCGCGAATGCCGCCATCGCTGACGAAGTCGACTTCAGTCGGCCGGGCGGCAAGCAGGCCCTTGCCGGCGGCGATGATTTCGCTGGAGGGGACGATGCCTTCCGGCCATGGGTAGGCGGTGTCGCCAAGTTGCAGGCCGGATGGCGATAAACGCGTTTCGATGAAGCAGGAGAGGCCGATGAATTCGAAAACGAAGCGGTTGGCCGGGTTGCTGTAAACCTCCAGCGGTGTACCGATCTGCTGCACGACGCCTGAGCGCATGACGAGGATGCGGTCGGAGAGGGCCATGGCTTCCGATTGATCGTGCGTGACGTAGAGGATGGAAAAACCGAAGCGGCGCTGCAGGTCCTTGATCTCGAAGCGCATTTCCTCGCGGAAGTGCGGATCGAGGCTGGACAGCGGTTCGTCGAGCAGCATCACGTCCGGGCGGATGGCCAGTGCCCGGGCGAGCGCTACACGCTGTTTGCCGCCGCCCGAGAGATCGTCCGGACTGCCCTGTGCGACCGAATGGAGGTTGGTGTTCTTCAGCGCCTCCTCGGTGCGTGCGTGAATTTCCGCTTTCGGCAGCTTGCGGATGCGCAGCGGGAAGGCGACGTTTTCGTAAACGGAGAGGTGCGGCCAGACGGCGAAAGCCTGGAAGACCATGCCGAAATTACGCTGCTCGGGCGGCAGGTAGTACTTTTTGCTTTTCGACGAAATGATTCGTTCGCCGACGCGAATTTCGCCGTCATCCAGATCCTCGAAGCCGGCTACCATGCGCAGGGTCGTCGTTTTGCCGCAGCCGGAAGGGCCGAGCATGGCCACGCACTCGCCCTGATTGATTTCGAGGTTCATGCTGTCGACCGCAACGACGCTGCCGAAGCGTTTGGTGACCTGATTGAGTTCGATATACGCCATGGCCATCTCCTACGCCGCGTTTTTGCTGGTGACAAGTTTTTTGATCACGACTTCGCCCACCACGATGATGATCAGGGCGATGCCTGCGAGCGCCGCGGAATAGACCGTTTCGCCATCCTCGTTGAGCGTGTAGATGGCCACGCCGATGGTGCGCGTGGTCGGGCCGTAGAGCAGCACGGAGACGGTCAGTTCGCGCAGCGCCGGCAGGAAGATCAGGAAGAAGGCGGCGACCATGCCGGGGCGCACCAGCGGCACGACGATGTCGCGCAAGGCCTGCGCCATGCTGGCGCCTGCCGCGCGCGCGGCTTCGACAAGCGAGTCGTGCACCTGTTCGAGCGCCGCCGAGTTGGCCTTGAGCGAAAAGGCCATGTAGCGCGCAATGTAGGCCACCAGTATGATCCACACGGTGTTGTAGAGGTTGACGCCGAACTTGCCGCTCCAGGCGAGGATCACGCCGAGCGCGATGACCGAGCCGGGTACCGAGAAGGGCAGCATGCCGAGGAATTCCAGGATGCCCTTGCCGCGCACCTTCATCTTGACGATGACGTACGAAATGATGACGCCGGCAAACATGGTGATGAGCGCCGCGGCAAGCCCCAGCGTGATGCTGTTCCAGATCGAATCGCGCGTGAGATCCCACTCGAAGAGGATGTATTCGTAATTGCCCCAGGTGAGATTTTCCGCCGTGAAGGGAAGGCCGTAGGTCTTCAGTCCGCCGACGAGGAAGATGGTGACGGTCGGCAGGACGATGGTGAAGCCGATATACACGATGCAGAGGATCAGCATCGGGACGCGCAGGCCGCGCAGCTTGAGTTCGGATGGGCGGAAGCTTTTTCCCGCGATGATCTGGTATTTGCCCCGGCTCAGCACGCGGTTCTGCAGCCAGAGGATGAAGGCAGCCGTAACGACGAGGACGGTCGCCAGCACGGTGGCCGTGCGGATCGAATCGAAGCTGCCTGCGCTCTGGTGGATTTTTTCGTAGATCAGCGTCGGGATGTTGTAGATGCCGGTTTCGATGCCGAGCACGGCGACGGTGCCGAAGTGGGCCATCGAGTAAAGCGCGATCAGCAGGGCGCCTGAGAGGATCGAGGGTAGCACCAGCGGGATCGTGATCTTGCGCGTGATGGTGAACAGGTCGGCGCCGGAAATCCGCGCCGATTCCTCGAGTGTCGGGTCCATCCGCTCCAGTGCGCCGCTGACCTGGATGAAGACGAAGGGAAAAAGGTACATCGTTTCGACAAGGATGATTCCGGCATAGGTATAGATGTCGAAGATCGGGTTGTCGAAACCGAGCACGTCCATGAAAAAGCGGTTGATGTAGCCGGCGCGCGGCGAGAGCAGCATCTTCCAGGCCAGAGCGCCGATGAAGGCGGGCAGCATGAAGGGCACGAGGAAGAGGAGTTTCATGGTCTTCTTGAACGGCAGGTCGGTGCGCGTGACCAGCCAGGCGAAGAAGGTGCCGACGATGGTGCCGGTGACTGTGACGCCGGCCGAAAGAAACAGCGAGTTGAGCAGCGCCTGATAGGTTTCCTTGCGCTGCAGCACCTTCACCACGTCAGCGACGTTGAAGTGCCCGTCCACCCAGAAGGCGTTGAAAAAAATCAGCAGCATGGGCACGGCCACCACGATGACCAGTACGCCGACCGAAAGCAGGAACAGCAGTTCGGGGGTACCGAAACTTCTTTTTGTCCGGTTATTCATAGATGGTTTTTTTCTGTCGGGCGTTTATATTTTTTCCGCGGTGGCGATATGTCCTGGGAACCATTGCACGGTGGCCAGATCGACGTGGCATCCGTCGCCCTCGCCGAACAGCAGGCCACGGGCGACGCATTCGTGGCTCGGCAGCGCAGCGCGTATCGTCGTGCCGGCAATTTCGATCAGGTAGTCGAACTGCGCGCCGAGGAAGCTGGCGCGGCGGATCGTGCCGGGAAGTCCTGTGCCATCGGCGCTTCTGTGGCGTGAAAGAATGACGTCGCTTGGCCGAAAACCCGCCGTCAACTCGTCGCCGTGCTTGTCCGGCGCCAACCCCGTCCAGTGCTGCGGCGACTGGCCGACGAACAACGCGCCGTTCTCGCGCCGCACGGGCAGAAAATTGGCGATGCCCAAGAAACGGAAGACGAAATCGTCGACGGGACGCTCGTAGATTTCCTCCGGTGTACCGATCTGCCGCAGACGGCCTTGCCCATCCATGACCGCGATACGGTCGGCGATACCCAGCGCTATTTCCTGGTCGTGCGTGACATAGAGGATCGTTACGCCGGTTTTCTGCTGCAGCGCCTTGATCTCGAAGCGCATTTCCTCGCGCAGGTTGGCGTCGAGGTTGTTCAGCGGCTCGTCGAGCAACAGGATGCGCGGCTCGGATACCAGCGCGCGGGCCAGCGCAACGCGTTGCTGCTGGCCGCCAGAGAGCTGCGAAGGCAAGCGCTGGTCGAGATTGGTCAAGCCAACCAGATCGATCGCGCGCATGGCGCGGCGTTGCCGTTCATCCATCGCCAGCCCCGCCAGCTTGAGCGGATAGGCGACGTTATCGAAGACCGTCATGTGCGGCCACACGGCATAATCCTGGAAGACCATGCCAAGTCCGCGCCGGTCGGGCGGCAGCATCTGGCCGCTTGCCGCATCGGCAACCGTTTCGCCGCCGATCAGGATTCGGCCGCTATCCGGTGCTTCAAAACCAGCGATCAGCCGCAGCAGCACGGTCTTGCCGCAACCTGAAGGGCCGAGCAAAGTGAAGCACTCCCCGTCTTTCAGCTCCAGCGACAGGCCGGACAGGATCGTCCGGCCCGCATACCGTTTGCTGATGTCTTTTATTTCTATGCTGGCCATGTCGGAGCAGTCACTTTTGCATGATTTCGGTGAATTTCTTGATGGTGTCTTCCTTCTCGGCCATGATCGCCTGATAGTCGATCTTCATGGCACGCTTCATAGCGTCGGCAACCGCCGGCAGCTGCTTGAAGCGTTCCGGCAGCGCGACGTCACTGCGCACCGGCAGCGTGCCGTCGTCGGCGATGATTTCCTGGCCATCCTTGGAGAGCAGGAAGTCGACGAACTTCTTCGCCGCCTCGGTGTTCGGGCTATTCTTGAAAATGGCAACCGGGCTGGGGATGACCAGCATCTCGGGCGGATAGACGAGTTGCAGCGTGGCGCCCTTGTCGATCTTGTCGAGCGTGATGTAATCGACGGCGAGGCTGCCGAGCAGGTCGCCGGAGGCCGTATCGTCCACGACCTGGCCGGAACCTTTGCCCATCTTGGCACCGTTGGCGCGTAGCGCCTCGAAATAGCCCCATCCGAAAGTCTTGGATATCACGGCTACGCTCATGTAGGCCGTGCCGGAAAGCGCCGGGTTGGCGATGCCGAAGGCGCCCTTGAACTCAGGTTTTTTCAGGTCATCCCAGGTTTTCGGCGCCTCCTTGACGCGCTTGGTGTTGTAGGCGATGCCCAGCGTGCCAAGGCGTGCCGCGGTAAAGGAACCATCGTATTCGGGCAGCGGGTTGATCAGCGCCTTGGATTCCACCGGGGTATAAGGAAGCAGCAGACCGTTGGCCTTGAGCTGGTAGAAATCCGGAACTTCGCTGGTCCACAGGACGTCGGCGAGAATCTTGCCGGACTCACGCTCGGCGGCAATCTTGGCCATCAGCTTGCCCGCGCCGGCCGACTGGAAGTCGATCTTGATGTCCGGGTGCTTTTTCATGAAGGCGGTTTTCAGCCCGCTGACCATCGATTCCTTCATCGAGGTGTAGACGAAAAGCTTTTGTTGTGCTTGTGCGCCAATAGAAATGCACCCCAGGAGCAGTGCGGCTGAACATAACGACAAGAGTTTCGTGGAACGCATGATCGACCTCTCACGATAAAAAGTGTTTAAGAAAAGCTGCCGGACGGCCATCCCAACCAGAACGCAGGAAGCGGCTGCGGATGACGATTGTTCTTTTACCTCCGGGGTGAAGTCTATGCATACTTGGCGGAAAGAGTAAACACCTGCGTTAAGTTTTAGGCAGCGCAGGGTTTGCCATTCACTTGGAATATATGGATACTATGACATTCGCTGCGTAGTCCACAGTAGCTTTCAAATGCCTTTCAAAAAGAACGTAATGAGATCGTCTGATCCAAGCTATCCCCGTCGCACCTTGTTGCGAGCTGCCACTGCATTGCCTTTCACACTGATGCTTTCCGCATGTGCCGTGGTGACGGAGAAAAACGAACCAGCAGAACCTTCCTTTTCCGAGTTGGAGTCATCATTCGGCGGCCGCCTCGGCATTTGTGCCATCGATACGGCCAGCGACAGGCAGATCTGCCATCGGGCGGACGAGCGTTTTCCGATGTGCAGCACTTTCAAAGCCGTGTTGGCCGGGGCGGTTCTTGCGCGGGACGCCGGTACGGGCACATTCATGCAGGAGCATGTCCGCTACACAAAAAAAGACCTGGTCAACTATTCGCCGGTGACCAAGCAACATGTCAGCCGTGGCATGACGGTCGCGGAACTGTGCAAGGCAGCCATCAGGCACAGCGACAATACCGCTGCCAATCTGCTGATGAAACTTCTTGGCGGGCCGCCTGCCGTCACGGCGTTTGCACGATCGATCGGCGATCGCGAGTTTCGCCTCGATCGCTGGGAGACGGAACTCAATTCGGCCATTCCGGGCGATCCGCGCGACACTACGACACCGGCAGCGATGGCGGGCAGTCTGCGCTCGATGGTGCTCGGAAACGTTCTACCCAACCTGGGAAAGATGCAAATGCGTAATTGGCTGTGCGGACACGCCACCGGTGTCAAACGCATTCGAGCCGGAGCGCCTGCGGACTGGCTGGTAGGCGATAAGACGGGTACCGGCGCTTACGGAACGACGAACGACATTGCCGTACTCTGGCCGCCGAAGCATGAACCGATCGTGCTGGCAGTTTTTTACACACAGCAGGAAAATGCGGCAATGCCAAAGGACGAGATCATCGAGCGAGCCTCAAGAGTAGCCATAGCAGGCATTCTTCAGCAACAGGGATGATCCGTTGAAGCTTCTGTGGAGGCAGCTTTGCCGGATTATGCGCTGACGGCAACCAGAAGCGCTGAATCGAATCGGGTAGGGAAACACGGCGATGATGCCGAAACAGCTCTTTTGGCGGGTAATGACGATCCTAGGCTTATGTTCTAAAATACCTGACCCCTGTGTGCCTCACTTTGGACGAAGAAGATGACCATCGCCAAAAGACTCCTGATTCTGTTGTTGGTCGTGCTATGTGCGCTTATCGCGATTGGCGTGACGGGTGTCGTGGAAATGCGGGAGCAGGGCAAAAGCATCGACGTCATCAATGACAATGCTGTTCCCAGCCTGGCTTCCATTGATCAGGTTTCCATGGATTTCGGCGCACTGCGCGCCCACGTTTCGCGCCATATCATTTCCGTCGACGACCAGGACATGGCCATCATGGATGGAGAAATCAAAGCCATGCGTGCGGACATCGATGGAAGATTGAAGGATTATCAGGCGAGGTTGGTTTCGAGCGACAAGGATCGAGAACTGATTCTGGCCGACCAGGCACGATTCAAAGATTACTATGTTCTGGTGGATGAACTCCTGTCTCTGTCGAGAGAACGCCATTCCGACCTGGCCGGCGAAAGACTGCTTGCCATGCGCCCGACGATCGACGCCGTTGTGGCGGCGCTGAAAACACATTCGGAATTCAACCGGAAAATCGCCAGCGACGAAAATATCAAGGCGGATGAACGTGCGAACCGTGGCGAATTGATCATATACGGCGCGTCGCTGGCGGCTATCATTATCGCGCTGGCGTTGGGATTCTTGACCTATCGCCAGATTACCCGGTCGCTGCGCAGTTCGAAGGAAGCAATGGAGGGTATTGCGAAGAGTCTCGACTTCACGCAGCGCGCGCCCGTCAACGGACACGACGAGATTGCCGACACGACCCGTGCCTTCAATGTGCTTCTGGATAAAATCCATGCCAGTCTGAAGGCGATGCACGTGAACGCCGAGCAAGTGGCCTCGGCGGCCATGCAGTTATCGTCCGCAGCGCAACAGGTGTCGACCGGCTCTGGCGAACAAAGCGAGGCCTCGTCCGGCATGGCGGCGGCGATCGAAGAGATGACCGTCAGCATCACCCATGTTTCCGACCGGGCAAACGAGGCCAATACCCTGGCTATCGATGCGGGCAAAGCCGCCAGCAACGGCGCGGACATCATCGGGAAGACGCTGGGGGATATTCGCAGCATCGAAGCGGCCGTCAAGCAGGCGGCCAACACCGTTGGTCGCCTCAACGAAGGGAGTTCCCGCGTCAGTGCCGTGGTTGCGGTGATTCGCGAAGTGGCTGATCAGACCAATTTGCTGGCGCTCAATGCAGCCATCGAAGCGGCGCGCGCCGGAGAACAGGGGCGGGGCTTTGCCGTGGTGGCGGATGAAGTCCGCAAACTGGCGGAACGGACGGCATTGTCTACCCAGGAAATTGCCCAGACCATGACAACTATGCAGACAGATGCCGAGCATGCTGTTTCGGGCATGCTGACCGCAGTGGGGCAGGTCGAAAACGGTGTTGTCCATGCCCAGGAGGCGGAAAACGCCATGCACGAGATTGAAACCGGTGCGGAGCAGACGGTGGTCATGGTCGGAGAAATTACCTCGGCAATCCGCGAGCAAAGCTCGGCGAGTTCGATCATTGCCCAGCAGGTCGAACGTATTGCCCAGATGTCCGAGGAAAACAGCATAGCAGCGCAAAATACGGCCAATAACGCGCAGGAACTGAATAACGTGGCGCGGGCGATGCGGGCTGAGGTGGATCTATACAAGGTATAGGGGGCGGGCGCTAATATCTCCTGTCATTCGGCGGCATAACGAATGCTGCCGCTTTTTGGGCGAACATGGCTGTTTTCCCGAAATGCTGGCCGGACCTGGCCGACACACCGACAATCTCGCGTCGGCCGACCTTCTTGTCAGGATGAAGGCTTGAAACAAGCGAGCGATGAGAAATACCACGGATGCATTGGCAAGCTCATTCACGGGAGGCAATACGATGCAAAAACGTAGACTCGGCAACAGCGGTCTGGAAGTTTCAGCGATCGGGCTGGGATGCATGGGATTGAGTTCCGGCTATGGCCCGGCAACGAACCGCCAGGAAGCGATTTCCCTCATTCGAGCGGCTGTTGAAAAGGGCATCACGTTTTTCGACACCGCCGAAGCCTACGGACCGTTTGTAAACGAAGAACTCGTCGGTGAAGCGCTGGCGCCGTTCCGCGGCCAGGTGATAATTGCCACCAAGTTTGGCTATGCGCCTGATCCGGAGGGCAGTTCGCAATGGACTGGCCTCAATAGCCGGCCTGAGCATATCCGGCAAGTCGCCGAGGCGTCGCTCAAACGTCTCGGGGTTGATGCCATCGACGTGTTTTACCAGCACCGCGTCGATCCCGGCGTGCCGATAGAAGATGTGGCAGGCACGGTGAGAGATCTGATCGAGGAAGGGAAGGTCAGGCATTTCGGCCTTTCGGAGCCGGGCGCACAAACGATCCGCCGCGCGCATGCCGTTCAGCCTGTAGCGGCAGTGCAGAGCGAATACTCGTTGTGGTGGCGCCGCCCTGAAGAGGGTGTGCTGCCGGCGCTGGAAGAGTTGGGTATCGGCTTCGTGTCGTTTGGCCCGCTTGGCAAGGGTTTTCTCAGCGGCAAGATCGACGAAAACACCGTGTTCGATAGCTCCGACTTTCGTAATGCCCTGCCGCGTTTTACCGGTGAGGCGCGCAAAGCCAACCGTTTGCTCGTGGATCTGCTCGGCCAGGTCGCTCAGCGGATACGGGTCACGCCGGCACAAATCGCGATTGCCTGGGTGCTGTCGCGAAAGCCATGGATCGTGCCGATTCCCGGCACATCCAAACTGGAACGATTGCAGGAGAATATCGACGCCGCAGAAATCGTGCTGACACCGGACGATCTTGCCGGGATCGACGATGCCGTCGCGCAAATCGCCATACAAGGCGGACGCTATCCGGAAAAGCTGGAGCAAATGACGGGTCGATGACTTATATTTATTCCATTTATAAATCGTGAGTGGCACGAAGCCGAGCCGTAGACAGTGCTGTAGCACGGCAAGGCGAAGACGACAAAGTCACTCGCGAGTTAGAAATGGAATTGAATGATGGCTTATAAACGAAAGGGGAAAGCATGGGCAACAATATCGCAGGCAAGGTCGTTGTCATAACCGGGGCGAGCAGTGGATTGGGCGAGGCGGCAGCGCGGCTGCTATGCGCCGAAGGGGCGAGTGTAGTGCTGGGCGCTCGCCGTGCCGAGCGCATCGAATCGCTGGTTCGAGAACTGACGGCCAAGGGCGGCAAGGCTCTGGCCGTGGCGACGGACGTTTCGGTCTGTGCGCAGGTCCAGAAACTGGTCGATACCGCCGTGCAAACCTACGGCCGCATCGACGTGCTGCTCAACAACGCCGGGTTGATGCCGAACTCGCCGCTGGAACGCCGCAAGGTAGAAGACTGGGAACGCATGATCGACGTGAACATCAAGGGGGTGCTGTACGGCATAGCTGCCGCGCTGCCTTACATGCAAGCGCAAAAGAGCGGGCATGTCATCAACGTGTCGTCGGTTGCAGGACACAAGACGCGTCCCGGCGGCGCGGTTTATTCGGCCACCAAGCACGCCGTGCGCGTCATCTCGGAAGGGCTGCGTCAGGAAGTCAAGCCATACAACATTCGCACCACCATCATATCGCCCGGAGCGGTGGCCACCGAATTGCCCGAGAGCATTGCCGATCCCCAGGTCGCCGAGGCCGTGCGCAAGGTTTACGAGGTGGCCATTCCCGCAGATTCCTTTGCGCGCATGGTGGCCTTCGCCATGAGCCAACCCGATGATGTGGATGTCAACGAAATCCTGTTCCGGCCGACCAAGCAGGAGTTTTGAGCGGCAACGGGCCGTCGAAAAACGGGAGCATTTCCGACGGCCTGTGGCGTTCTTATTTTCTGATTACCGGCGTGCTCATACGCCAATCGGGGTGCATAACTCCACTACTGTGCCGTCCGGGCAGCGGACGTAGGAAACGGTCTGCCCCCACGGCTTTTCCGCCGGAGCGGAAAGCTCGCTTGCTCCGGCGTCCAAAGCCTTTTGGTGTGCCTGCGCCACATCCGGTGTGACGAGCGCGATTTCCATACCGAGCGGCTTGGCCGAGGCGTGCGCCTCGACATGCCCGTCCGGGAAGTTCATCTCGCCAAGTTCGTGGGCGGCGAATGCCAGCGTCGTGGCCCCGGTTTCGAGTTCGCCATACATCCCCGAATCATGAAGAAAGCGGCGCGGGATGCCGAATGCCCGGGCGAAGAAATCCAGCGAGGCGGCAACCTCCGGGACGTAGATGATCGTGTATCCGAATTTCATTGAAATCTCCTGTCGTGAAACGGGCAGCATCATGCTCCGAAGAAAAAGCGTGGAAGCGCCAGCGTGAGCGCGAAAAGGTAGCCGTAGGCAAAACGGTCGATGCGCAGAACCGCCTGCCCGTTACGGGCGCGCCAAACGCCCATGAGCGCCATGATGCCGCCGACCGCCACCGGCGTGATGATCAGATTGGCAACGCGCCATGCCGGGGGCACGAGGTTCTGCGGAAAAACAAGCAGGCTCAGGCCGCCGAAAATTGCGCCGAATAGCGCGTATCCGATGGCGGCAAGAAACGGATTGGGTGGCTTGCGGAACGGTTCCGCAAGCGAATGAAAGCCGAGTTCGACAAGCGCTTCGCCAAGCACTTGCAGCAAAAATTCACCAAAAATCTCAAAAATAAATTCGAACAAGAAGAGTCCAATAAAAGCCTGGTCGGCGGAAGCCGGCCCAGCCGGCGTCTATGCCATGGCGGTAGTCATGAACGCCATTGGCTTGGCCGGTTCAGATGCCTGGTACGACGCGGCCGGAATAATAACATCGGTGCTCCGATGGTTGGCAGGCCTTATCCCGCATCACGCGGAAGTCTTGTCCTCCGCACGCCCGAGGTACCAGCCGAGCATTCCCCATACTGCTGCGCAGACTGCCCCGATCAGCGCCACAACCACGACGCCGGCTCCCAGCGAGTCAAGCAGCGCCTTGGCCCAGGCGCTGACTGCATCGCCTGCGCGGTAGACGACGGTGTCGATGAAGTTCTTGGCCTTGTACTTGGTTTGCGCGTCGAGCGGGGCGAACAGCATTTCGCGTCCCGGGCGGACGAAGGCATATTCGCCAACGCGGCGCACGACCATGGCGACGGCCAGCACGGCAAAGATGGGCGAGACAGCCAGCGCGAGAAAACCGAGGCAGACGGCCGCCGGCACGCCAGCGAGCAGTGCGGAAAGGCCAAAGCGTTCGGCGATGCGGCCCGCGACGAAGACTTGCGCCGCGAGCGAGAGCGCCTGCACAGTGAAATCGAGCAGGCTGAAAACACGGATCTGCGCGGCACGATCATGGAAGTGCTCGGCCACCAGCCGCGCCTGCTCGAAATAAAGAAAGGTGCTCGCCGTGGCCAGCAGGATGACGAAGGCGGAAATAGCCAGCAGATAGGGCGAGCGCAGCACCAGCGCTATGCCCGTGAATGGGTTGCCGCTGACCGGCCGCTGCGGGTTTTCGGAGGGTGGCGCATCGGGCCGTCCAGCGCCGCCGGTTTCGCGCCAGCGCATCAGATAATGTTTGACAGGCAGGGTGGCAGCAAGAAATCCGGCCGAAAGCAGGGTCAGCCCGGCTTGGCCGAACGGACCGATCAGCAGAGCGCCGAGGGCCGGGCCGGCAAGCCCGCCGCAGCTTGCGCCGGCGGCGATGAATGCGAATAGCCGTTTGGCCTGTGCCGGATCGAAGGCGTCGGCCATCAGGCTCCAGGCAACCGAAACGACGAACAGGTTATAGACCGAAATCCAGACGTAGAACGCCCGCCCGACCCACACCGAATCGCCGGACTGAAAGAGGGCGGCGAACAACAAGAGATTCGCCGTGAAGAACGCATAGACCCAGTCGACATAGCGGCGGCGCGGCACTACCGAGTTGAGCCAGGCGAACAGCGGCACCGTCACAAGCATCGCCACGAAGGTGGCGGTGAACAGCCATTGCAGGTTTTCGACGCCGCCGAGGATGCCCATCGCCTCACGGATCGGCCGCAACATGAAGTAGCCGGTAAACAGGCAGAAAAACAGCGCAAAGCCGCATAGCGTCGCCCCAAGTTCTCCGGGGCGCGCATTGATCGCGGCTGCCAGGCGTCCGGTAAGCGGCATGGCGCTCAGGCAAAGGCCTTGGCGATTTTGTCGCGCAGCGCGGCGTCGGGCAGCGGCCCGCGTGCGGCGGCAAGGTTTTCGGCCATGTACTTTGCCTTTGAGGTGGCCGGGATGGCAGCGGTGACCGCGGGATTCGCCAGAACGAACTTCAACAGCAATTGCGCCCAGGACACCGCCTGCAATTCGGCGGCCCAATCCGGCAGGGGTTTGTCCTTCACGCGGCTGAGCAGGCCTGCGCGCTGGAACGGCCGGTTGATCAGCGTCGCCAGCCCGTTGTCGCGGCAATAAGGCAGCAGATGGTTCTCCGCACCGCGTTCGCCGACCGAATAATTGAACTGCACGAAATCGACGCCTTTTTCGCGTTCGAGCGCGGCAATCAGGTCGTCATGCGCACGGTCCGCATAATGCGTGATACCGATATAGCGGATCGTTCCCTGCTGTTTCAGTTCGCGCAACAGGCCAAGCTGCGTGGCAGTATCCTGCAGATTGTGCACCTGCACGAGATCGATCTTCCCGCGTTGCAGTGCCTTCTGGCTTTCCGTGAACTGAGCAAGGCCGCGGTCGCGGCCCGTCGAGGAAATCTTGGTGGCGATGAAGGCATTGTCCCTCTGTCCGCTGCGATCGAGCAGCTCACCGGTGACCGTTTCGGCGGAGCCGTAGGAGGGAGCCGTATCGATCAGCTTGCCGCCATCGGCGAACAGTGTTTTCACCACTTCGAGCAGTGGCGCAAGATCGGTTTCGGTGAGTCCGGTTTCGAATACCTGCGAGGTGCCAAGGCCGATGGCGGGCATCAGTTCGCCGGTCGAAGGAATCTTGCGCTGGAGCAGCGGCTCGGACGCGGCAAAGGCGCTGAACGGCTGCAGAACGGAAAACGCCGTCAGTGCGCCGGCGCTACGGATGAAAGAGCGGCGGTCCGACATGATTTTCTCCTCAATGGACGTTATTTTTCTATTAAAGACTATTTTTTGCCGATATTGTTCTCTTGCCATGCAAATGGTTTTTATTGTTGTTCATAAAACCTGTCGAGAGAATCCTGGGATGGGAATTTTTCGTGCAACGCCGTTAAGACACACTGTGCTTCCCGAATCGCCGACCCTTCCAACTCCTTTATGCGGTCTTCCGAGAAAAAAGACTCCCATTGCTGCCATCTTGCGTGGAGAGTCATCGGCCAATCGCGGAACCGAACCTGAATGTAATAAGGTTTCTTGCCCGTTACGGCGGGGCCGCATATAAGAGCCCAGCCCTCGCCGTCGAGCAGCAGGCCGCGCGGCCTTTGCCTGGCATCCTCGCATGCCAGATCGAAATACTCTTTGGAAAACTCGTGGCGGTGTTCCCATCCTTCCAGGCACGAAAAATGTAAGGGAGCGTCGCAATATCGAAAAAGCGTGTGTCCCTCGGCGAATGCACAGCCTGACGTAGCGGTGTAGGGGCGATCCAGGCTGCCACCGCAGATCGGGCACTTCGTGAAACCTTGGATGATGATCGCCACGAAAACTCCCCGAAATCATGCCCCCAGGCTGCCTCAGCCATTGATGGTTTCAGTTTATCGGAAGCTTGAACGTTTTTCCCTTGAATTGAAGGCTGAGTTCGCCGGCCTCAAGGCCTTTGGGTATGGCGAAGGCGACCGTGTAGATATCGTTGTTTTCAATGGCCGTTCCGGGTTTGTAGGTTTTTCCGGCTTTGTCCTTTAAAACCACTTTGTCGTAGAAATCATCAAGGGCCTTATCGTTTGCGCTTTTTTTGAAAGCGATCGCCATGGCTTTCTCAGTTTCCATATTCATATCGCCCGGCGCAAATCTCGGTTTCGTGTCGACTTTCTGCAAGGTCAACGTGCCGTTGCCGAGCTTGATTACCGTGTCAGCCGCCAGGACGGTATTGGCAGCCAAAGCGCATATCACGGCAAGGCAGGCGGTAAAAAAGGCTAGTGTTTTCTTCATGGCATTTCTCCCTGATTGTATTGACTAAATGTATTGGTTAAACGGGTAAAGAATAACGCTGGATTTCCGTTTGTGCTATAGCCGTCTTCTCAGGAATTCAGCGCAATTCGCGTTACGCCGTTGTTTTCCCCAAACACAAAACGCAATGGCAGAAAGCGTTCGATGACTTCCCGGTTCGTCGTCAGGTGCGACGAAACGACGAGCGTCGTGAATTCTCCGCGCCCAGCCAGGGCCAGGGGCAGCAGCAATTGATCGGCCAGGTGTTCGCCGACCGCCGCCCGGCTGTCGCGGAACAGGCGGGCCTCCTTGGCAGCCTTGTCGGCCACGGCTTCCGCTTGCAGGCCTTTTTCGCCGCAAACGGAGAAAATTTCCGTCACGTTCGAGTAGACAAGTTCGACCATCAGCACGTTGCCCGGGCCTTCGCGCGGAGGCCGCACGCGCAGTTCCTCGTCGAGCGGCCCCAGTTGGGAAGCCGCTCGGGCCATTTCACGTTTGGCAATCTCGGCGGGCAGGCCAGCAACGACGCCGATGGCCCGCGTGGCTGAAAGCTCCCCGCGCGTTGCCAGGGCGAGCGGGGAGAGCGGTTCCGCCGCCGGTAGCGGCGACACCCGTGCCTTGACCTCGCCGCCGCCCGCCGGGTAAAAACCGTGGCGCAAAAGTTCAATCTCCATGTTCACGCCCATTCCGTGCAACTGCGGCAGCCAACTGCGGATCAGAAAATCCGCCGGCGGCGCGGCCGGGTTGTGCGTGCCGCCGCTTACCTGCACCGTGCTCGGGCCGTCGGCGAACCAAAGTGCCGGCAGCACGGTCTGCAGCACCAGCGTGCAGCTGCCGGCCGAACCGATGGCAAAGCGGTAATCGCCGCCGCGGATTTTCCCCGGAATGAAATGCAGAGCAGGGGAGCCGATGGCGGCCCCCGTCACCTTGGCGCCGCAGATGGCCGCCGCGGCTTCGACCGCCATCAGGTGCTGGCGGAGCAGCCCCGGTTTTTTGCGTCTGGCGCGGATGCGCTCGATGCGAAAAGGCGTGCCGGTGATCATCGACAGCGTCAGCGCCGTCCGCAGAATCTGGCCGCCGCCTTCGCCGTGGGAGCCGTCGAGTTCAATGGTTTCCATGATTGTTCTTTATTGTTGAGGTTGGGACAATACCGTCTCCATGAAGAAGGCATCGAGTGCCGCGTCGCTGCCTTCGGACCGCCGGAAGTCTTTCGGCACCGGGTCGCTACGCGCCAGTTCAGCCTCGATGAAGGCCTGGATGAGCGGCCAGCGCGGGCTATATTCGGCTTCGCCAGCGCGCATCTTGATTTCCAGCAGGCGGTTGATTTCGTCGAGCAGAGCGGTATCGTCGATGACGCCGGCAGCCAGATCGGCAAATCGCATCGGCGGTATGCCGCGCCCGCTGTCGATCCAGCGTACGGCGCATAGCGGCCGCAGTACATAGAGGTATTTTTTCAACCGTATCCGATCGCCCTGCAGGTAGCCGCGGAAATTCTTCTTTGCCATCGACAGGTAGTGATAGCGCCCGCGTAGCGGCGAAAACCATTCCGTCGCCAACTGCCGCAAGCGGCCGGCTATTCTTTCGTCCTGGCAGTAAACGACTGGCGAATCAAGCCATTCGAGCAGCACGGGATTGGCACGGCGCAGCAGATGCAGGGCTTTACGCAGTTCCCAGCCGCTCACGTCCAGTTCATCGCTGATCGGCTGTTCGATGACATTGCGTTGCGTTTCCACGGTCATGTACCAAGGCAGGCGGTGTACGTAGAGAAAACGGACGTCGTAATCGCTGTCCGGCGAGGCGAAACCCCAGCCGCGGCTACCGGATTCGCAGGCAAACAGCACGCGAACGTCGTGGCGTTGTTCGATGAGTTTTAGCTCCCGCTGAACGCGGAGGCGAATGTCCTCCGAAATGGGGTGCGAGTAGATTACTGTCATGTTTATCCTCTGTCAGTCTCCCTGGCATATCAGATAGCCGTCGCAGTCCGCCGCCTCGTTGATCAGCGACAGGAATTTGCCGGTCAATGCAAGTAGCTTGCCTTTCTCCAGATGTTCGTACAGTTCCTCACGAACGGGTTTGATTTGCGTGCCCGTATGCACGGCATGCAGACTGGGCAGTTTCTTCGCATCGGCCAAGGCTTTTTCCACGTTCGCTTTCAATTGCGGCAAGCCTTTCGCTACGTGGAATTCGGCATCGCCGTACAGGTCGATCAATTGGCCGCAGGTTTTTGCCGTTGCTTCGAAATAGGGGTAAAGATACCAGTAGTACCCATCGTCTTCGAAACACATTCGCCATTCGGGAGGCTGATTGCCCTGTTGCATCAGAATATCCAGGGACATGTTTTTTTATCCTTCGCGTTTTATTTATCAACCCGTCGTCACAGGCGGGTTTGTAGCATCCAGGCTCCAGATCCGGCTGTTCAGGTCCAAACGCCAACGCGCAGTGTTGGGAACAAGTTGCTGCTCGCCCTGTTCGTCGACGATGCAACGGCCTCCTTCGACCAGGATCGAATCCCCATTCAGCCATGCCCGGTGTCCGCTGATCCATCCAGGCATGTAGCCCTTTGTTTCCACCTTTTCGATCCTGTAGCTACGAATATCCAGACGATACACCGGTGTCTTTCCCGGTTGGCGCAGTTCAGGGTAACCCAGGCTACCGATCAGGTAGATGAAGTTGCCGAACAGGGTCGCTGTGTGGAAATCCGTTGGCGGAAAGTCCTCTTCAGAATAACTGAGTATCTGGACGCTCCCGCCCGGTTCGAATACGGTCACGTCGTTGTAGATGCAGAAATCCGGATCGTAATGATCCTCGTGCTCCCCGGCTACAGCAACGATACGGCAGTCGGGCAGGCGGACAGTGCTGCGGCCGAAACGGCTGAAGCACCAGACGGGTTGCGCCGATTCCTTGTCGTCGAAATGGCATCTGGCCTGGTATGCATTTGCGCCCGAGCGGATCATCTCCAACCAGAAGGCGCGATTCGTCTCTTCCGGGTTTTGCCGGCCGAATACACGATTTTTGGCCGCAGCGTATTCTTGCGGAGAAACCTTCGGGTTTTTCCCGTGCTCCATTCCAAGCCAGAGCGAGTACGTTTCTCTCGCCATAGCGTCGATGTCCTCGCCATATTCCAGCAGTACTTCCGCTATATCCGGCGTATTGGCGTATTCTATGGCGCGCGAGGGAATGTTGTTCTCGTGGCGGAGTTCCGCGCCTTGCTCCAGCAGGAATCTCACCGATTCGATTCGGTCGAGTTCAACTGCGCTTATCAATGCCGTCGTTCCGAATTCGTCGGTGGCATCAATGGCGAACCCATGTTCCAGCAGCCAGCGCTGCATCGCCAGATCATTGTTCTGCACCGCGTATTGCAGCGGTGTTTTGGCGCAACGCCCACGGGCGGCTGGATCGCATCCCGCCGCCAGCAGCGCGTCGCATTTGGCGGTGTCGCCCGTCAGGATGGCCAGAAGAAATGGGGTGCGGCTCCACCAATCGCGCTCTTCAAGCCAGTCTTGCCGCAAAGCGGCTTTCATTTGAGCCAAATCGCCGAAGGCTATGCTGAGCATCAAGGACGTCCACTTCAGTTGACTGGCGTCAGCCCCTGACTGCAACAGCAGCTGTACCACGTCGAAGCGGCCATTGTTGGAGGCGACGCGCAATGGCGATTCGCTGTATTCGGTCACGCGGTTCACATCGGCACCGGCCGCGACCAGGGCGCGAACCTCGGCCATCAGGTCCGGCCCATTGCGATAAATCGTTTCCAGTAAGTCGCCCATTGGATTCCCCATTTACAGTGCAGCCTGTGTGGCCACAGGCTGCTTTCCCTCGTTTTTGTATTGCCTTCGGCACGGCCCCGACGCCCCGTCTACCCCTTCACACAAACCACCTGCCGCAGGGTATGCACCACTTCCACCAGGTCGCGCTGGGCGTGCATCACGGCGTCGATGTCCTTGTAGGCCATCGGGATTTCGTCGATCACGTCGCTGTCCTTTCGGCATTCCACGTGCGCGGTGGCGCGGATCTGGTCATCCACGGTGAAGCGGCGCTTGGCCTCGTTGCGGCTCATGGCGCGGCCCGCACCGTGGCTGCAGGAGGTGAAGGCTTCCTCGTTGCCCAGCCCGCGCACGATATAACTGCACGCGCCCATCGAACCGGGAATGATGCCCAGCTCGCCTTTCCTGGCGGATACGGCGCCCTTGCGGGTGACGAAGACCTCGGCTCCGAAGTGCGTTTCGCGCTGCACGTAGTTGTGGTGGCAGTTCACCGCCTCGATATCCATCTCGAAAGGCTTCCCAACGATTCCTTGCACGGCCGCGACAACGCTATCCATCATCACCAGCCGATTGCGGCGGGCGTAATCCTGCGTCCAGCCCACGGCCTCGACGTAGTCGGCGAAATGCTCGCTGCCTTCCGTGAAGTAGGCCAGATCGCGGTCGGGCAGGTCGGCGATATGCAACTGCATGTCGGTCTGTGCCAGTGCGATGAACAGGTTGCCGATGGCATTGCCCACGCCGCGCGAACCTGAGTGCAGCATGAACCACACGCGATCGGCTTCGTCCAGGCACACTTCGATGAAGTGGTTGCCCGTTCCCAGCGTTCCCAGGTGCTTATGGGTGTTGGTGTTCTTCAGGCGCGGATATTTGTCGGTGATGCGTTCGAATCCGGGCTGCAGCGCAGCCCACATGGCATTCACGGCTTCCGGCGGGTTTTCCCAGGCGCCCTTGTCACGGCCGTGACGCGGATGGGTGCGGCCGTGCGGCACGGCGATTTCGATGGCGTTGCGCAGTTCGTGCAGGCCATCCGGCAGGTCGGCCGCCGTCAGGCCGGTACGCGCAGCCATCATGCCGCAGCCGATATCGACGCCAACCGCTGCCGGAATGATCGCGCCCTGGGTGGGAATCACGCTGCCGATAGTGGAACCTTTACCGAGGTGCACATCGGGCATGACAGCGAGATGGCGGAAAATGAATGGCATCTTCGCGGTCTTGATGAGCTGCTTGCGTGCGTCATCCTCGACCGGCACGCCTTCGGTCCACATTTTGATCGGCTTGCCGTTTTGCACATCCTGCAATTGATAAGTCATTTTCTTCCTCGATTTTCAGGTTTGCCGCTATCGGAGGATAGCAGTTTTGGATTGGTGGACATGGCGGGATTCGAACTCGTAATAAGCCATGGCTTTTGCATTGCGAAAGTCATGCCAGATCGTGTTGGCCGGTTTTGTTGTCCGTAATGGTTTGAATTTTATTGAGATTTCTCTACTC
>JAVBSG010000157.1:0-10089 GCA_031547245.1 Propionivibrio sp.
GTTGAGGTCGAGAATGGGCAGGTAGTCCGGGTCGTTGAGCATGTCGCGCACGAACCACTGGTCGCTTGTGAGCGAGGTGAGGGGCAGGCGCTTGAGGTCGGCCAGGGAGGAATAGCCGGTGCCGAAATCGTCCAGGGCGAACGCTATTCCAATGGCATTGCACTTCACGATGAGTTCGGATACGCCGATGATGTCTTCCAGGGCGCTGGTTTCCAGAATTTCCAGTTCCAGATCGCCGGGTTGGATGGCGGGGTGCCGGGAGAGGATTGCGCTCAGGCGGGCCATGAAATCCGATTGCTGCAGCTGGCGGGCGCCGACGTTGACGCTGACGGGGATGTTCAGGCCGTCTTGTCGCCAGAGTTCCCTGGCCGTCAGCGCGGCGTCGATGACCCATTCGCCGACGTCGATGGACATCGGGTGGTTTTCTATGACGGGAAGGAAGGCGGCGGGGGGCAGCAGTCCTTTCTCGGGATGCTGCCAGCGGATCAGGGCCTCCGCGCCGATGATCCTGCCGGTGTGCATGTTGACCTTGGGCTGGAAGAACAGGACGAATTCGCGGGCTTGCAGGGCCGCTTGAATGCGTTGCAGGCTCTCGTGGTGCCCGCGCGCATTGCGGTCCTGTTCGTCGTCGAAGAGGTGGTAGCGGTTCTTGCCGGCCAGTTTGGCCTGGTACATGGCCTGGTCGGCCTGGCGCAGAAGCTGGTCGGCGCCGACTCGTTCCTTTTGCGGAAAGAAGGTGATGCCCAGGCTGGCCGATACCTGCAGAATCTGGCTGTTGATGTGCAAGGGCTGCGCGGCGATGTTGATCATGCGGTTGATCATCGGCGTGCCGGCGGAGGCGTCTTCCAGGTCGTGCAGCACGGCGACGAACTCGTCGCCGCCGAGCCGCGCGAAAGTATCGCCTTCGCGCAGGCCTTTGCTCATGTTCTGGGACAGGGCGATCAGGAAGCGGTCGCCGGTTTCGCGGCCGTGGCGTTCGTTGATGCTCTTGAAACCGTCCAGATCCAGACAAATTATGGCCAGCAGCCGATTGTGCCGCTTCGCCTGGGCCATGGCCTGCTTCAGGCGGTCGACCAGCAGCGTGCGGTTCGGCAGGGCGGTCAGCGCGTCGAAGTGCGCCATGTGGGCGAGCTGTTTTTCGTGTTCCTTGGAGGGGGTAATGTCCGAGAACAGGGAGACGTACTGTTGGACGTTTCCCTTGGCGTCGCGGATGGCGGTGATCGTGCGCATTTCGGCAAACAAGCCGCCGTTCTTGTGGCGGCTCCAGATCTCGCCGGACCATTCGCCGGTGTTGACCAGTTTGTCCTTCATCGCTTCGTAGAATTCGTCTTCCTGGCGGTCCGAATGGAGTATGGAGGGCTTCTGGCCCAGTATTTCCGCGTCGGTATAGCCGGTGATGCGCGTGAAGGAATCATTGACTTCGATGATCGTGCCGTTCGCATCGGTGATCATGATGGCCTCTCCGGCGTGAGTGAACACGTTGGCGATGGTTCGCAGGCGTTGTTCCATGCGCTTTCGGGCGTCGATGTCGGAGATGACGCCGACGACGCCTTTTTTGCTGCCGTCGGCGTCGTACAGATTCCTTATGGTCAGGTACCCCCAGAACTCGGTCCGGTCACCGCGCCAATAGAGCCTGTCCAGGTTCTGGAAATCCCGTTTGTCGGTCAAGAGATCCCGCATCTTTTCCCGGGAGACCTGGCTTTCCGTTGGATGAACCAGCGAAAAGTAGCTGCTCCCGATCAGGGACTCGACCGGGCGACTGAACATTTCGGCCATGCGCTGGTTGGCTTGCGTGATGCATCCGTTCATATCCACCAGAAAGATGGCGACGTTCGAGGTGTCGAAAATCTGTCTGAGCAGTATTTCCCGCTGTTCAAGCGCTTTGAGGAGATGGTTGAAACTGGAAATGAGGTGGCCGATTTCGTCGCCGCGCGTGATCGGCAGCAGGCGGAACGGATGTTGGCCGTTGACCATGCCGGCCAGCGTGCTGGCCGTGTCGGCCAGCGGCGAGAGGCGGCGGGAGAGCAGCCACCAGATCAGGGCGCCGACCAGAAGACTGAGCAGCGCGGTTGCCAGCAGCATTTGCTGCTGCACTTTCCGGATCGGTTCGAAGGCTTCGGCCGTAGGCAGGATGACCGCGACACGCCAGTCCGCGGCGGGAATCCACTTGGACGACGCGAGGATTTCAATGCCCCTCGGATCAACGAAAACGGCGCTTCCCTCGTCGCCCAGGTTGAATCGGTCGATGGCTGCGTTTTTCCCCGGCGGCGGGTCCCGAAAATCGATGTTTCCGGTAGTGGCGATCACCGAGCGGTATTGCGGCGACATGACGATATAGCTGCCGCTCTGGCCGTAGTGATGGCTGGTGATTTGCCCGAGAAAGTTGTTGTACCCAAGGTCGATGGCGCTGCTCAGCGCCCCGATGACTTCCCCCGAATCATCGAGGATCGGCACCGCCATGGCGAACAGCCGGCCATTGGTGTTCCTGCTGGCGACCGGGCGGCTGACGCTCGGTTTCCTGTAGGAGATCGCGGCAGTGGCGACGCCCTTGTCCATGGAGATGAGATCATGCTCGCTGCCTATCCCCGGAAAATTGGCGACGATGGCGCCGTTGGCGTCATGAACGGCAAAACCGCCGTTGAACAATGCGCGCAGCGGGGTCAGATGCGCGACGAATGTCCGTGGCGAGGTCTCGCCGTGGCGTATGGCGCCGGCTATCGTGTAGGAGGCGATTTCCATTGCCTCGAACCGCATTTCCAGCTCGTCGTTGATTTGCGTGGCGACGATGGATGCCGTCGCAAATTGCTGCTCCCCCAGGTGGCGCTGCATTTCGTTGCGCAGCATGTGGCTGATGCCGAACGAGATTGACCAGATGCCTATCAGGGAGGCGGCCAGGGCAGCGAGCGTTATTTGGGTTTTCAGAGAGTAGCGCCGGGGGAAAATGCTGACCATGCTTGATCCTGTTGCTGGTTTTGTCTGTGTTTGTCAGTGGTATTTCGGGGCGCTCTGATGCGAGATGCGACAGCTTAATGCAATCCGGATTTTTATTCCATATGGAATCGGCGAAATCGGTCACTTTTTTGTCTAATTCTGTATGAAATTTCGAACGGCCCGAAAGTGAACCGCTTTAAATAGTGCTGCAGCACGGCGAGGCGAAGACGGCAAAGCCGCTCGCGGCTCGGAGATGGAGCAAAAACATGCCCCAGGCTTGAGGGGTTATTTCCTGGCGCTCAGAACTTTCGCCAGCACCTCGCCGGCATTGGCGGCCTCGGCCGATCCAATTCTGGCGTTCAAGACGTCGACGAACTGCTTCAGTTGCGCTTCGGTCAGGCCCATGTTCATCGCGGCGCCGAGGTGGAACTGGAGTTGGCCGGCGGTGCCGGAGAGGGCGGCGAGCGCCGAGATGGTGGCGAGTTCCCGTGTCTGGAAGTCCAGGTTGTCGCGGGAGAAGATGTCCGCGAAGAGGTGCTCCTTCAAGAACGCGTCGACAAGCGGGGTGAACAGCTGGTATCCGCTGGGCGCCGGAATGCTTTGCTGTCCGGCCAGTTTGGCCCGCACGGCGGCGCCGTAGTCGTCCCTGTCAAGGTCGGCGGCCACGGACGTGGGTTCCCTGCCGGGCTCGTCCTTGATGCCTTTGGCCTCTCGTTCGTCGATGACGTTCATGAACGTGTGGATGGCGTTCAGGCTGCGCGGGAATCCCGCGTAGGCGTAGAGTTGAACGAGGATTTCCTTGATTTCGCTGACGGTTACGCCGGCGTCGAGGCCTTCGTTCAGGGCGGTTTTCAATTCGTTCAGGTTGCCGTTGGCGGTGCAGGCGGAAATGACGACGATGCTCTGCTGCCTGGCGTTCAATGCTGTGTTCATGGCCTGGGCCTCCATGGCGCCCGCAAAACCGATAACGAAAATGAAAACTGCCGCCAGGAATTTCGATGCCATTCTTCTCATGTCAATCTTCCCTTAAATCGTGCGCCTCGCGCTTTGCGGGCAGAGCGCTATTCGGTGAGTTCCATTCGTGCGGCAAAATCCCTCGTCATGCCTGCGAGCGTTTCCTTGCCGGATTCGATGCGCCCCAGGATGTAGAGACCGTTGTCGCCGCCGCCGAAGCCCTTGTAGAAAACAGCCAGGTTGCCCCAGGGCGCGTAATAGGCGAAATCGCCTTGAGCGCCGCCGCCGGACGTTCCCGATTGCGCGGCGAGCTTGCGGGGAAGGTAGGCGATCTTTTCGGTTGCGGCGTAATCCTTGAATGTTAGGGTAATTGGGAGGAGCGATGCAAAATCCCGGCTCGCAGGGGTGTCGAAAAGCGCGACGACGGCTTCCCGGCCGTCGAAGAAGATGCGTACTTTCGTTTCCCTGCCGTTGTTGCCTTTCATGAGACGTTTTCCAGGGGCGGCGCTGTTGCCGTCGCCGGCAAAGGCCGCCGAGGCAAGGCAGAGCGCCATGCCGAACAGCGCCGAAAATGCCTTTTTCATGGCAGGCCTCCCGCGGAATCGCATTCTTCATATTATAGGAGGGTATGTCCGGCGCACAAGTTCGGGCCGGCCCGGCAATGCCGGCCGGTTTTATCCGATCCAGCGGTAGGCGCGTTCCCGGCGGATTTTTCCTTCGCCCTTGATGAATCTGGCGGACAGCAGGTTGGCGATGTGGCGCAGGGTGCTGGCGCGGCAGAGGCCGATGCCGGCGACGATTTGCGCCGTGGTGCATTTCTTTCGCCCCATCGCTTCGGCGAATCGCAGATAGGTGGCCGGTGAGATGCGCGCGGATTTCAGGCGCTGGCGGGTCTTGCCGGGAAGGCTGTTTTCGCGCTCCCGTTCCGTGTGGCATTCGGCGAGCGCGAGAAGGCGCAGCTCGGTTCCGATCCGCGCGGTTTCGACGGCCGCGTGGTAGTCGGCCAGCTGCCGGTGCAGGGGGATGAGCGGGGGCGGCGCTTTTAGGAAACAGGCGCAGTCGGGATACAGGGCGTTCATCGATATCGGGCTCCGGACAGGATGCTGCGGATGCGGGAATGATACATCACAAAAATTACATAATTCAAGTAAAACTTACAAGCGAGACAAAACGGTTTCATGGCTGTATCCTGTTATGCACACATCTTGAACTGCCCCCGCTTCAACAAATCGCGTTTGTCCCGCCAAAGTTTCTTCCTGCTTCACGAGCTGTAGCCACTGGTGAATCCTGCATAGCGGAAGCTGACGATTTTTGTCAGCCGACTGACGATGTTTTGCCTTTTTCACCCTCGCGAATGAAAAATATTGAGTGTTTTTAGATAGCTGTGCTGTGGCATGTGATTTGCTTTTTGATTACATCAAAAATGCAGTGCGGTACATTATTGTTTTTGAGTATGACGTTTAGTTCATTTGAATCGATTTAGGATTTGGGCGAGAGCATGGTTTTTGTTCGAAAACCCCCACGCGGGTTGCGTGTCGGATTGGATAGGAGATGAATGGAACGCAGGAGGCGCCGGAGGAGAACGGCCCGGTAGCTGCGCAGGTCTTGCAGGGCGTGCGGCATGATCCGTACTTTACCGCTCCGGCTGCGGGGGGGCTGGATTATCCCGCGGAAAGAAGGAACGAGGCGCTGCTGGCGCATCTTTCCCATGCCGTGGCGCATCAGCCCGCCAACCTGCATCTCCATCTGCGGCGAATCCGTCTTGCCGCGGCGCTTGCCTTGCCCGAGCCCCTTGCCGGAGCGATAGCAGACTTGTTCATCGTGCTCGGCGACAAGGGGCAGGATTTACGAAAACACATACTGAATACCTGGAAGGGCCCGTTATCCCGGCAGCAGCTGGCCATGTTCCGGCAAGCGCTGTACGCGGGGATCGACGCGTATACGCCCTTGCCGGCGATCCGTTCGCGGCTGAGCAAGGGCAACGGAGGGCGCCGGCACAGGATTGTCGTGCCGCTGGGCGCTGCTGCAAACGCGGCGGATACCGAAGGCATGACCGGCGTTTTTCTCGAAACCGTCCGCGATCTGATCGACAGCGGGCGCCTGGTAGAAGCGAGCGAGGCGCTCGAAAAGGCATTGCCGGAGGCGGATGAGACGCTCTGGGGGGAAGGCGCTATCGAACTGGCGCGCCTTTACCGCTACCTGGAGGACGGAGAATCGCGCGCCAGAAGCTGGTGGGCGGTCCTGTGGCGCAGCAATCGGAGCCGTGCGCAGGCGTGGGCGGAACTGGTGACGCAGAGTGGTGAGCCATGACCATGGCCGCCGAGGGGACCGCCGCAATGAATCGCCAGTTCGCGATATTCGCCATAGGCTTCAGCGAACGGACGCAACAGGTCCTGCAAATGATGCTGGAGCGCTTCGGCGATCTGCAGTATGCGTTGGCCCCCTTGGATCGCGCTGAAATCCTGCTGGTCAACGGAGACATTCCGAGCGTGAAGGAGGCCGTGGACGCCATTCGCGCGCAGCGGCCTTGCCCTGCCGTGGTGCTGTGTACGCGCGAGCGGACGGACATTCCCGATGCGCATTGCCTGCTCAATCCGATCTCGGCCCGCGCGTTCATGGATATCCTGCAGCTGGTGGCCGCGCGCCTGCAGCCGGCTCTGGCTCCGGCCGGAAATGCGGCGGCGGAAACGGCGGCGGAAGCGGCGGCGGAAGCGGCGGCCGAACGCCGGGAAGCGGTAATGCCGGAAGCCATGCTGGAAGCGGCGATGCCGGAGGCGCCGGTTTTCCCTGCGCCGCCCAGGCCGCGGATGCCGCCGCCAGGGCCGGCCGTTGCGCCGGCCGCCGAGGGAAAATCGCCGAAATCCAAGGATAGGGAAAAAACCGGGGGCGGCACGCCCGCCGCGGCCGGTCTGCTGGAGAAAGAACTGGGCGGCCTGGACAATCGCGGCCGCTATCTGCGGGACATCGATCTCAACGATGCGAAACAGGTCGCCGGTTTGTATTTCAACCCGCGTGGCTACCTCTGCGAATACCTGCGCGAGATATTGTCCGCGAATCGGGACGCGGCGGTGGCCGTCGAGGTGACGATCGGCACCCGCCGGCTCATTCTCGACTTTGCCCGCAACCGCTGGTACGGGCAGCTCGACGAGGAGGCCTTGCACAGGCTGTGCCTGGAACCCCTGGAGTTCGCGCCGGAGATCCGCGTCATGGACGATTGGCAGCCCAACGGGATGGAGCACCGCGGCCATTCCGAATGGACGCTGGCGCAGGCAGGTTTTTCCAACGACCGGCAGCCGGTCGACAAGCAGCGCAGCTTCCGCGCCGAATTCATCCTGGCGCAGATCGGGCTGTGGTGTTCGCGCGGGTCTCTGCCGAAAGGCGTCGATCTGCACGCTACCCTGAGCTTGCGCCACTGGCCGAATCTGCCGGGCTTGCCGCGCACCTACGGAGCGATGCAGATTGCCGCGCTGTGGATGCAAAGCCCGTGTTCGCTGGCCAATACGGTGGAGCGCACCGGCTTGCAGCAGCGCCACGTTTTTGCCTTCTATGCGATCTGCCATGCATTGAATCTGTTCGTGGACGAGGCCGCGGACGGCGAGGCGCAGCCCGATGCGGCGCCGGCGGCCGCAGCGAAAAAGAAGCCGGCGACGACGCTTGGTTTTTTGCGAAATTTGATGAAAGCGGTATGGAGATCCGATGATAAAAACGAATGAAGTGAAGACGGACAAGACGGGCCAGTACAAGCTCCTGTTGGCCGGCCCCGTCGGCGTGGGCAAGACGACGGCGGTCGCGGCGCTTTGCCGGGGCGCGGTGTTGACGACGGAGGCGGCGGCCTCCGACATGACGAAGCTGCGCAAGGAAACGACCACCGTGGCGATGGACTACGGCTGCATGAAACTCGAGGACGGAAGCCGCCTGCACGTCTATGGAACCCCGGGGCAGGAGCGCTTCGATTTCATGTGGGAAGTGCTCTCCGAGGGCGGGCTCGGCATGGTGCTGCTGCTCGACAACAGCCGCAATGCGCCGATCAACGACCTGCGTTTTTTCATCAATGCGTTCAAATCCTTCATCGAAAAAACGGCGCTGGTCGTCGGCGTCACGCGGACCGACGACAATCCGCAGCCGACGCTTTTCGACTACCGCCGCGAACTCGCCACGTTCGGCCTGGGCCGCTGCCCGGTCTTCGAGGCCGATGCGCGCATCCGCGAAAACATGCTGATGATGGTGCAGGCGCTGCTTTATCAACTCGATCCGCAACTGGCCGGATGATTCATCCATAAAATGACAAAACGGTATTGACGATGCGCTATCGATTGAACCTGGAAGAGAACGAATGCTTGATGCCGACGCCCTCGGGGGCGTATCACGCGGCGTGCACCGAGCAGCCCGACCGGGTCCGCCGCCTGCTCTTCATGCTGATGGGAAACGCGTCCGCTCCCGATGCGCAATCGATCGATTCCGAGGCCTGGGCCGGCGAGCTGGAAATGACGCCCGCCGACATGCTCGATCTGCTCTACGGCCTGCAGGGGCTGGAATTCATCGAGGCGCTGACGGGGCCGCTGCCGGCGCCGGCGGGGGCGCTGGAGACGGTATTGCCGCCGCTGCTGCAGCAACTGTCGAGCAGCGGCAAGGCCTTGCTTGCCGACCGCCAGGGCCTTTATATCGCCAATACCGGCTTTACGCACGAAACGGCGGAAGAACTCTCGGCGCTCGGCGCCGACCTGGCGGCGCTGCACGCGCGCCATCGCTATCTGATCAACCGCAACCTGGGCATGCGCTCCGAGGCCTGGGGGCTGCTCAACGCCGGGGGTGGCAGCTGCATCGGCTTCTGGCCGCTGCATATCGGCAGCACCGAATTCAATCTCGTCATCGCCGACGTTCCTTACCTGAACCAGCGGGCATTCCGCGATCTGGTCTGGGCGCTGAGCCGGCGTTACAGCAAGGAGTGAGGCCATGGCGACGATATCCCGCCGCCGCGAGAGCGGTCCGGCCCACGGATTCACAACGGTTTTTCCATTGGTCGAAAACAGCGCCTTGCCGTCAAGGCTCCCATTCGGTCGATACTTCCCGCGACGTAGTCGCAAACAGCCCTAAGGAGATGTCATGCGCCAAGATATGTTTACCTCAACCCTCAGTGAACTCAACAGCAGCTCAGCGGATATCGAAGCTTCCGCGGTGATTTCGACCGACGGCCTGATGATGGCCTCGCTGCTGCCCGCCGGCCTGGATGAAGACCGCGTCGGCGCGATGAGCGCCGCGATGCTTTCCCTGGGCGGACGTATCGCCAAGGAACTGGCGCGCGGGGAACTCGACCAGGTGCTGGTCAAGGGAGAGCAGGGTTATGTGCTGATGATCAACGCCGGCCAGGAGGCGGTGCTTTCCGTCCTCGCGAAACCGCAGGCGCGGCTCGGTCTGATCTTCCTCGATGTCAAGCGGGCGGCGGAAGCCATCAAGAAAATACTCTGATAGGGTTTTTTCATCCTGCCTTTCATGCCTTTTCAGTAAGGCGCCGTTCCCTTGTCTTTTGAAAGATCACATCATGACTGGAGAAACAACGTGCAAGCTTAGTGTCTGTCCGCACGACACGGCGAAAAACCAGATCGGCTGGTTTACGCTCAATACCTATCTGCAGCGCAAGCTTTCCGTGCGCATGCACCTCGAACCGCAGGACGATCTCATGGCCGAGCGCGCCGCGGTGCTCGCTTCGCCGCACCACGTGGTCTATGCCAATCCGTTCAGCGCCTATTGCTTTGCCGAACAGGGCTACGTGCCGGTGGCGCGCCCCGCGGGGCAAAGCGACGAGACGGTTCTCGTCGCCAAGGCCGATTTCGATCTCGCCGGCGCCGCGCGGCCGATCAAGGTGGCCAGCGCCAATGCCAAGGTGATCACCCACCCGCTCGGGCTGACGCTTCTCTCGTCCCTGGGGTTGGCGGAGAGCGACGTGGCGTTCGAGTTCTGCGGCAGCCACATGAACGCCGTCAAGGCCGTCCTCGGCGACAAGGCCCAAATGGCGTTCGTCTTCGACGAAACGTGGAATGGCCTGAACAGCAGCACGCGCGGCGGCTTCAAGGTGATTTCGCAGACGAACGACGGCAAGGCCTTTCACTGCTTCATGGTCGGCCCGGAGTGGAAAGACAAGGCCGGCGCGGTGCAGGAGCTGCTCTGCGGCATGGCCGGCGACCCGGCGGGAAAGAAGATTCTCGA
>JAVBSG010000020.1:0-4698 GCA_031547245.1 Propionivibrio sp.
GCCGCCGGGTTGCCCGGATCCAGCTTGATGC
This sequence comes from Propionivibrio sp., assembly GCA_031547245.1. Classification (GTDB taxonomy): domain Bacteria; phylum Pseudomonadota; class Gammaproteobacteria; order Burkholderiales; family Rhodocyclaceae; genus Propionivibrio. Next base: position 32 of record JAVBSG010000020.1, read on the forward strand.
CCATGGTGACCACGCCCAGCACTGCCAGGAAGAGGATAACACGCATGACGCCCGTCACCAGGATGCCGGTTACGGCGGAGCGGTTGACATCGGGCAGGTGTTCCTTGCCAACGATGCCGGCATCAAGCAGCCGGTGTCCGCCGGCGAAGGTGATGTATCCGCCAACAGTGCCACCGACGATGGTGATGATCGGCAGCATGAGGATGCCGATGTCGTCGGGGACAAAGGTTTTCTGAATAGCCTCTCCGACGGGTGGATTGGAGACGACCATGGCGTAAATGGTGAGCAGGATCATCAGTCCGCCAAGCGCCTGCGCGACCCGGTCCATCACCGATCCGGCATCCTTCGAGGCAAAAATCATGATCGCGATAGCTGCGGAAATGATCGCGCCAACTTCGGTACTGACGCCGAACAGCACGTTGAGGCCCAGTCCAGCGCCCGCAACGTTGCCGATGTTGAACGCGAGTCCTCCCATCACGATGAGGATCGCGATGAGATGGCCTAGGCCCGGAAACACGGCGTTGGCAACGTCCTGACCGCGCATCCGGCTGATCGCGATGACACGCCAGACGTTCATTTGCGCACCGATGTCGATGATGATCGACGCCAGAACGGCGAAACCGAAGCTCGCCAGGAATTTTTCAGTCAGAAAAGCCGTCTGCGTCAGAAAGCCCGGTCCGATCGCCGAGGTCGCCATGATGAACGCCGCGCCGAGAAGGACCGACCGTTTCGGCTTGTAAGAACTCCCCGCACCGCTAATTACAGGTTCAGCCATTTTTACCTCCTTTGGAGCTTATTGATGAGAGGGCCGGCCGTATCCCGGCCCCGTTTCCCGCACAAAAAAACTTTCCGGAATTACCGTTCGAAAGCCTCGCGCAGCGCAGCGCAATCAGGCACGCCGTTCTGCAGCAGAAGCGTCAGCAGGATCTTGGCTTTTTGCGGATTGAGATCGCCGGCCATGACGGCGCCGGCATCGAAGGTGGTCTTGCCGCCGCCCTCGAAACCATAGACGGGCATCGTACGGCCGTTCGGCACGCGCGTGGCGATCACCACCGGCACCCCTTTGCCCAGGGCGTACTTGACCGCCTCGTACATCGAGATGTTCATGTTGCCCATGCCGACGGCCTGCACCACGATGCCCTGCACGCCGTTATCCACCGCGTGGCGGATGAACATTCCGTCCGCTCCGCAGTACATGGGGAAGATATGCACGGTCGGCCAGGTCTTGGCGGTGATCGGGATATGGCGGCGGCGTAGCGGTGCGCGCGAGAAGACGACTTTGTCGTCCCACACTTCGCCCAGCCAGCCGAAATTCCCGCCCTGGAAGGTTTCGACGTTGGCGGTGTGCGTCTTGGTGACGCTCCGCGCTGCGTTGATCTGGTTGTTCATCGCGACCACCACGCCCATGCCGCGCGCTTCGGGCGCCACGGCGATGCGGATGGCGTTGAGCAGGTTGCGCGGCCCGTCGAAATCCGGGGATGAGGCGTTGCGCTGCGCGCCTATGAGTATCACGGGTTTGTCGGAGTTGACCGTGAGATCGAGCCAGTAGGCGGTCTCTTCCATGGTGTCGGTGCCTTGGGCAACGACTACGCCGGCGACTTCGGGCCGATCCAGCGCTTCCTGGACGGATTGGGTCAGCCGGGCCCACCAGTCGTTGGTGATGTAGTTGGCCGACATCTTGGCGAAGTTGTTTACTTCGATCTGGGCGTATTTGTCCGCATCGGGCACGCTCTGCATGAGATCGTCGCCGGTGATGGCGGGTATCACGCCTTTGGTGACCGGGTCGATTTTCATGGCGATGGTGCCGCCCGTGGCGACGAATTGGACAACGGGCTTGTCTTTGGCCCCCGCACAGCCACACGTCGGTGCAACTTCTAGTTTCGAAGCGGCGGACGCGCACGAAAACAGTGCAGAAAACTTCATAAACGCTCCCTCTCTGCTGTGTTTGCGACAAGTTTGAGAAACCCCGCAGGAATCGTGCCTATTTTGTGTTCCGGCACTTTTTCCCCAATGAGTCCGGCGCATAGCGCTGGATGCCCCGCAGCCCGGCCGTTGGCGATCCGCCGGCCGCCGGGCATTACAGATGGGTCAGGCCTTGCCCGGCAGGTCTTCCGAACGCAGGTCCCAGAGCAGTTCGAACGCGGCCGCTTTTCCGGGATCGATGGTCAACGCTTTGCAGACGCGCTGCGCCAGGTCGGCCGCGGCATCCGTGGTGGTCGCTTCGATGACAAGGAAAGGCTCGATGACGTTGTTCGCGCCCTTGGCGGGCAACGGCGTCGACAGTTCGGGATCCGGGAACAGGACGCGCGCCGCCAGAAAGCCGGTGATGTCCGAGATCAGCGCTACGCTTTCCTTGGCTACCCGCTGTGCGCACGCCAGATCGCCCAGCAGGATCAGCGCCAGCCCCGCACCGGTCCCCTGACCAGCCAACGGCGTCACGATATTGACGCGCCGCGTGGTGTCGAACATGCGGCCGAAGTTGGTATTCGACCAGGCCGTCTGGTTGCCGAAGGCTTTCTTGTACGGTTCGCTGACAAACACGTTGACCGTGCGCGTCCGGTAGAGCGCCAGATAGCGGCACTTGCCGCTCACCGCCCGGTAACGCCGGGACCAGATAAACCCGGGAATCGCCGCCCGTTCCTCCATGTGCTCGCGGTCGTACCAGCGATTGAAGTCCTCTTCATGGACCGACTCCACGTTCGTCCAGATCAGAAGTTCCCCTTGCGCGTCGCGCGTTTGCAGAATTTCTCCGGCCATTAGACTCCCCTTTCCTTTTTGCTAACACCATATAAAGAATAGCTGATTATGTCGAAACCGAAATCCCCAAAGCAAACGATTAATTTTTGTCAGTCATGATAACTTTTTCTGTTGGTTGTCGGACAATTCCGACGGGCAGAAAAGTCTGAGCAGAACATGAGGTCGCTTTAGGCGTCCGGACTCGCCGAAAAAGCGCGCATCTCTTCGCTGGCCAGTTCTGCCAACGCTTCCCCGATACCCATATTCGGGCCATTGCGGTAACTGGCGACCAAGTTCAGCGGAGGCAGGGAAACATCGCATTCGACGATCCGGAAAACCCCTTCCGCCAACTGTTTGCGCACTGCGATAACCGGCAGCGAGGCCATGCCGCCGCAGATGTAAAGCAGGCGTGTAATGACGGCGAGCGACGTGACGCAATGCAGCTTCGCCGGACGCAGCCGGATGCTCTCGAAAGCGCCTACTACCGCTTTGTGCGGCTGCGATCCGCGAGTAAAGGTAATGATCGGAATGTCGGCCATGTCGGACAACCGCGCCTGCGGCGGAACCTTGCCATCGTTCAGCGCCACCCAGGCCATCTCGGTCTTGCCGAGCTCCTGATTGCGGATATCCTTGCCGATAACCGTATCGGTCTGTAGGGCAACATCGATGACGCCGCGCGTCAGCAGTTCGTGCAGTCGCGCAGTCGGATCGGCGGTCAGCTCCAGTTCCAGCTCCGGGTGTGCTGCATGCACCCGACGCAGAAAGGGCTCCAGCCACGAGTAGACGATAGACTCGATCATTCCCAATCGCACATACCCCTGGAGAACCTGCTTTCCGGTCAACGCTTCACGCATCAGGCGCTCTTCTTCAAGCAGGCTTTCGGCATGGGCCAGCAACGCGTATCCTGCCGGAGTAATCTGCAGCTCACGGATGCCGCGATCGAACAGGCGTTTGCCGAAATCAGCTTCCAAGCTGGCGATGCGCCCGGAAATCGCCGCCTGGGTCAGCCGCAGTTTATCTGCCGCTGCGCGAAAGCTTCCAAGCTTGACGGTCCATACGAAAGCCTCTAAAAATCGGGTATTCATCTGGATTTTCTGAAAAGGGGCGGAGAGGGAATACCCGGATTGTACAGCGGGAGGTTTTCCGGACAAGGCTCGCTGGCCCAGGATGAAACTTGGCAACGAAACATCAGTCTGCTTTGAAAACGTTAACAAGAAGGCCGGTATCATTTTTCCGGCACTTCCTATTTACTTTGCACAGGAGAAACACATGATCGTATTGGTTACCGGCGCAAGTTCAGGTTTTGGCGAGGCCATGGCGCGCATCTTCACCAAGCACGGCCACCGCGTCGTTGCCGCGGCCCGGCGCACCGACCGCCTCGCCGAGCTGCGTGACGAACTCGGCGAAGCGCTGTTACCGCTGTCCATGGACGTCACCGATCCCAAGTCGGTCAAGGAAGCGCTCGCACAGCTGCCGCCGGAATGGCGCCCTATCGACGTCCTGATCAACAACGCCGGCCTGGCGCTGGGCACGGACCCGGCGCCGCAGTGTTCGCTCGACGAATGGCACACCATGATCGACACCAACGCCAGGGGACTGGTCACGGTCACACATGCGCTGCTGCCGGACATGGTGGCCCGCGACAGCGGGCTGATCGTCAACGTCGGCTCGGTGGCCGGCAATACGCCATATCCGGGCGGCAACGTCTATGGCGCGACCAAGGCCTTCGTCGAACAATTTACCCGCAACCTGCGCGCCGACCTCGTCGGCACCGGCGTGCGCGCCACCAACCTCGCGCCGGGGCTGTGCGCCGGCAGCGAATTCTCGCTGGTACGCTACCACGGCAACCAGGAAGCCGCCGCCAAGGTTTATGAGGGAACCGTGCCGCTGACCGCAGCCGACATCGCGGAAACCACCTACTGGATCGCCAC
>JAVBSG010000063.1:0-19752 GCA_031547245.1 Propionivibrio sp.
CTGTCGATCACCAAGCTGTTCCTGGCGGCCATCGTTCCCGGCCTGATGATTGCCGTGGGCCTGGCGTTCGCCTGGGCGTGGGTGGCGCGCGGGCAGAAAGTGGAACTGCGTCCGAAAGCCTCCAGGAAGGAAATCGTGCACGCCATCCGCGACGGCATCTGGGCGCTGGTGATGCCGGGCATCATCGTGTTCGGCCTGAAGTTCGGCATCTTCACCCCGACCGAAGCGGGCGTGGTCTGCTCCTCCTACGCGCTGTTCGTTTCGATCTACGTGTACAAGGAACTCAAGTGGTCGCAGCTCTATGCGGTGCTGGCGCAGGCCGGGCAGACGGCGGCGATTGTCATGTTCCTGGTGGCGGCGGCGATGATCTCCTCGTGGATGATTACGATTGCCGAGATTCCCGACCAGGTTGTCGACATGCTGCGTCCGTTCATGGGCAGCCAGATGCTGATGATGATTGCAGCCATGTTCATGGTGGTCATCGTCGGCACGGCGCTCGATATGACGCCGACGATCCTGATCCTGACGCCGGTGCTGATGCCGGTGATCGAAGCGGCGGGGATCGACCCGATCTACTTCGGCGTGCTGTTCGTGATCAACAACGCCATCGGTCTGGTGACGCCGCCGGTGGGCACGACGCTGAACGTGGTGTGCGGGGTGTCGAAGGTGACGATGGATGAAGCGATCATCGGGGTGTGGCCGTTCATGTGCGCGCAGTTGGTCGTGCTAGCCCTGCTGGTGATCTTTCCGGAAATCGTGCTGGTGCCGATGCGCTTCCTGCATGGTTGAGCGAGGGGAGGTGGGGTGGGTAGGGTGGGCACGCTGCGCTTTGCCCACCCTGCCTATCACGCGCGTTGCCGGCGTTTCTCAGCCGGCGCGATCGCCGCCGGCCGCCAGCATGTTGCAGAACAGCGCTCCCTGTTCGATTGCATCATCGAGTGCGACATGGGTATGCGGATGCGGGTCGAACCAGACTCTTGGCATGTTCCGCTTGGTGGCTTCGCGGTAGCCCGTTTTGAGCAGCGCCATGGCGTAGGTTTTCATGTCCAGCGCCGAGTGCGAGAACGGGCTTTCGCCGGCAAAACGGATCAGGTACCAGTAGACGAACATGAAGTCGAAGCCTGCCGGGTAAGCCACGAAGACCGGCTTGCCCGGCAGTTCCTTCAGCCACGCCACGTAGCCGGCCATTGCCTTTTCCGGCGGCAGGCAGTCCTTGCGGCAGGCTTCCCATGCCGTTGGGTTCCGCGCCCACCAGGCCATCGTCTCGGGGTGTCCCGCCGCGCCGGGCAGCGTTTCGAGGTTGGCGCTGAACGTCCCGACCAGGGTTTTGTCCGCGAGGTAGGCGGCCGAACCGAAGCTCAACATCGAGTGGGGGCCCGGGATGGGGCCGTCGGATTCGACGTCGGTGCTGACGTAGATTTCCGGTTTTGACATTTTTTGTTTCTCCTTTTCGTCATGAGGCCGATGGGTGGCCGGGAGCTGGCTGCGATTATTCCGTATTCCGGCGGCCAGGGGATTTTATAACCGTCATGCCAAGTATGCGCAGAATAATCGCGATCTGTTCGCTCAATGGAAAATGAACGCCATGAAACGGCGGTAGCGCCTGTGGTTCCGCAGAAGTGGGCAATATGGAAACATTGCTTGACGAAATCATCGAGAGCTTCGGGTTGCCGGAGAAACCGAAGTCCGGTCCCGTGCCGAGAGACCGGGTACTGGCCTGGATGGAGACCGATGACGTTGAGGCATTGGGCGCGCTCTACGCCTACCTGATGAAGGCTGACTATTCGCGAAGAGTTTTTCCGGCCTTGATGTTGTCGGACTACCTGACCTTCGTCCCGCGCTATCTTGAAAGATGCTTTCACGAGAACCCGGATGGGGAATGGTCTCATGGCCGATACGCCGCAGCCTGGGATTTTGCCAGTTGGTTCGGAACGTTGTGGCGCGATCGTCAAATTGACAAGAAGGAACTGGTCAGGCTGAAGAATTGGTTGGGCGGCATCTATAAAAACGGGAATGCGGCGGTCAGGCGATGCATCATAGACGGCACGCTGGAGCATTTGTTCGAAAACCGCGAAATCGCCCGCTTCTTTACTGACTGGAAAGACGATCCTCTGCTTATGGATGCCTATGCTGAAGCGTTGCAATGGAAAGAGGGCGGGTAGGGTGGGCAGAGCGAAGCGTGCCCACGTGCAGACGCGCAAAGAGCGATGATCAATGGGTAGGGCTGAAGAAATGCGCGCCTCAAGGGAAGACCGGGAAGCGCAACGTCATGCCAACGCGGATGGCGGCTGTCGTTCGTTCCGCGTGGGCACGCTACGCTTTGCCCACCCTACGCGTGCTCCGAATTCAGGCGATCGGCATGGAAAAGTGGAGCAGCGAGCGGGCCAGTACCGGATGCGCTGAAGCCCACAGGTCGTCGAACAAAAAGCAGATGTGGTAGTTGAAACCGTCGTCGAAGCGGAATTCGAGGATGTGCGCATCGTTCTGCACCGTCGCTGCCCGTTCGCGCGAACCCAGCCAGCGGATGTCTTCCCGGAGTTCTTCTTCGCTGATCGTTCGGGCGCGGATGGCCTGGTAATGGCTGCTGGCCGTTTCCGCGGAGACTTCGGCCGTCCGCAGCAGCAGGGCGGGCAGGTCGAGTGACGGATGGCTGCGCGCGACCAGCGCCAGCCATTCGAGTTCGAACAGGCGGTTTTCGTCGGCGGGCATCCGGCTCAGCCAGCCGGCGAAATCCGGCAGGCGCAGCCCGTCGATGCGGACCGGGCCCGGCAGGTCGCTGAGGTTGCCGCTGTCCCAGACGGTGACGAAGGAACAGTACGTGGTTCCTTCGCCAGCCGCTTCGCCAGCCGATTCGATTTCGCACGAAGGATCGAAACGGCCGTCGCCGGTGCCGCCGGGCAGCGTGTCGGTCTGGTAGCAGGCAAAGCGTTCCTGTTCTTCGGCGAGCACCTCGCCGCTGACCCACCAGAAGGCGAGTTCGACCTCGTCGTCGTCGGTCTCGACGAGAACGTAGCCGTCCCGGCATTCGACATTCCCCAAGTACCAGTAGCGCGACAGCATTTTTTCCAGGTCGCCGTTGGAGGCGGGGGCGGGCAGGCGCTTGTCGCGGATCTGCTGCGCAAAGCCGGCAAATCCGTACAGGTCGTCCGCGCCCAGCAGATCGCGGCTGGAGACGGCTTCATCGCCGAGCAGCCGTGGCCAGACCGACTGGAACCAGGCCAGCGGCGACGGCGCGTCGAGGCGCAGGCAGGAGCGGTTGGAGGGCAGGTAGGGGCTTCTGAGGATGAAGGATACGGGCATGGTGTATGGCTTCCTGCGTAGTGGGGAGCTTACTGCGATTATCGCTTATTCCGGTTGAAATTTATATGGCTGGCATTCGGGGCGTGCGCGGAATGGTTGTGGCTGGTTCCGGGGTAATCGACGGGGGTATTCGGCCGATGGCGCTTCGCTCATCCCTTTCGGCGGATAACGCTTCGCTCATCCGCCCTACGGGTATTCATATGGCATCCGATAGGCGGAGCGTTTTGGTGATGAGGCTTTGCAGGCTGTCTACGGCTTTCGAGCCGCGTGATTCGCGGCTGCGGTAGACGGCGACCTGCATCGGTTCGAGGGGGCCGAGGCCCTGGTCGCGGCCGAGGATCTGCAGGTGTTCGGGGGCGCTGCACTGGGTCAGCACCGCCACTGCCAGGCCGCTGTCGACGGCGGCGATCTGCCCGGCCAGGCTGGAGCTGTGGTAGACCACCCGGTAGCGGCGGCCCTGCTGCGCCAGCGCGTTGATCACGCTGCGCCGGGCGAGGCTGGTTTCTTCGTAGACGGCGATCGGCAGCGGATCGCGCCGCCACAGCTCGAATTGCGGCGAGCCGACCCAGGCCATCGGTTCGTGAAACAGCAGGGTGCCGCGCCGGGCATGATCGCGGGATATGAGGGCGAGGTCGAGATCGCCGCTCGCCACGCGGGGGATGAGCGAGGTCGATTGTTCGCAGGTCAGTTCGATCTCGACGCCGCTGTAGCGCGGCGCAAAACGCTTGAGCACCGGCGTGAGGTATCTGGAGGCGTAGTCGTCCGGCACGCCCAGGCGCACGCGGCCGGTGAGTTCCTCGCCGCTCAACGCCGACTGGGCCTCGGCGTGCAGGTCGATGATGCGCCGGGCGTAGCCGAGCAGCGTTTGCCCGTCGGCGGTGAGCTGGAGCCGGCGGGCGTCGCGTTCGAGCAGCCGTTGCCCGAGGGCTTCTTCGAGTTTCTTGATCTGCATGCTGACCGCCGACTGGGAGCGGTGGATCTCTCCGGCGGCGTTTGACAGCGAGCCGCCATCGACGACGGCGACGAAGCACTTGAGCCAGTCCAGCTGCATGTCCTTGGGCGTCATTCCGCCTCCTCGATTGTTTCGATTTTCGAATGCTTTGTCTTCGAATTATGCGCTTTTCGGGGCAATGGACATAGCGCAGACTGTGTTCATGACTACGAAGCAATCTCTTCATGACGGCGCGGCGGATTTTTCGGGGCCGCGCCAGGTCCGATGCGGCAGCCTTCGCATGGCGGGCGTGCTGCCCGTTCTGCTCGGCAGCATGCTGCTGGGGACCATCGGCGTTTTCGTACACCGGGCCGACGCCGACCCGTTGACGGCGACCTGGTTTCGCTGCGCCTTTGGTTTACTCGGCCTGACGTGCTGGGTGCTGTGGCGTAGACAGGCGGGCTTTCTGCGCCTGACCCCGAGCACCGGGCCGTGGGTGCTGGCCGCCGGCCTGCTGATGGTGGCCTCGTGGGGGTTGTTTTTCACGGCGCTCGGGCGAATCCCGGCGGGCGTGGCGGTGGTGCTGTTTCACGTCCAGCCGCTGTGGCTGCTGCTTCTTGGGGCCTTGTGGCTGAAGGAGCCGGTCGGCCGGCGGCGGATCGCTGCGGTGCTCGCCGCTATGCTGGGGTTGGTGCTGGCAACGGGCCTTCTGGAGCACCTTGCCGTGTTCGGGAGAATTGAGACGGGGATGCCGCAGCCGGATTATTGGCCGGGCGTCGTCGCCTGTCTGGCGGGGGCGTTGTGCACGGCCTGCGTCACCCTCATCGCCAAACGCATGCGGCATATGCCCGCCGGGGTTCTGGCCTGGTGGCAGTGCGCGGCCGGAACCCTGGCGCTGTGGGCATGGCCGATGGCGCGGGGTTGGCCGGACTGGGGGATGCCGTGGGCATGGCTGGCCGGGCTTGGCCTGATCCACACGGGGCTGGCCTACACGCTGATCTACGCCGGCATCGCCCGCCTGGCGACCGGCCGCATCGCGGTGCTGCAGTTCGCCTATCCGGCGGTGGCCGTCGTCATCGACTGGCTGTTCCTCGGCCAGCGCCTGGGCGGCGTGCAGCTGATGGGCGTCGTTTTGATGATGGCGGCTGTCGGGTTTGCCGGGCGCAGCGGGGGGGAGTGAGGTGTCGGGGTGCAGGGGATGTGAGCAAAGCGCGGCGTGCCTATGCGGATCGTAGTGGGTCTGAAACGCGGTGGCAGAGTTTTTTGTGGGTACGCCATACGGCGGATAACGCTTCGCTTCATCCCGTTCGGCGGATAACGCTTCGCTTCATCCCGTTCGGCGGATAACGCTTCGCTCATCCGCCCTACACGGGGTGACGGCCGCGCCAGGGGTTTGAACGGCATTAAAAAAGGCCGCATCTTGCAGAAGCGGCCTCAATTTTCCGGTGTCTGTCATGAGAGCCCCTCTTTTCCTCCCGATGAAAGAGGGGCTGTTTCGCTCTTAGGACTTCCGGCGGCGCAGAGTGTAGCTCAGCGTGAGCAGGCCCAGGGCGGCCAGCGCCAGGGAACCCGGCTCCGGTACGTCGGAGGGGGGAGGATCGCCAGGCAGCGGATCGCGCGCCCATATCGACATGTGCGAGAGATTCTGGCTCTTGCCATTACTATTGGTGAAATCGCTTGTGTCCCACGTTCCGGTGAAGGAATAGGCTTCCGGACGCAGGAACGTATCGTCGCCCATCGCGCTGGCGATGATGTTGAAGTCGAAATCGTAGATGGCGTATGCATCACCCGCCTTGAGGACGAGGGCCAGATGATCGAACACATTGCGGCCGAGAACCTTCTGCACTTCCTCGACGATTTTCAGCGACATTTCGAATGACCAGGTGCCCTGTGTGCAGGCGTCCTTGCCGCTGCCGGTGCAGGCCATGGTGATGTTGATCAGGCTGTCGATATCGAGCGGCTCATTGGGGCCGTCCCACTTTTTGTTTTTCTCGCCCTTGCCAAGGTAGATCCAGCCCGCATCGTCCGCTTTGCCGTTGTTGCTCAAATCCGCCAGTTGGGAAGGATCGATGAACTGGGTCGGGCTGATGATGCCGCCTTCTCCGTTCAGCAGGCCATCGCCGAAGAACCCGCGATTGGTCTTTGGTTGGAGATTGCCCGAGTCGTTGCCGCCGACCGTGCCGAAGCAGCTGGTCGCATTGATGGACGGTAAGGTCGATGGGTAAATCATCTCCTTTCCGTCCAGCGGGCTTTTTTCGATCGACGTGATTTGCACGGCGCTGGTCGAGCAGTTGCCCGGGTTGGTTATATAGGCTTGTGCGCCAGTGGAAAGCAGTACCCCCAGCAGCACAATCGGAGTCGCTTTGAGGATGTGGGTCAAAACACGCATTTTTTTTCTCCCTAGGGAAACATTTTTCGGCGGGATATATGAGCAAAAACTGAGCCAGTTCGTTAATTTGTTGATATTTTGACAAAACATTATGACAGTAATGGAATTCCTTCTGCTTGTGTAAAATTTTTCGACACGAAAAGGCGGGGTGGGTTTGCTCGTTTTGCCTCCGCGGGATGACGTTGTAATCTATTGATTTTCATGGGTGAAATTGTTGGCGAATCGAACGAGCCGGTGTTTTCGCGGGCTCGGAAATTTACCGGCACTCAAAATAGGAGTCCGCCGGACGTGGCGGGTGGCCGGAAAAGCATCCAGGGTTGGATGGGTTTTTGTATACGCGGATGGCGGGGCAGGATATCCTGCGCGCGGCTTCCCACCTGAACAATGCCTGCCAAGCCAAGGATTATGCCGAAGGGATTTGCGAAAAATCCGTGACCTTGGCGTTTGGTCCCGCGTGGGCACGCTACGCTTTGCCCGCCCTTGTACGCGCCCGATCTCTTGCGGCCATTTCGCGCCTGGCCGAATCTTCCGGAAGAGGTGCTATAGTGGCCGGAATGATTCGACGCGGTCTCTGCTCCTTGTTGCTGCTCATCCTTTGCGGCCTCACGGCCTATGAGGGGTGGCGCGTGTGGGCCGCCCATCGGCAGCTCGAAGCGGCGTTCGCTCCCTACCGCGATGGGGCCGGGGGCGTGCTGCAATGGCGCGAGCTGACGGCGTGGCAGCAGAATGCGCTGATCCTCATCGAAGACCCGGCGTTCTTCGACCACAACGGCATCGACATGACGAGCGCGGGCGCGGGCGTGACTTCGATCACGCAGGCGATCGCCAAGCGGCTTTTCTTCGAGGACTTCCGGCCGGGATTCGCGAAAATCGAGCAAAGCCTCATCGCGCGCTTCGTGATCTCGCCGAATGTTTCCAAGGAGGAGCAGCTGACCGCGTTCCTGAACGTTGCGTATCTCGGCGAGCACGAGGGGAAGGAGATCGTCGGCTTCAGGATGGCGGCCGAGGCGTATTTCGGTAAGAACCTTGCGGCACTGAGCGAGGCTGAATTCCTCCGGCTGACGGGCGCGCTTCTGGCGCCGCGCAGCTACCCGCCGATCGCCGGCAACACGGCAAGCGACAACCGGCTGGCGCGCCTGGAACGCTACGTCGCAGGCGCTTGCGCGCCGGCGTCGAACGGCGACGTTACGTTGGCGGATTGCTGACGGCGCGGGTTCCGAGGCGGGGATGGCATTTCATGCGAGCTGCGAAGCACTTTGCCACCACCTTGAACCCTCTGCTCTCCACAGTAGTTGTCGAACCCCGGCCTTGAGCGGACAGAGGTGTAAATAGTTGGATTGCCTTCGTGCTTGGGACAATGAACTCGACCGAACGTATGTGGCAATAAACAGAACCGCGACATTCAATCGACATAGGTGGCACGATGTACAAGAGCATGCCGTCGATGCTTGTCGCCGGCATGAAGAGTAAATCAATGCGTCTTTATGTTTTTAGGTAAAGAAAAAACTACTGCGCCAGCCGTTGAATAGTTTCAACCACTTTATCGCCAAAGGCAGCGGTTGACGACGTACCGCCGATATCCGAGGTCTTTACCCCTGCTTTTATCGTAACCTCGACCGCCTTTTCAATAAGTGCGGCCGCGGTTTTTGCCTCCTCGCTGTTATGCTGATCACCGAGCCAGTCGAGCATCATTCGGCCAGACAAGACAGTTGCCGTTGGATTGGCAATCCCCTTTCCGGCGATGGTCGGTGCGGTTCCATGCGATGGCTGAAACATGGCATGCTTTAGTCCGATATCTCCAGACGGCGCCATCCCCATACCGCCGATGAAACCAGCGGCCATATCGGAAATAATGTCGCCGAACATATTCTCCGTGGCAATGACGTCAAAGTTTTCCGGGTTCTGCACCATCCAAAGCGTCAGCGCGTCAATGATGGCGTAGTCTCGCGCCACGCGTCCTTCATATTTATCGGCGACTTCATCGAAGATATCCTTAAAGAAGGCGAACGACCGAAATACATTCCATTTTGCGCTGCAAGTCACCATCTTCTTTCCGTCGCTTACGCGCCCGGCCCGCTTTTGCGCGAGTTGAAATGCATAATCGAAAAGGCGTTCCGATCCTTTTCGCGTGATAACCATCGTATCGGTTGCAACATCGTTCCCCGTTAAAGTTCCGCCCCCGTATGACGCAAACAAACCTTCGCAGTTTTCACGCAGGATTACGAAATCAATCGCATTTTTATCAGCCAAGCCTGATCTAACCCCGGGGTAAAGCTTTATCGGCCGAACGCCAGCGAACAGTTCGAGATCGAAACGGATTTTGAACATGACGTGACCGGTAACTTCCGTGCCGTGTGCGTCGACCACACCCGGAATACCAATCGCGCCCATATAGATCGCGTCGGCCCGCTCGCATTCCTTGAAGACCTCTTCGCTCAAAGCCGTCCCCGTCTTAAGGTAGCAGCCCGCTCCAGCAGAATAATCCTGGAACTCCAGTTCAAAACCTCCTACTGCTTTTTCCGCCGCGCGCAATACCTTGACGCCTTCCTTTAACACCTCTGGACCGATTCCGTCTCCGGCTAAATTTGCGATATTGAATCTCATGTTATTCATTCCTTTTTATCTCAAGTAACGTGAATCAACACAATAGCTACCAATTTCCAGGTCGCACGAAACCTGTAACGCCGCCTAACTAATAGGGGGTGTCACAGCGCTAAAACAGCACTCCAAGCGATTATTTGTCGGCTGAGATTCTATCGATCAAATCTTTGCCGAATGTGGCGGAATACTTTCCCCAGATCGGTTGTACGGAAGCTTTAAATGCTTCGTAATCAACATCCATCACCACTTGCATATGCTTCTTCAATTCAACCAGAGCCTGGTCATACATTTCTTCCGCCAACTTCCTCTCCAAAATTGTCACTTCCTTGGAAGCTTCGAGGAACATCTTTTTATCCGCATCGCTTAACTTCTTCCACATATGCGCGCTGAAGATAAACAAGACAGGGCTGTAGAAGTGCTTGCTGTTCGAGAAATACTTCTGTACTTCCCACATTTTATTGGCGCTTATCGTATCGGGGGCGTTGTCATGCCCATCGATCACGTTCATCTGCATGGCCGTGAACACTTCTGCGAAATTCATCGGCACAGGATTGGCGCCCCATTGCTTGAATGAATCCAAATGGATCTTGCTTTGCATTGTTCTGAATTTAAGATCCTTCAAATCGCCCGGCTTTACGATCGGACGTATGTTGTTGGTAAAGCCGCGGAAGCCATTCTCCCAATAGTCTGTGGCGACAAACCCAATCTTGGCGTTCGCCTTCTTTATGAGATCCTGGCCTATGGGTCCGTCCATAACCTTATAGGCTTGATTGCGATCCTTGAAGATGAAAGGCAGGTCAAAAACCCCGAATTCCGGAACGACGGAGGCTATGACCGACGTGTTCAGTGCTGCGGCATCGACCGATCCAATCTGCAATCCTTCCATCAGATCACGATCGGCGCCGAGGCTGCCGGCAAATACCTCAATGACGAAACGCCCGTCACTTTTCTTCTCAATGATCTCCTTGAATTTAAGCATCGCCAAATGGTACTTGTGCTTGTCGTTATTGGTCTGGGCAAACTTCAGGCGTACCGCGTCCTTCTTCGGTTGGACGGCTTCGTCCTTGCCGTAGGCGGAAAAAGCAAGCAGTATCGATAAAGCCGATACAACCACGAGTCTAAATTTCGTTATCATTTGGTCATCCTCCGAGAAATTTTAAAAATACCTGATCGAACGTCTATTTGAGCAGGCTAGGCAACCAGAGCGACATCTGCGGCACATAAGTTATTACTATCAAATTCGCGATAAGAACCAACCAATACGGAAGCAGATCCTTCATCATCCGCTCCATGTCAATTTCCGCGATGCGGCAGGCGACGAACAAGTTCACGCCGACGGGCGGCGTAACCATTCCAAAAGCCATATTTACCGCGAAAATGACACCGAAGTGGACCGGGTTGATGCCGAAGGTTTCTGCGATCGGAGTCAGGATTCCGGCTAAAACGACAACGGCCGGTGCCGCGTCAAAGAACATGCCCACAACGAACAAGAACAAGTTTATTGTCAATAAGAACACGTACGGACTCGTGGAGAACTCGGCAAACATCACCGCCAGGTTCTGGGGGACTTGTGCTCGTGTCAGAATCCAGGAAAACACTGACGCGGTGCCAATGATGAACATGATCATTCCGCTTGAAATCAAGGTTTCCGTAATTGCTTTTTTGAATCCGGTCCACGTTATTTCACGGGTGATGACAATGCCGACAAAGGTGGCGTAAGCCACGGCAACCACGGAAGCCTCGGTCGCGGTAAAGATCCCGCTATATATGCCGCCGAGCACAATGACCGGCATGAACAGCGGCCATATCGCCTCGCGGGTTGCCACGATCCGCTCATCCCAGGACGCTTTCTCAACCCCGAGGTATCCTTTCTTCCTTGCGATGAAGTAGGATGCGACGATCAGGGTGCAACCGATCAATAATCCGGGGATGACGCCGGCTATAAACAAATCGCCGATCGACGTGTCGGTCGCGACGCCGAATAGAATAAAGGTGATGCTCGGGGGAATAATTATGCCAAGCTCACCTGATACGGCCTGAACGGACGCGGCGAAAGGACGCGAGTAACCGCGAGAAATCATAGCGGGAATCAGTATGCACCCGAGCGCTGCCGTGGTTGCCGATCCGGAGCCGGAAAGGCTCGAGAAGATCATCGCCGCGATCACCGTGACGATAGCGACCCCTCCGGTAATATGCCCGACATAGGCGCGAACCATTCGGATAAGCCGCGCCGAAATGCCGCCTTGATCCATCAAAGCGCCTGCAAAAATAAAGAACGGCAAGGCGATCAGGGTGAAATGCGTGAGACCGACGACCATCCGCTGCGGCAACACCACGAAGGGAATACCCACCGACCCAACGCCTAACAGCCCGGACAACCCCAGGGAGAAGGCAATGGGAACGCTAAGGAACAGAAATATCAACAGTCCAATACCGGTAATCGCGCTCATTCCAATATCTCCGATTCTTGTTCCACGGCCTGCGTCCAGATTTTTATCACGTTGCCCACCAGATTAAGGAGCATGAATACGCCACCCACCGGCATGGACAGGTATACCCAGAACATCGAAAACCATGGAAGCGTCGGGCTGTACTGAATTTCAGCGATGTTTGCCATATCCCAGCCGGCGGAAATCAAGATGACTATGAAAACCATCGATACGATGCCGACTCCGGTCTTCAACACTTTCCGCGCTGTTCTCGGAAACCGCACCGCCAAGGCCTCTACCGCGATCATATGTTTCGCTTCGATGGCGAGCGCGGTACCGAATACCACGACCCAAACCATGATGAAAACGGCGGCTTCTTCAACCCATGCCAATGACAAATTGGCCACCGAGCGGGAAACCACGGATGAGAAAACGGCGACGGACATCAGCACCAACAGCGCTCCGCCGACGATTTTCGCGCCGCAGTTCAGCCAGCCCAACAATCCAAAATATCCCCGTATTAGCGGATGATCAGAGTCGATCTCTGCAACCTGCGCTTTTGCCTGCATTTTCCCTCCTGATGTGTTCTACGACTTTTCTGTTTCACTTCGTCCGTTGTACTATGGAATAACGAAATAGAGCGCCGCCTCGTGCTTCTCTCTATTGGCCGCGACAATGATGTCTCGCTTGTCTTCGTGCAGAACATAGACATTGCTCGGGCCGACGCCTTCATCGATGATTTCGGCTTTCAGCTCAAGCGGATTGGCATTGCTGGGATGAACATAGAAAAGCTGCTGCCTACCGCGGCGGCAGCCGCCGATGAAGACTGGCTGACCCGCGAGCGTTGTTCCGACGACGACGTGATAGAACTCGGTCACCTCGGGATGCTCGAAGATCTTCTTGAACACGCCGTCGACCTTCTTGTACACCCGGTAATACGAGCCATGAAAGTCTTCAATCGTGGCAAATTCGAGTTCGCCGTCACCGTCGATATCGACGGCGGAAATATCGCTGATCGGCCAGTCCATGAATTGTCGGACTGTCCACTCGGCGCCCGGTGTCGCCGGCGGCGTGACTTCAAAGGCGCCTTCGTTGCAGGTGACTAATGCGCGCATCATGCCTCCCTGAACCAGACGACTGTAACCGTGGTTCTTGGTCAAACCGTCCTTCAGCACACGCAGTTCAAGCTCTCCCGTGCCGATATATTCGCCAACCCAAATCTGCCCAGGATTCGCCCAGTCGGCGACCGACTCTTTCCTGGTGGCCAGGGTACAGGCGATGAAGTAATGCCTGTCCCTCACCGTCAGCAAATCGAAGCGGTGAATATAGGGAAGTCCGAGGACGTCGGCCACCTCGTATCCGCCTTGACTCAGGGGGCGTACGTGAACGACCTTGGCTTCCTCACATTGGAACATCCGGAAAAACCTCTGAACGGCGAGGAATTCGCCATTGGTGCCAGGAATCGGAACAATCGACATCGTTCCTCCTGGATCATTCCAGACGGTGTGGGCATCGCCGTAATCCGGTCCCGTATACGCCAGACAGGGGCCTCGACCCTCCGAGGCGAACAACAGGCGACGGCGTCCGTCAACTTCCACGCTATTGACGGCGTAGACGTTGTCTACCTGGCTTAGAATGCTTTTCGAGATCTTCATGCCTCAAATACTTGATAAAAATACTTGTGGTTACGCAGTCAGAAGGTGTCAGAAGCGGGTTCCACCTCGGTTGACCTCCGTCTTAAGAGGACCGATAGATGATAAGAGGCGAAACCGGACTCGTATAATTGTTGTTATTTATACAGCGATCAGGTAAACGGTATGGGCGACAGGACGGTCAAGCAGGATTTGCTGGCGCATCAGGGCGAGAAATCAGTCGGTCGGCGCAAGCGGTTGAATTTTTCCGGTAGACAAATCCTGCTCCTCTGTGCGCTGGACGAATTTCGTAACATGGGGCGCGCAGCCGCAGCGCTGCATACGACACAACCTGCGGCAAGTCTTTTACTGCAGCAGCTTGAGTCCAGGTTGAACGTCAAGTTGTTCGAGAGAATGCAGCGGGGAATGGAGCCGACCGTCTACGGCGAGGTGATGATCAGATACGCGAAAAGTGTCGTTCATGATTTCGACCATGCGGAAGCAGAAATTGCCGAGTTGTCAAAGGGGGCTTCTGGCTTTATCCGCATCGGAACCGTTATGGGGCCGATTCCGAAGCTACTCACACAGTGGCTCATGGCCTTCAGGGAGGAAAATCCGCACGTTCGCGTATCCGTTGATGTCGGGACAAGCGACGCACTTCTTCCCGGCTTGCTCCGCGGCGACCTTGATTTGGTCCTTGGACGCCTTCCCGATCAATTTGACAGCGATGACTTGACGATCGATTTTTTCGCCGGCACTGATGAGCGCATGGTCGTAATCGCCCGCCCCGACCACAGGCTTTGCAGCCAATCACACATTGAGTTGTCCGAACTTGTTGGAATGACTTGGATACTTCGTCCGACAGGAAGCCCCATGAGGCTGTGGATCGAAGCGGCCTTAAAAAAAACCGGAATAAATTCCTCTCTGGATATTTTTGAGACCGCTTCTCTTCTTGTGACCACATCTATGATAGAGGCATCGGACATGATCTCCGTTGTCCCGCACGATGTCGCGCAACATTTCTCAAAATACGGCATGGTGAAGATTCTGCCGGTTCAGATTCCTATGTCGATGAGCAACTTGGCCATAGTTACGAAGAAGTCGAGAATACTTTCGCCAGCGGTGGTGGCATTGCTTAACTGCATCAAGAGTCAGCGGGAGACCGGATGAGGATCGGCCGGATTCTCAACTGCGATTTGCGAATCGGCTCGAAGCGTCTCGAGGCGCGTGCGGGTACAGAGTACCGCGCGAGACTGTAAGAACGCTCAGCCAGCCATCACTGCAAACCGGTTAAGGCGCTTAAAGAGCGAGCCCCAGACGCAGCAAAGTCGGCGCTACGAGACGACAAATCGATCCGAGGCGGCGACTGGCGTCGTTGGCCGGTGAGCTAAATGTCTCGGTCGGCCCGCTTGCGCTGTCGCATGGCCTTAATGCCAATCTTCTCTTCAAGTGGCTCCGTCATTTTCTGTCTAGAAATCATTGATCCGCAGGCTCCCGATCTTCGTTCGGATTTTTGCGTATGATACCAGCATGCCGGTCAAGGATGCGGCGAGCGGCGAGAGAGGGGGGTGGCCCGATGAATCACGGCGGTCGGAAATGTCTTCAGGGGGGTCGCAATGGGGAACATGACCAGCTCCGTTTGCATGAATTCCTGGGTGAATATGGCCGCCGGAAGCACCGACAGGAGGTCGCTCCGGGATAGAAGCAGGATGGTGTCGGACAACGAGTCGCAAATCACGGCAATTTTTGGTTTGCCGAATCCCGCTTCGAAGAACATGGCGCCGACACTGCTGCCAGGGGCGCCGAACCGGTCGGTCATTCCGGTCTCCACCCAATGGCAATCCACCAGGTCCTTCACCGAGCGGCTTTTGGCGAGCGGATGGCCTTTTCGGCCGACCACCACCGGCTCGGTGGGAAAGAGCGGTATCGTGACGAGGCCGACGGTATCGAACGCATCGGGAAGCGACGATACCGAGATTTCCAGGCGCCCGGATCGGACCATGGGGATCAGGGAATGGGACAGTCCATGGGTTACGCTGAGCTGTGCCAAAGGAAATCGGCGTCGGAACTCGGCGGTAACCGCCGGCAGGAGATTGAGCGAAGCGACCGGCGATACGCCCAGTTCGACCCTGCCTTCCCCGCTGCTCCGCAATTGCATCAGGTTCGATTCGGCCCGATCGCATTCCCGGAGGATGGCGGTGGCATGTTGGAGCAGTTGATCGCCAACGGCGGTCAGCGTGATGCCTCGGGAGGTGCGCAGGAACAGCTCCGCCTGTGTCGCCTTCTCAAGCTGCGCGACGCTTTTGGTCAGGCCGGCCTGCGATACCCCGAGTTCGCGCGCGGCAGCGCGCATCCCGCCGTGGCTGACGATCGCCATGAAGTCCCGCAGCTGCTGCAGAGTCATCGAGATGGCTTGTCTCCTTGAAATAGTCCGGATCTACAGCTGATTTCCCAAGTTTTACGTGCTGCGATAATCCTGGGGCAGGCCGACAAAGTCGAATGCGCCGACGCCCTGGATAAGCAGATAACTGGCTCCGTCATCGCTGATCGAGCGGAATCTGTGCGGCCGGCCGCAAGCAATCTGGCAGCTCTGGCCGGGCTGGAGATCGATGGTCTCGGACGGGCTGGAAAGCAGCAACTGCAAGCTGCCCTCGACTACGTAAAAAAGGTCGGATACGAAGGTGTGGAAGTGCCAGGGGCTTTCCTGGCCCGCGCTTACCCGGAATTGGGTCACGCGGTATGTCGGCGTTTCCATCAGCCGCTCCTGGTAATCGGTCTTGTAGTCACCCGAGGCGATGGCCTGTGAATCGATGCGGCTCGTTTGTGCGCACATTTTCGCTCCTGCTTATCTTGGTAATTCCATTTATAAATCGTTAGTGACGCGAAGCCGAGCCGAAGACAGTGCTGTAGCACGGCAAGGCGAAGGCGACAAAGGCACTGATGATTTTGAAATGGAATGAGCGGTTAAATTCATTTGAAATATCGTAATACGGAAATGCCGGCAACGGGTCCCGATTTTTCGCAGGGCTGGCCTTGCCATATGAAACTTCCATTGCCGGCTCAAAGCAGCTGCGCTGCCATAGGACCCCCGTAACCGAGGGCCCTTGCATGGCCTGATCCCGATCAGGGCGATTCCGGTTGCACCTGCGGCAGCGTATTCTCGTTCTCGTGGCGACGGCCGGCGACGATGACGTAGAAAACCGCTGCCAGGAACAGCACGCCCTCGATGATCAGCAGGTGGCGCGGCAAGCCGGACAGAAGGTAGTACACCTGTCCCGCCAGGCAAACCACCGACATGGCGACGCACGGGTACAGTAAGGCCGGCTTGAGACGGAAGGGCGCGCTGGCATACTCTTTCGGGTATTTCTTCGGCAGAAGCGCGCATGCTGCGGCCGGGATCATGTTGACGGTCAGCAAAGCGCCGAAACCGAGCCGGGCAATGTCAGTCACGGTAATGCCGCTCACAATGACAACGAAGCCGAGGATATAGAAAAAGAGCAGGCAGAAATGCGGCGTGCCGAAACGCTCATTCACCGTCCCGAAGCGCTTGGGAAGCCATCCATCCTCGCAGGCCACGACCAGTCCTTTCGTAATCCACTGGATGACGGCATTGAGCGTGGTGGCGATCGAGACCATTGCGCCGGCGATTGTGAAGTACAGATAGAAGCCGTGAGGCATGATGGTTTTTGCGACGTAGGTGAGCGGCTTGTTCGCCACCTCGGCTATCGGGAGAACGCCCGCGGCAACAAAGGATATGAACACGTAGATAATGGTGCAGGCCAGCGTGCCGCCGATGAGCCCGATCGGAAGGTCGCGGGCGGGTTTTTTCATCTCGCCGCCGAGTTCCGCGATGGTCACGGCTCCGAAGCTTGAGTAGGCGACGACTCCCACCGCCTGCAGCAGACCATCCATGCCATTGGGCAGCACTTCGCCGACGTTCGCGAAGCTGGCGATGTCGACGCTGGAAATGCCCCAGATCACGAAAATGACCAATCCCGATATCTTGATCAAGACAAGCCAGCGCTGAAGGAATGATGCGGACTTGAGCCCAAGGACGTTGAGGATGAAAAAGAAGGTCAGAACCGCAAAGGCGGTCAACTGAATGGGCGCCTCGGGGAAGAGTGCCTGCGCGTACTGCGCGAACGAAAGCGCGAACAACGCGATGGTCACCTTCGACATGATGACGCCAAGCTCGAACAGGAAACCCCATCTTGGGCCAAGCAGCAGCGAGGAATAGCGATAGCCGGCGCCCGTGGTCGGTATTGCGGAACACATCTGGGCCATCGGGATGACGTTTATGCAGTTCGCGATGCCTGCGATGAGAAAGGCCAGGGCAACGCCTTTTCCGGTCAGCCCGATGCCGGACCCCATGAGCACCAGGACCCCCGGGCCGATGGTCACGCCGAATGTAAGCGCCAAAACGTCAGTCAATCCCAGCACTTTCTTCAGTTTTGCTTCTTCGGTACTTGCCAGCTTCATTTTGTTTGTCTCCCTAAATTTTGAGAAAACCCGGCCCATATAAATCAGCGATTTATATAGGTTTACTGCTGGAATTCAGGACTTGTTCAGAGATTCACTGACCGAATTCCGGATTACGGCGGTATCGCCCGGGACGTTTCCCCGTGGCCGCGGCGGTTGTTCTGGTTAGTGTGGCGGCATATGGCGCTCCCTGCGGAAGGCGGATGCGGGCGGTTGTTCCCCGGTCTTCGGCATGAAGCCGGGAGGCGGTTTGTCCGACGCGGCGCGAAGCGGCCGCGCAAGGCGGGTTTGCGGCAACGGATCAACAGGGATTACGGCAAAAGCCGTCGGGGAGGGCATCTCAAGATTCCGTCTTCATTAGAACCTGCGGGCAATCCAGCGCCTGCTCGACGAATCGGGAGAGCAGCGCCGTGGCTTCCGGCGTCGGCTTGACCTGCCGCTGCATCCTCTCGGGGTCGAAACCTTCCTTGATCAGGGCGCCGGCGTGGAAGCGGATGATTGCCGCGCAGATCTCCGGCGTGAACTCGGGATGGAATTGCGCCGAAATTGCCTGTCGGCCATAGCGGACAATCTGGTGCGGATCGTGATCGGATGCGGCCAGAACCCGGGCGCCGGGCGGCAGTTCGATGACGCTTTGCATATGCGTCAGATGCGCAGCGAATCGCCCGGGCATATCCGCCAGCAGCGTATCGCTGGCCGCGCAATCGAGCAGCCTGATTTCATGGCATCCGATTTCCCCGCCGGCAGGATGAAAGTCCACGCGGCCCCCCAGGGCGTGAGCCATGAGCTGGTGGCCGTAGCAGACGCCGAATAGCGGCATCCCGACATCCATCGCATCGCGAATCCACTGGGCGGTCGATTCGCTCCAGGGCAGGCGCTCGGTCACCATCGCCCACGAACCGGTAATAATGGCGGCACGCGCCGGATCTGGCGGCGGTAAGGCTTCTCCGTCAAACACCCTGACGATTTCGACTTCCTCTATCGGCAGGCCGAGGGCATCGCAAAACCAACGCGGATAGTCGCCCAGAACCCTGTAAATCTCGTCGGGCGGCGATCCTGCTTGAACAATAATTAAAGATTGATTGACCACTTCGATAACCCCAGTGATTTCCTGTATTTCTGGCAGTGCCGGTTAATTGGAGATCGCAGAATCTCATAACGAAAATCGCTCAGGAAGCTTCTTTCCGTTATCGTGCTCACTTTCGGTTATCACCGTGGGAGTCCCGTGGCCGAGGGCTTTTTCAGTCGCTCGTTTTGGGAATCGCTGCTTGATGACGAGGGCTGGCTATCCGCAGGGAGATCCGGTGCGTGAGCTTTGGAACGTATTCCATCGTGCTTTTTGACGACGGCTGGGGGCAGTGGGGCGGGCGCAGGCCAAGGGGGCAGGACAGGCCGCTTATTCAGACCACCGTGCCCGAGCGCATCGCGGCAAGCCGGGGCTTGGCCAACGCACGCGAAAAGCAGTCAGCCCACGCTGTTACCACCTCACGATCAGCTGCGGACAAACTGCATTACCCTGGCGAAATCTGCGGCGGCTCGCGGTGAGCGCCCAAGAGCCGCCGCCACCGTTGGATGGTCCGCGTGGCCGAGTCTGATCAGCGATGCAGCGCACTCGCTCATGAGGTCAAGTGCGTGAGGATGTCCGATGCGCTGATTGACATCGTAGTCAAGGTGGGCCGCCAGCTCGTCGATTGAATCGTCGGCAACTGATCCGAGAGCTCCAAGCGCCTGGGCCGCAACGAAATTTCCGCTATGCAGTTCGATTCTGAGAAGCGATTCGAGTGGGCGCGCGAGTGAGCCCAATCGCTTTGCGACTTCCAATACGCAGCGAAGCGGTAGGCCAAGCTTTCGGTAGGGAACTCCGAACTCGTTGGTTGAATTGCCATTCAACACGGACTCGAGAATCGGAACCGCATCTGAACCAAGGGCAAGGAGTTCTTGCTCTGCGTCCATCATGGTCGCCCGGCTCATGAAGCGGTCAAGGATTTCGTT
>JAVBSG010000114.1:0-7278 GCA_031547245.1 Propionivibrio sp.
GCGTCTCCGGCCAAAGCAAAGCCAAAAGACTGCCTCATCGGCGATTCATCGTTCAAATCGGAGACACCTGAAAATTCTCCGAAGTCCGCTCCAGTTCTCGGTTTCAAGCTCATTGAGGTCGTTTTAACCGGACACTACTGACTGTAATTATATACAGTATAAAGAGGGCGGCAAGCGCAGTCTCAGAATCAAATCACGAAACTAAGGAGCGCGTCATGCTCTGCTTAATCGGTCTCCATGCATGCTGCTGCGCCTTTCAGGGCGCTTGTCAGATATTGGCAAGCAACGAAACGGCGCCAATCACCACGAATATTTCCATTATCCAGGCGTGGATCCCCGCCGGAATGTATTTGAGAAGCCAGCGGGCGACGAATGCGCCCGGCGCCGTGCAGAAACCGACCAATAGCCCGACGACGGTCAGTTCGATCGACAAGGCGGAGAGGCTGCCGAACAGGCCGACTTTGGTCATGCCCATGAGCAGCGATATCACGGCATCGGTGGCGATGAGCACTTCGCTGCCAAGCCCTGCCGACATCAGGATCGAGATCAGCAGGATTCCGGTGCCGGACATGCCGCCGTTGACGAAGCCGAAACAACCGCCGGCAAAGGCTTGGGCATTTGACGAGAAATGGAATTTTTTTGCCCTGAGCAGGCGGCGCAAGGGAACGCTTATCAGTAGAAACGTGCCAAGCAATCCCGCAACCCAGCTGGCGCTCAGAAGAGTATAGCTATAAGCGCCGGCGACACATGCCGGCAGTCCGAGAAATAATATGCGCCGTACATGATCCCAGCGGATATCCGACCAGAATGCGACGACACGGCTGCCGTTGTTGAACAGCATGGCGACGGCCAGGACCGGGACCACATTCGCAATGCCGACCAGGGGGGCTAAAAATGCGGGGAGGACCAGTCCGGTTCCAAAACCGGACAGTCCTCCCAACACTGACGAAATCAACGCGACCACGCAAGCCAGCGCCAATTGCATGGCTTCAGCTGAACCGATATGCGTTAGTTCGAGCATTTCCCGTTCGCAGTCACGCCGCTATGTGTTTCTACAGTTCAACGTCGAGTAAGCGAACGTATTGCTGGCCCCCGTGCATGTCGCGTTCCATGACGCCGCCCTGGGCGCAGGCGCGTGGATAGGAAACCTTCACGACGCACAGATTCGGAACCGGGAAAAACTTGATCTGTGCCGGATCGGCTCCGAACAGCTTGCCAATTGCGGCAGGCTGCAGAGCAGGCGATCCGCTGTAGCGGTCAAATGAGTCCCGATCGGGAAACCACAGATCCAGGGTGATCCAGAACGGTCCTGCGTTCTTGGACCGTACGTAGCGACAGACTTCGCCGATTTTAGGCATGTGATTCCTCCTTGGAGAACAAGAATACCGTGCGAACCAGTTCCATGGGGTCGTCTACATGAACGACATGATTGAGCTTGAACTCGTAGACTTGCCCGCGCTCCACTTCGGCGGGTGAAAACGGAAACGCATAACTCGGCAATTCCTGGCGGGCATTCAGGGGCAGGTGGAAGAACCAGGGATTGCAGGTCTTGGCGATCTGCGTGGCAATTTCCTGGGTCGCCGCGGTGGCAACGAACAGCAGCCCGACTTCGCGGGGCGGGGACGTGCTTGCGTCGAGTTCTTCGCCGCAGACGGCATTCCAGCCATAGGCCCGCAAGGAAATAGTGAAGTCTCCCGCGCGCGCCCCCATGTTCGTGCGCACCCGCGATGTCAGCACCTCATGCATGTGCGCCATGAAGCGGTCGAGATTGGCGAGAACCTCATGATCGCGGATGCCGACGAGCATGATCGTCTGGTATCCGCATCCACGCGCACCTTCCAGCTTCATCGTATAAGGCTGCGGCAGAAGCTTTGAACCTGTCACACGGACGATGCGCTCATCGACGGCGCTGTAGTCGGCTTGGGTAGCGTCCAGAATACAGCCTGGCTCGTGCAGGATATAGGGGTCGCTGTTCTCATAAAGCATATGGGCGGCAATGGTATCGACCGTGCATTGGTTGTTTTCGCCAAGCGGTTCGACGGTAAACGCGTCCAGTCCCACGCTGATCATGACGCCGCCCTCGCGTGGATGTGTCGTGCACAAGGAGCCGCACTCGGCGACTTTTCCCGCGTGCCACGCTGTGCCGGCCCCTGCGCCGAGCATCAGCGGAACGGCCGCCAGTACGGCGGAGTCCGTCGAGCGTCCGCCAAGGACGATGTCCGCTCCGGCCTTCAATGCCGCGATATAGGGTTCCGGACCCATCAGGGCGACGATGTGGTCGCATGCCTCGAAGTCTTCCGGATCGCAGTCCTTCATCGGCGCCAGCGGGCTGATGCGCCCTTCTTTGGCCTTGGCCGCCATGAGCCGGGGAGACTGCTCCGAATAGAGCAGTGCGATGCGCGGATGCAGGTTGTGCTCTTTCGCAATTTCCAGGGCGATGTCCCGGGTCCACTCGAGCGCCTCGTCGCATCCGGAGGTCCCGCAGGAACCGATGAGCAGCGGAATGCCGGCCTTTGCCTGCGCGCGCATGAGAATCGACAGGTCATGCTTGATGGAATCACGCGAATACTTGGCTTTGGCCGTTGTGAGATAGGCTGGCCCGCTGTCGGTGGAACCCGCGTCGCAGGCAATGGCGTGAGCTTCGCCGACACGGGCAAAAACATCGCTTTCCTTTACGCCGAGCCCCAAAGCGCCGACCGGTACCAGGATATTGATTGAATTAAAAGAAGAAGACATAATCAATCCTTCGTAGACGGAAAGTCAATATTGTAGACAATCATGAAATGTCGTCAACAATTTACCGTGGTGTTTTCATGAATAGTTCCAAACCTTTTTTCTCGCCCCGCGTGATGACCGACGACACCGTCGCACAGCTGGAGGCCCTGATCATGAGTGGAGAATTGCGTCCCGGCGATCGGTTGCCGGAACAGCAGCTTGCCGCCACGCTCGGCGTCAGCCGGGGCCCGTTGCGCGAAGCAATCCGGACTCTGGAGGGGCGCCGCCTGCTCGAACGGACTCCGCATGCGGGAGTGCGCGTCGTTCAGTTGTCGCTCGAAGATCTGGAACAGCTCCTGGCGATGCGGGAGGCTTTGGAAGGCATGGCATGCCGGCAGGCGGCCGAGCAGATGACGGCGCATGAAATCCGCAACCTGCGTGACACGGCCACACGTATCGAGACATTGATTACCGAAGGACCGCAATTCCTGTTCATGGGCCAGCTGGACACCGACTTTCACATGCAAATCGCAGTGGGCAGCCGCAACCAATGGATCAGGCGCCTGCTATGCGAAGACCTGTATTCGCTGTTGCGCTTGTACCGCCTGCATGCCGTGCGCCAGTCCGACAACATCGCGCTTGTCACCGCCAAGGAACACCACGAAATCATCGACCGTATCCATGCCCGCGATTCCGACGGCGCGGAACAGTCGATGCGCGAGCATATCCGCCACAGCCGGGAGCGGCTTCTTGCCCAGGTCCGCAAGCAGGAAGCCGTTGCCACGGCGGCGCGCAAGTGAATCCACCAGGCACCTGGCCGGCGAGGCTGTCGCCAATTGTTTCGCAGACAAGGCTTACTCCATTTTGGGAACCATCAGCGGCAGCGAGGAGCACGCTCAAAAGCGTTTGGACGGCTTATCCGCAACAATACGTATACCTGAATTCCGCCTTCCTGATCGCGTAGTGCTTCGACAGTTTCCGGGCAAAAGGAAAAAAGGCCGAAAAAGGCATACAATCAAGAAAAAGATGGCAACAAAATCTCGCCAGCCCGATTTTGCCGTGCAAAGGGGGCAAGGCGAAGAACAACTAGCGGAAGCAGCGCTTCACGAGTTCAACTGGGGCAACAGGCCATAGGGGGTAGGCCGGAGGCAACAGGCTTTATCAAGGGGGGGTAAGTTGTTGGGATGCTGAGGGGTGGCCAATGTATGCGGCGGGGCGTGCGCTTTGTTGGTCCGGCGCATTTTTCGCCCGTGGGTGTCTCGCTCGTCGTTCCTGTCAATTTCCCGCTACCGCTTCCCAAGCACGGGCCGCTCGCCGGCAGTCGAACTGACGGCACGCTAGCAAGGCTGGCAGACATTTCCTTAAGGCTCTTCAGGCAGGCTCACAGAGGCTAGGTCAAAGACTCCATCCTGCCTGATTGACTCACTCCCTCCCGAGGGGAATCGCCAAAACGCCCAACTAGCGTGCCACCTTCTTGATAACACTGTAACCTGTCATATTTCTTTCAAATGGGAAAGAATCGGTGGGCAGCCTGGGGCCGGCCGGACAATTCACGCTTCGTCGACGGCGCGCCGTCGTCGTATCATGCGCACTGTCTGCGGCTTGCACAAAGCATCCCGTGCCAATGCGAACAAGAACAAAAGGGCCGGCATGCGAGGCAAACCGGGCGAGCCGCCGCGCCCCATGTTGGTTTTTTGTCGACAACTCTACCAATACGAATTCGGACGCCCCCATGACTCGGGAACCTGGAATCGAGCAGTCCGTGCTGATCGATCCGACGCCGGAGGAATATTTCTGCTCGCTCGGCCCGGGTACCCGCTGACCGAACGCGCGGAAGTTACGCCCGCCGATCTGGCGCTATACCAATGGGTGGTGCCTGCCGTCGGCACGCTCCGGCGTATCCGCATTGATGCCATCTTCGAAGGCGTGCAGACGCGCCCGCACTTTCATCTCGAAACATCTTCGCTGACCATGAGCCGGTCGCTGTTGCTCAGCTCGGACACGATCACGCTGTTGCCTCGCTCCGAAGTGCAGTACGACCTCGATCTCGGCGTTCTGGCCGAACTCCGCTGCCCTTGCCTCGGCGGCGACATGCTGGTCAAGGGGTGACGACCCGCCGCGACTGGCTGCCGACACGGGAGCATACGGCTTTCCTCGATTGCCTGCGTGAAATCACCGCGCAGGCGCGGCACGGCCGGGGCTGATTCCCATCCGCGTTGCGAGCGATGCTTCGCGGCCGGTAACCGGTGTTTTTTCGCTTCAAAGCAGAATCTTTGAAATCTGTTTGATATTCTGCATCGGAATCTCGGTCTTGACGCTCTGGACTTCCTTGAGCCGTGTCAGGCAGGAGACCTGGAACTGGCGGTAGGCGGCCAGATCCGCAATGACCACGCGCAGAAGAAAATCGCAGTCTCCCGCCATCAGATGGCATTCCGTCACCTGGGGCATGTCCTTGACCGCGGCAATGAAGTTGTTGACGGTGTCATCATCCTGCCCGATCAGCCAGACCCGGGCAAACACCGTCATTCCGGCGCCTACCTTGGCCGGATTGAGGATGGCCACGTAGCGTTCGATGATGCCGGCTTCTTCCAGCAGGCGCACGCGCCGCAGGCAGGGCGAAGGCGAAAGGCCCACGCGTTTGGCCAGGTCCACGTTCTGCAGACGCCCGTCGTCCTGCAGTGCATTCAGAATCCTGCGGTCGATGTTGTCGAGTTCCAAAGCCATCGGATGTCCCCTCAGTTTTGTGCCAACGGCAGAATAGCATGCAGTGCTATGAATAGTCGTTTATTGTGGAATTAAATGCTTAACTTGTAGGAAATCTGAGAGTAAACGCAACCAAATTTCACGAAAATTGGCGCATAATTTCCACCCATGATGTAGTCATTGAAGAGCCTCGCATGATGGAAAGTGCCCCTGTCGTTTCGATAACCACCCCGTTGCCGTGTAAATCGCGCGAAATGAGGCGTGGCCTGACGGATGCGCTGCCGGTCATGGCGGGTTTCGTTCCGTTCGCGTTGGTGCTCGGCGCCCAGGCAACCCAAAAGGGCTTTGGTGCGCTCGAAGTGCCGTTGCTGACCGGGCTCAATTTTGCCGGCGGTTCGGAATTCGCCGCCGTTGCGTTGTGGACCTCGCCGCCGCACATGCTGCTGATTGTGGCCATCACCTTCCTGGTCAACAGCCGTCACTTGCTGATGGGAGCCGTGCTGACGCCTTACCTGCAGAACCTGCCCAAGCGCAAGGTGCTGTCGGCACTGTTCTTCATGTGCGACGAGAGCTGGGCGCTGGGATTGGCCGATGCGCAACGGCGCGCGCGAGCAGGCAACGCGAACGCTTTCAGCCTGCGCTACTACTTCGGGGCTTCGCTCGGACTTTACCTGACCTGGGTCGTGGCCACCGCGATCGGCGCCGCCGTGGGGCCGATGATCGGCGATGTCGAAGCCTGGGGTCTTCACATGGCTTTTCCGGCCGTCTTCCTGGTTCTGCTGCGCGGCATGTGGAAAGGCGTCCGTGCCTGTCTTCCATGGCTGGTCAGCCTCGTTGTCGCAGCGGCAGCCTACCTGCTGGCGCCTGGGGCATGGTATGTCGCCGCCGGGGCGCTGTCGGGCCTGGCTGCTGCTTATTGGATATCGTTACGGAGCGAGACATGATTCACGCCTCCACGCTCCTCACCATCGTCCTGATGGCCGGTGTTACCTACCTGACCAGAGTGCTGGGCTATGTCGCTCTGCGCAACAGGATTTTGAGCCGGCGAGCCATGGCCGTGATGGAAGCTGCGCCCGGATGCGTATTGATTTCGGTGATTGCTCCGCATTTCGTGTCGAGCCGCCCCGCCGATCTGGCCGCCCTGGCAGTGACTCTACTGGCGGCGGCACGTCTTTCGATGCTGCCCACCGTCATCATCGGCATCTCGGCCGCGGGTATGCTTCGGCAGATTGCAGGATGAGCCGGCTCACGAGCAGGTCACGCGGTTCGTAAAGGACGTTTCCGGAGCCGCGAACGTAGCCGGCTTCGGATTTGCCGAACGTATGCCCTGGGACGCACTCAACCTCAAAAAGATGATGGAAGAGTTCTCCTTCATGAAATAGCGCGAGGGTCAGGCAACGGTGCGGTCACGGCCGCCGCGCCTTGCCGCTGATGTGGTCGATGTCGATGCGGACTACGGTGACCTTGTCGAACTTTCCGTCGATGTATTTGAGCCCCGACTCCATGAAGTCGGGTGCGTATTTTTCGAGGATTCCGACGAGGGCTTCCTGTTTTTCGTCGCCGGAAACGAGTTTCGCGTTGCCGGAGGCAATGGCGCTTTCGTATACGGTGGAGAAATGGCCCGGCAGTGTTTGGGTGTGTCCGACGACGCAGAACGACACGGCGGGATTGGCCTCGATGTTGTCGAGCTTGCGCCCCTCCGTCGCGCAGTGAAGATAAATCGCGCCGTTGCGGAAGATGTAGCTGATCGGCACGGCGTAGGGCAGTCCGTCGCCGCCCACCGTAGACAGCACGCCGTAGGTGGCGCTGGCCAGCAGCGCGGCGGTTTCCTTATCGTCGATCATCCGGTCGGCTCTTCTG
>JAVBSG010000098.1:0-31162 GCA_031547245.1 Propionivibrio sp.
GCCGCCCTTGGTGCGCGGACGGTGGCCGAGGTTGCCCATCTCGTATTCGGTGCCGGTGTTGGTGGGCAGCTCGATGGAGTCGATGCGGAAGCCGGTGTTGTAGGGATCGGTGCTGAACTTCACGTCGTCGAACAGGAAGAACTCCGCTTCCGGCCCGAATACGATCGAGTCGCCCACGCCCGTGGACTTCATGTAGGCCTCGGCGCGCTTGGCGATCGAACGCGGATCGCGGTCGTAGCCGCGGCCGTCGGCGGGGTCTACGACGTCGCAGGCCAGAACGATGGTGGTTTCGTCGTAGAACGGATCGACGTACGCCGTGCCGGGATCGGGCATGAGCAGCATGTCGGAGGCCTGGATACCCTTCCAGCCGGCAATCGACGAGCCGTCGAAAGCGTGCCCGGATTCGAACTTGTCCTCGTCGAAAGCGCTGACCGGAACGGTCACATGCTGTTCCTTGCCGCGAGTATCGGTAAAACGGAAGTCCACAAATTTGGCTTCGTTTTCCTCGATCATTTTGATGACGTCTTGTGGGCTTGCCATTTTTAATTCTCCTTAACGAACACCGGTCATGCCGGTAGCAATAAATTGAAGGTGTACCGGAGATGAGCAGAATCCATGCCACTTGCCGATGGTCGATTTTTCGCGGTTGCGTAAGGCATTGCTTCGAATAAGGGCATCGAATTGACTCCTTTTGGTGCGTGGGGTAACTTGCCATGCACCAAAATGGGGCGTTATTGTGCGCCACAGCCGTTTGTCTTTTCCATGCGGCAGTGTCAACGGCAGGGATTGCGGGTTTATACTTGGCGCCCATGATTGTTGAATGATGAACCTACGTTGATGGTCAAGTCGAACGACATCCTGAACACCGCCCGAAGGCGCGCCGAAGTGATGCAATTGCCCTATGCCGGGGCATTGACGCCGGCGGAGGCATGGGACATCTGGCATCTGGCGCCGGGCGCCAAGCTCGTCGACGTGCGCACGCGCGCTGAGTTGGACTGGGTGGGGCGCATCCCGCGGGCCATCGAGATCGAGTGGCAGTTCTACCCCGGCGGCAGGCTCAATCCGGATTTTCTGAGACAGCTCGAGCGGCAGATCACCAGGGATATGATCGTCATGTTCATTTGCCGCAGCGGTTTCCGTTCCCACGACGCGGCGTGCCTTGCGGCCGACGCGGGGTTTACCGCCTGCTACAACGTGCTGGATGGCTTCGAGGGCGACGTCGATGGCCAGGGCCAGCGCGGCCGCTTGAGCGGCTGGCGTTTTTCGGGGCTTCCCTGGCACAGTTAGCGGATTTTTTCTGCCGGTTTTGCCGGCGTTTCCCGAGATTCTTTCAATGACTACCCCGCAATTCTCTTTTGACCGCTACCGCCAGATGCCCGAGGCGGAATGCCATGAGCGCATCCGGGCCGCGCGCGACAGCCTGGGCCGCAAGGCCGTGATCCTTTGCCATCATTATCAGCGCGCCGATGTTTACCAATATGCCGATCTGACCGGGGATTCTCTGCGGCTGTCGCGCCTCGCCTCGCAAGCCGATGCCGACTATATCGTCTTCTGCGGCGTGCACTTCATGGCCGAGGTCGCCGACATCATGTCAAAACCGCAGCAGATTTCGGTGCTGCCCGATCTGGCGGCAGGCTGTTCGATGGCCGACATGGCCAATCTGGCCAAGGTCGAGCGCTGCTGGCGCGAAATCAGCGAGGTGCTCGACGCCGAGGCGTTGGTGACGCCGGTGACCTACATCAATTCGGCCGCCGACCTGAAAGCCTTTTGTGGCCGGCACGGGGGCATCGTCTGCACCTCGTCGAATGCCGGCACGATTGCCACTCGGGCATTCAGGCAGCGGGAAAAGATTCTGTTCTTTCCAGACCAGCACCTGGGGCGCTGGACGGGCTTTCAGATGGGTATCCCGCTCGACGAGATGATGGTCTGGGACCCCGACCTCGAAAACGGCGGGCTGACGGCGGAACAGATCCGCAAGGCGAAGCTGCTGCTCTGGAAAGGCCATTGTTCGGTGCATCAGATGTTCCAGCCGGCGCATATCCGCAAGTTTCGCGCCGAGCATCCCGAAGGCTTCGTCATCTCGCACCCGGAATGCTGTTTCGAAGTCTGCCAATTGTCCGACCACGTCGGCTCGACCGAGCACATCGTCAAGATCGTCAAGGAAGCGCCTGCAAACACGCGCTGGTTGGTCGGCACCGAACTCAACCTGGTAAACCGGCTGGCCGAAGAGGTCAGGCCCGAAGGCAAAATCGTCCAGTTCATGGCGCCGGTCGTCTGCATGTGCTCGACGATGCAGCGCATCGATCCGCAGCACCTGGCTTGGACGCTGGAGAACCTGGCTGCCGGGCACGTTGTCAATCGTATCGAGGTGCCAGCGCATGAGGTTGAAGAAGCCCGGCTGGCGCTGGAAAGGATGCTTGCCGTATCCTAGACTAAGGAAGACGCGCCGATGCATCAGCACCCAAACGCCATAGAGCTGCTGCCATGAAAACGCCCGACCTGCGAATCGTTACCTACAATATCCACAAGGGATTTTCGCAGTTCAACCGGCACATGGTGGTGCACGAGTTGCGTGAGCAGTTGCGCCGGCTGGATGCCGACATCGTATTTCTTCAGGAAGTGCAGGGCGAGCACCAGCGGCATGCGAGGCGCTTCGATGATTGGCCGGACGAGCCGCAGCATGATTTTCTCGCCGGCGACATCTGGCAGGCGACAGTCTATGCCAGCAACGTCATGTACGGACATGGCCATCACGGCAATGCCATCCTGTCGCGCTTTCCGATCGAAGACGCCTTCAACCAGGATGTCACCCATCTTCGCTTCGAGCGGCGCGGTCTGCTGCACTGCATGATCGGGGTTCCAGGATTCGAGAAGTCGGTGCATTGCGTCTGCGTCCATCTCTCCCTCTTCGGCTACTCGCGCCGCCGGCAGATGGACGCCCTGGCGCGCTATTTCGAGCTGATCGCCAATTACGATTCGCCGCTCATCATTGCCGGCGACTTCAACGACTGGCGCAACGAAGCCGACGCATGGCTGGCTCAGCGGCTTGGCTTGAAGGAGGTATTCGGCGGGGAAGCCGGCGCGCCGGGACGCAGTTTCCCGGCCAAGCGGCCCATCCTGCGGCTGGACCGGATTTACGTGCGTGGACTCACGGTCAAGCAGGCCAAGGTGCATTCGGGCAAGCCGTGGTCGAAGATTTCCGATCACGCCGCGCTGTCGGCGCATCTGGCGCTCGCTAGTCCGGCGCCTATGGGCAGCGTTGGTTAGGGCAAGGGGGCCTGCGGAATCGCCCGCAGGGGCGGCACACGCCCGATCGACCAGGCGGCTATCGCCCAGCGCCAGAATTCGGCGAGTGAAGCGCCCCGCAACGCTGTTGGCGCGGCATGCCCCAGAAAGCCCATGGCCTGGATCAGCAGGGCCACTCCTTTGGCGGGATCGACCGGCGCGGCGCGCGTCTGCTTCGATAGTTTTTCGCCGGCCGGATTGATGGCGATGGGCAGGTGCGCGTAGGCTGGCGTCGGCAGGCCCAGGCATTCCTGAAGCCACATCTGCCGCTCCGTCGAGTCCAGCAGATCGGAGCCGCGCACGACGGAATCGATACCCTGCGCCGCATCGTCGACGACGACCGCCAACTGGTACGCGTACTGCCCGTCGGCGCGCAACAGTATGAAATCACCAACCTCCCTTTCCAGGTTCTGGCTTGCCGGACCCTGGATCCGGTCGTGGAAAACGAACTCGCGGTCCGGCACGCGCAAGCGCCAGGCGCGCGCCGCTGCCCCCGGTTTCAAGCCGGCTCGGCAGGTTCCCGGGTAAATCAGCCCGCCGTCGATGGAGTGCCGGGAAGTCGTAGCGGCAACTTCGCTGCGCGAGCAGGAGCAGGGATAGGCTTGCCCGGCGGCTATCAGGCGATCCATCGCGGCACGGTACAGATCGTGCCGCCGGCTTTGATATACAACCTCGCCGTCCCACTCGAAGCCGAATCCGGCAAGTGTTCTCAGAATGCCGTCAGCCGCGCCGGGCACCGTTCTCGGCGCATCGATGTCCTCGATACGCACCAGCCATTCGCCGTGATTGGCCCGCGCGTCTAGGTAGCTGCCGACGGCGGCGACCAGCGAGCCGAAATGCAGGGGACCGGTCGGAGACGGGGCAAAGCGGCCGCGGTGACGGGGTGCGGCAGTGGGCCTGTTTTCCATGATGGCGGAACGGCGGCGAGCCTTTTGCGCCTATGCCAATGGGGTTTCAGTCCGTCCCGTACTTCGGAGAGTAGGGGCCGTACAGCATGCCGTTCGGGCCGCCGGCGGAGAGCAGCCGGAGGCTGGCCATTCCCGCGACCGGATAGGCGGTGTCCGAAAGGGTGCTGGCGATTTGCTTGATGGCTGCCGATACCAGCATGCCGATCAGCCCGCCCGAGGAATCGTTGTTGCCGTCGCTGGCGACGGCTTCTCCCGACCAGAGCAGGTTTCCCGTCCTCAGGTCGATCAGCTTGGCGTTGGCGGCCACCATCGTTACGCTGCTGATGATCTGGTAACTGGTGCCGTACTGCGTCACAGAGACGTACAGCGCGGCATCCGCACCGAAAATATCCCGGAGTTTCGTTGGGGAAACGGCGTGCATGTCGGCTGCCTGATGCAGCCCGTTTTGCTTGAAAGTCTCAAAGACCGGCGCGACCGGCAGGACGTAGTACCCGGCCTCGGCCAGCGGGAAGGTCATTTGCGAGAGCATGCCGTAGGTGGCGATGACTTCCGGGGAGTTGTTAAGCGGCGGCAGCACGAGGATCGAGCGCGGACGGTCATTCTTGAAGGCGGTGTAGTCCCGGTTCGCCTTGGGAGCAGCGCAGCCTGCGGCGATCAGCGCCAGAGCCAGGCAGGCAAGGAATTTCGGCAGTTTTTGCATGGTTTCTCCCTATGGCGCGCGTTTTTTCAGCAGGAAATCCATGTAGGCCGCCGATTCGGGGAAGAGTGACTTTTCCGTCTGAAACTGTTGTACGGCCTGTTCGCCCTGGCCGATTTCCGCGTAAAGCATTCCCAGGTGGGCGTGGAAACCGGGCGGCGGCTTGCCGCCTTCGGCGCGCATCTTCTGGTAATTTGCTTCCAGCAAGGCAATCTGTGATTCAGGAGCCTCTCCCTGAAAATACTTGTAGACTTGTTGCTGGTAACCGCCCCATTGATAGAGCGTCTTCGGTGCCGTGGCGCAGCCGCTCAAAAGCGCGCCGCACAGCGCGAGAGCAACGGCGCATCTGCCTGCAAAACCATTTCTTGTCATGAAGTTTCACCGGCGTGTCATGGTTTGTTCGGGTCCGGGTTCCAGGCGCCAGTCTCTATGGCCGCCACCAGATTGTTGACGGCTTCGCGCATCGCCAGATCCAGCACCTTGCCGTTCAGCGTCGAGTCGTAACTGGCCGTGCCGCCGAAGCCTATGATCTCTCGGTTCGAGAGGGCGTATTCGCCCGCGCCCTGCGTGGAATACACCACTTCCGACGTGCCGATGTCGACGATGTTCAGGTTGACTTTGGCATAGGCGATCTGCGACTTCCCGCGCCCGAGAATACCGAAAAGCTGCCGGTCGCCGACTTCCTTGCGGCCGAACTCGGTGACGTCTCCCGTGACGACGTAGTCCGCGCCCTTGAGTTTCTGCTGCTGCTTCTTGATTGCGGCCTCCTGCTGGAGTTCCTTCATGTTGTCGCGGTCAAGCACGTTGAAACGGTTGGTCTGCTGCAGATGGGTAATCAGGATGGTTTTCGCCTGGCCGCCCAGGCGGTCCACGCCGTCAGAGAATATGCCGCGCATGTACGTAGAGCGGTTGTCGAACTGGCCCACGGAAATCGGCGTGCGCGTGCCGGTGTAGGCACGCCCGGCGCTTTCGACCTTCTGCACGGGAAGCGACGTCGAGGTTTCGGTGGCGCAGCCCACCAAAAAGCCGGCAAACAGGAGTGCCGACGCCAATTTAAGGATATTCATGGTGTTGCCTTCGCGGTATGAATGAATTGTTGTGGAAGTGCCCGGCGACAATTCAAGCATTGGAATGAAGCGCGCGCAAGCAATAATTCAGGTCAGACGTTGAACAGGAATAGTTGGCTATAAATCGCGTGGTTATTGGACATGGCTATTTACCCCCTCTGTGCATGCCCCCAGATATGCCCCCAAATTGATTGGGTGCTCTATCCTCTGACCTGCATGGTTGTAGTCGCCATAGGGGCGAGGGGGCGGTTTTCCTGTGACGAATGGAGGCCGGGAGCTAACCCGGACCGCCCCTTTATTTTACCCAAATATCGCTCGTTCTACCCTCCCAAAGTCAAGGTAGCGCTCATAGAGAGCGTCAGCGGTTTTGTGCTCTCCAATAGCCCGGAACACTTCTACGCATTTGTCCAAGGTCACCGCCTGGAATCCTGACTTCTCAGGGGCTTCCGTAACCAGTTGGTTTTGGTAGGCATGGACGGCGGAAGCGCATTGGTTGTTCTGCTCCGGGTAGATGATGACGAACCGTCCCTTGGAATAAAGCCCGGATTCGATCATGGAACGACTCAACAGGTGCTCTCGCCAAAGTTGCTGTAAGGGGGCATTGCGCAGATCAATTGCATCCGGGGAACGATATAGCCCGACTGCTGTTGAGAGTTCCTCGTGGCGGGGGCGAACGGTTGCGGAGGGTTCCGCCATCGTCTCGGAATACTTGACCTCGATTGCCACGAACCCGGAGAAACCATCCGTGGTCGTGCAGCGAACGAACACGTCAAAAGCGGTGTGGTCCTCGGTGTAGGTCGCATCGCCACGGCCCGGCGAATGCTCGAAATAAATGTCCTCTACCGATGCGACAAAGTCCGGCAGCAGTTGGCGGAAATAGCGTGTTGCCTTGGCAAGATCGAGTTTCAGATCGCCGAAGACATTGAAGCACAACGGCTGACTGGATAAGAGATTGTGCCAGAGGCGGTCGGCATCAATCATGGCTCCGTTTTCGCGATAAACCATCTCGCGCAGTACCAACTTGGCGATGTCCAGCGACAGGAAGTTGTTACCTTGCCTGCCACTTCGAGGATCGATGCGGCTCCCAAGCTTGCGGCGCTTGCCATTGGGATTTCTGTGCATGCCGATAGGAAGCCCTTTTTCTTGTCGCCAAAGGGATTGCAGCAATCGGGCAGCAGCCTTGAAGCGGCTGTCGGTAGGTTCATTGACTTTGTGTGCCTTGAGAATGTCAGTGGGGACAAGCGGCAACAGATTTCGCGACATATGGAATCTCCTTGGGACGCAGGCCGGGATTTGGCCTATCTGGAGATTCGATAAGCGGCAGCGGGAGTTTACTTACGCAGCCCCTTCGCGGTCTTTTTCCGTAAGTGCTCGCATAGTCCCCTGATTTGCTCAAGCACATAGTCGCTGTCTTCGGCTGGTAGCGACTCAAGCCATGCGGAGATGCGGATTGCTTGGTCAGTCGGGGTGGCAGAAGCGTCAGTCAGTAGGTCGGCAATGCTTACCTTGAGCACAGTGGCTAGTCTATCCAAGGTGACAAGGGAAGGAACTGTGGCACCTCGCTCGAAACGAGAAACAGTTTCTGCATCCACCTCCAGTCGTTCGGCAAGTTGGTCTTGCGTCCAATTCAGTGACTTCCTGCGCTCAGAGATTCGTAGCCCCAGTTTTTTACCAAGTCGTTGTCTCGCCTCCGTTGATTCGCCCATATATGTTGCCCAAAAAGCCAACTGATATGGTTGATTTTTTTCCTGCCTTTCGGAATGATGCGATTTGTTGCTATCAACATATTACACAGACTTGGAGGGGAGATGAGTACAAACGACAATTGGATAAGCTACATCATCGAGAGAGGGGAGCGCCTCGCGGAGTGGCGGGGCAAGCAGCAGGAAATGAAACGATTGGCGGAACAATCGATTTATATTCGCGTTGGAGGTGGGCAGTTTCGCGCCGTGTCAGTTCATCCGGACAATCCTTGCGGTCGTCTGGAAAGCAAAGAAGGAGGCAAAGTCATCGGTGGAACCAAGCGCCTTGATACCGCCCTCAAAAACGCCAGCGAGGCAGCGCCTGCTGATAAATCCAGGCCGGGTAATGGCAAGCCCGAGCATGTTGTGCAAGCGGGTTTGATTCATCATGCTCTCAGGCATGACATGCTATTGAATAGTCGGTTCAGAAAATTTGACAAGTTTTTTGACGAACTCATTTTCATCACCGATGAACTGAAAGCCGGGGATATTCGGGCCGACATCATTGCGCTTGGGGGAAAAGGCGGGAGATATTTCCCCGTTTTCATTGAGCTGAAGTCAATTCGCTCGTTCGACCGCGTCGTTAAGCAGTTGAAGGAAGTACGGGAAATAATGGCAGAGGAAGCAGCGAGAGTCCCATTCATCGACATGCTGGCTAGAGCAACGGGGATACCAGCACGCAGCATTGTATTCGACGAATGCAAACTATTGGTGGCTTGGCCCGAAACTCGCAGTGGCAGCGAAAAGGCATCCGCATCGGCAGCCGTTAGCAGAACAGGATATGAACGAGTCAAGGGGCATCTTCTGATTGGCCAATTTGAGCGCCCAGATAGTCCACGGGATGGTTTTAACTCCGTGATCCACTTTTGCAGCGAAGCATGAATGCGGTAACACTGACAGTTCATAGAGCAACCCACGAAATCGGCGGCAACTGCATCGAAATCGCTGCCGCCACTGGTGAGCGGATATTGCTTGATGCAGGCAGGCCTCTGGATGCGCCGGAAGAAGAGGTCAATGGCCTTGTGCCAAGTACGCTGGATAGGGAACGGCCCGTTGCGGGAGTTTTGCTTTCTCATCCCCACCAGGACCACTACGGGTTGCTGGACGAATTGCCCGCAAGTTGGCCGGTGTATTGCGGCAAGGCAGCGGAATCGCTGATCCGCCTTACCTCCGGCATCTTCGAAAAAGTCCCTCCGCAACAGTTCAGAAACTGGGAGAGCAACGTTTCCTTTGAACTGGGGCCGTTTCGCATTACGCCGTTTCTCACGGATCATTCCGCCTTCGATGCGTACATGCTGCTGATCGAGGTTGGCGATTGCCGATTGCTTTATTCCGGAGATTTTCGGATTCACGGCAGGAAATCGGCGCTCGTTTCCCGGATGATGGCATCGCCCCCGCCCTCTATCGATGTGCTCATCATGGAGGGGACAAATTTGGGAAGCGACAAGCCCTGCAGTAGCGAGGAGGAACTTGAACAGCGCTACATCGACTTGTTCAAATCCACAACCGGGCGGGTATTTGTTGCTTGGTCAGCCCAGAATGTCGATCGAACCGTTACCCTATTCCGTGCCTGCGCAAAGAAGGGGGTGGGCAGAACACTGGTGGTTGATCTCTATACCGCCGAAGTCATGGAAATGCTGGCCCGTTTCGGAAAGCTTCCACATCCGGACTGGGGGAATATCAAGGTTGTCGTAACCCGAGCGTTGGCCCGAATGTACGAAAAGACAGGCCGGGAGGACTTCGTAAAGCGGATGCTTCCTTACGGTATTTCTGCCAGGGCATTGGTCGATAATCCCTCAAAGTGGGTTGTGATGACGCGAAAATCGCTCCTCAAGGACTTCGAAAGAAACGGTGTGGTTCCGAATCCTACCGATGCTTGGTCGTGGTCTCTCTGGCGTGGCTACCTAAATGAAGGCGATGGGGTACTGCTGAGGGATTGGTTCGAGTCTCGCGGTTGCCCGGCGTGTCATATACATACAAGCGGCCATGCCTCGCCGGCAGATCTGAGGGAGTTTGCCAGACGTATCAATCCCAAATTGCTGATCCCGGTGCATGGCGTCGCTTGGGATGATGAACGTGCTGGATTCTCAAATATCTTGCGGCTTGCCGATGGCGAGCCTGTCAATTTGCGGCAGCATCTTTCTACAGGTGCTGTTGCAGGCTAGCTCACACAGTGCCAATGTAAGTGCGCCGACACTGATGTAACGTCCCTGTGCAACAAATTCACGTTTGTTCCTGTTTTCGGACCTGTATCTGCTATTGAACAGGAAACTTTTAACACCGTTGCTGTAATTGTGTGAATTAACCTAGCACTGACTTATCAACCAATAACAACAGTCGGCGGTGATGTGATGAATATCTCTAGTTTGCATGTAACCTCCGTTGGGGTGATGGAGGTTCGGCAATACCCTACAAATAAATGCATGAATGCAGGTTTACGCCATGGCTAATTCCCCAGGTAGCGTTGAGAGGGAGCATCAGGCGAGGTTGCTGCTTGAACGTGGTGGGCCGCTTCCCAATGAGAGAAGACGTCAAAAGTTTTACGATGCTGATGGTATTTACTCTGCTATCGTAAATGCTGCATATCCTGATCCGTATCCAGAAGCAACGCCTGATCCAACTCCCACGCCTCGCAAGGCTTCACTGCTAGGACTTTCTGACGACATCGATCCGGATTCTGTCATCCAATACCCATCTGGTGATGATTGGAAATCGATAATTACATGTGTTGATGTGTCGTTGGCTGGCAACGGTAATCATCGCCACTTATCCATCAAGGAAGTATCACGTCTCTATACGGCGATAGCTTACGCCAATCGCAGAGGAATGGTGTTCAACGCGCACATCACTATCTCATGGGGGATGCTGGGTATCGGTAAGCGTGATCACACTGAGGCAGCAAATGCCCTAAAGGTTTTTTGCAAAGGATTGCTTACCTGGGCGCGCTATTATGGGCTGTCCCCAGGCAGGCACGAAATCGCATACGTCTATGTTCATGAAGTTAGCAGCGACTTTGAAATACACACCCATGTGCTTGTTTCGGTACCACAAAAACTACGCGAAAAACTCATATCCTGGGCGCCGAAAGGGGTGAGGGGAATATCCAAAGTTCGAGATATTCCAGTTAAGGCAGTGCATGTAGTAAGCCCAGGAAGAAGCAAGCCACATATTGAAGAGCAATGGCGCTGGTTTAGCTATCTATGCAAAGGAATTGATCCCCTAGCCATCGTAACAAGACATAACGGGCAACGACTTCTTGCTTCATTTCTCCTT
Source organism: Propionivibrio sp. (assembly GCA_031547245.1). Lineage (GTDB taxonomy): Bacteria > Pseudomonadota > Gammaproteobacteria > Burkholderiales > Rhodocyclaceae > Propionivibrio. Next base: position 10,973 of record JAVBSG010000098.1, read on the forward strand.
CACCATAAGTTGAACGCCCCCGGCGAGGTTTGGTGTAGGAAAATGGTTGGTGTATCAAGCAACATCGCTGAAAGTGCTCAGAAGGAATTTGGGTTCGTGTCTGCGTGGCAGCTGAGATTGTTTTATGTTCAGATACTCTACTCAGACTATGAATACCAGGAGTGGCGAGATGAGCAAGCAGCAATTGTGTTAAGGGATCTTAATCTTTGATTTAATTTACATCATTTTACGTTAAGTTTTGCCATCGGTCATTTGGTGGTAGGCGATGCGAACGTACTCGCCGGATGCGGAAGGTCGGACCGCACGGTTGGATTTGATGAATGAGCAGTGATCTAGACTAAAGTCGCGAATGTACAGCTTTGGAAATGTCACGAATGTACAGCTTCGATATTGCGAACATACAGCTTTCGTATTAGAAAAATATTGACATTTACCATGTAAAACAGATAGATACACCATAGGTATGAACAGTAAAAAGTGGCTAGTGGACGCGCGCTATTCTATGCCTTGGTAAAGACTAAGTGGATGGACCATTGGAGTATCGCTAGGCTGATTGGCAGTGTACGGCTTGGTTGCAGCGCCGGCATGCTCGTCGAAGGGCCACAGATGTGCAGGTTCGGCAGGCTATCGAGGTGGCGAGGATTAGTCTGCGATTTATACCGCCGTATTCCCCGGATTTGAATCCGATTGAAAACATGTGGTGCAAAGTCAAGCAGTGTTTACAACATAGCGAAAGCGCGTTGTGGGCAAAGCCTTGAACAAGCTGTTGCCAAAGTGCGGGAACGGATCAGCGCTGAAGACGCATAAGGCTGATTGCAGCTTTGCCGCATACCGGCAAATCAGTGCCGAAGCGCTCTAGAGCTTCAGACAAAGCTTGCAGTCCCTTATCAGCATAAGGGGGCTCCCCGTCAATGGTGATTGTTCCAGTCGTTGGATAAAAATTCACAATACCCATCTTCAATTGATAGACGGTTTTTTGCACATAGCGAACGTTGCGAGCATCCAACCACTCCTTGGCGGCTTCCATGGAGCATTCAATAATCTTTTTCTGCTTAAACGAGCCTGTATTCATGGTGAGATCCATTGATTAGAGATGATAGATGCATCGAAAGGATAGAAGGACTGGATGGAGAGATCGATTGGATGGATAGCTGGATTGGATGGAAAGAATGATGGAAGGAAGAAGAAGGAGGCTGTTATATTTAGGCAGGCGCTACAGCCTTTTTCAGCATTTTTTCCTGATTTTTCGCCATGGTCTGAGTGTTTACGAGAAAAGCTGCAACAGCAGGGACTCGGTGCTTTGGGAGTGGCACGATGGGGTGGAAGTCAGTGCTTGAGTTTGCTGCCGATAACCGGCAGAGAGTCCAGCCATTTTTCAGCTTCACTCATCGGAACAATTGTCCGACGGCCAAATTTACGGGCTATCAGTCGCCCAGCCTTCAGTTCGGCATAGAAGGCTGTTCGGCCAATACCCGCCCACTGGCAAAAGTCATTCACGGAAAGTACGCTGGCCCGAATGGGGGCTGCCTTGGTCTGGCTCATCACTGCACCTCATGCAAGTTCAAAGTGCAGCGATGTAGAAAGTTGATCCAGATCGCTTTAGTTGATGTGAGCCATAGGCTCAGCGTTTGCGAAGGAACTACTGACTCAAAGTCAGCATGGGCCGATTGGTACATGGTGGCGAGTTCATGGCCCTTCCATTGATCAAGCCGATCTTATGCCGATGAGAACGACGCGGCATAGAAGACCGGGGATGCATCTGCAATGTCCCTCAATACTTCCTGGAGCGGCACGGAAAACCGAGCATTCTCATCTTGTCGAATGTATATGCTAATGAGATCAATGGGAGTTTCTTGCCCGTGCGAATGTTCGTATGGGGCGGGGCGTTAAGGAAACGGTGGACAGATAGCCAGAACTCGTTCGCCTCCAATATTCCCTTGAGGCTGCTAAGGTCCGTGTAATGGCAAAATTGCTCTCCCGTCATACACAAGAACCACGTGTCTTGAGCGTTTTGTCGAAGGCCGGTGAAGCGCCGAGCGTGGGGGGCTGATTAGGCATAACGTAGGGCTACCCAGTACGGCGCAGCTTCATCGCGTTGAGTCCAGCAACCAAGGGGAGCGATCGGCGTTACTCGAAGAACGATGCCGCGCTATTCGTTGAGTATTTCGGCAGAGAAATCCGCTTTATCCGAGATCGCGTTGTTGCCGTTCTTCCTGTTTGAGGCATGTTGCGGAGTGACGGACTATCGTTCAGAACGATCGGAAAGCTGGTGGCAGGTATTGGGCCCAGCGGCAGCCCTCGCCTCACGGGAGAATTTTGTCATCGCGGCGTTTCAGCAGCAAGTTTCTGAGTACCCCCTTGCAAAGAGGGGCTGACGTAGCTGTTCGGCCTTTGCAGGCGCTCTATAATGGATCGTTGACGCTCCATATATGCGGTATGTGTGCGTTGTGGAGCGTACAAACTCCACTTATATCTGTTGCACGGAGCAATTTTGGTCAATCATTCACTCACTCACTTACAGCTGACACCAAAATGAACTCGCAAAACATTGGCCGGACCCTCGCAATAAACCTGACAAACGTCTTGAAGGTGGCTGGTTCGATTGATGAGGAAGGCAAACCCAAACGGATTCGTTCCACTGACTTGCAGCGCGCAACAGGGATTGCCAGAAGCACGCTTCGGCCCCTTCTTAAGGACGCAGGCCGCGAGGCGAACCCGGATCTGAAAACGCTATGCAAGATCGCGGATGAAGTGGGCATTCCGGTGGGGTTCTTGCTCATAGCTCCGCAGCAATGGGCCACGTTGATGCAAGCGATTTCCGACATGCCCACCATGCTTGCAGCGGCAGACGAACTCGAAAAGAAGCGGCGCATTCATGAACCGCTCGATGCGGAAAAGATTCTGAAATATGCCAAAGTCTATCCATTCACGCCGCCCCGTGGCGAAGCTCAGAGCGGTAATTTGGCCCGTTTGAATGAGTTGAAGTTGAATGAGTTGAAGTTGAAGAACGCGCAAAGGAAACGCAGCGCGGCCATTGTTGCGGCGCTCCTTCAATCAGGGGCCGAAACGCCGGAGACACGCAAACAACTGACAGCATTGGCTGCATCACTCGCTAATTGTAATGTGGTAACCGAAGGCCGTACAAACTTAACTTAACCAGGAAGCATCAAATGAACATCAAATCCGTTACCTTAACCGGGAGGCATCAAATGAACATCAACTCCATTACCGACCGCGATCTCGAAGACCTGATTCAACGCGCTGACGGTGAAGACCTCAGCATTCTCGCTGACTTCATCACGGACCAAGGCAAAGGACGTATCTCACTGGATAGTGCTGTCTGCAAAACCTTGAGCGACGCGAGCAAGATCAACGTGTTCACGCAATCCCAGCGTTCGCTGCTTGCTGAAGAGCTGCGTCTTTTCGGGGGGAATGCGATTGCCAACATGCTACGTGGTAGGCGCGGAGTCCAGTACCGGGAAATCCTGTGTGACGTGGCTGATCATCTAAAGGTCAATTACAACGCCAAGGCAAGTGTTGATGAGATCGAGGTCGGCGTCATAACTAAGGTGCTCGAAAAATCGCTGGAGGACATGTCTGGAGAAGACAAGAAAAAGCTCTTCGACGATCTCGGCATCACCTACTCGACGGGGGCAGGTTCGACGAGTGCGACAGCGCTGATCGTTGCGGCACGCGCAAGCGGGTTCGGGATTTACAAACTCACCGTCGTCGTGGCCAACGCCATTGCGAAGGCACTCCTTGGCCGCGGCATCTCGGTTGTGGTGATAGCTCCGTGGCTGCGCGCCATCAGCATCCTGACCGGCCCTGTGGGCTGGGCGCTTACCGCACTGTGGGCCGCGTTTGACATGGCTTCGCCAGCATATCGCGTCACGGTTCCGTGTGTGGTGCAGTTGGCATACATGCGACAGAAGGCTGCCGTGAAAACTTGCAATAAATGCAATGCGCCGATGACTCGGGATGCCAAGTTCTGCAGCGAGTGCGGGCAGGCTGCCGAGTAATTGAGCCTGTGTTGTATGGGTGCTTTTCTGTCATCGGCCACGGCCACGGCCAGCGGCAGCAAGGCTCCTGTACTCACGGTAACTATGTCGATCTTGAATTTGTAATGAGTGAAGGAGGCATCATGTTTGTGCCCGGCCCTATGGAACACCTGAAGTCGCATGCGCTCGCATTCGTTGCGGGGGCATTGGTTTTCGTCGCAGCAAACCTCTACTCGCGCTATCTGGCTCGCCAGAATAGCGATAACGTTTGAGGAGCATGTGATGAGCAATCAAGCAGCGCTGGTTGTGATCTCGATGAGACCTTCTGCCGCAACAAACACCTCGAGCAAATCAATTTTCTGCGGCACTGACCTGATTTGTGGCCGTTATGGGGCGTAGAGCAGGCAGCCTGCCGCCTGATTATCATTTGACCGCTTTGGCCAATTATGTTGCCTGAGAGAGTGCTGATCAAATCAGCGAGTTGAATCACGAGTGTCATCTCTACCATCAGCGCTCAGGCGTAGCTTAGGCTGCATGTAGTAGGACCAGTTTAAACATGTAATCATATGTGCGATGCTTCAAGTAGCTGTAACTGGTAGAAGTGTCGAAACGCAAGACCTGTGGATGAAGTCATAACTAAATCTCTTCGAGTTCAATTCCCCGCCTCTAGAGGCGGGGTTGTTCGTTGCTTTAGGTTTTTAGGAGACCTCTTGGAATACAACACATATGCTGCTCGTTACGAAGAGCTAAGCAATCGAATTGCGCGGATTCACAAAGAAGAAATACTTCTGCGCCAAGAAATTTCTTGGTACATAGATTTCGACGCCGATTCAGCCAACCGAAGTCTGCATACTGTTAAGAGGGAGTTCCGCTCACTGGAAGGCGAACTAAAATCCGTAGACGTGGAGCTACGCCAACTTTCGGACGAGATAGTGATCCTCGCGTATCAAATTCGTCCTGGCTTTAATCCTCGATATTGGTTTTCGTCAGAAAGATCTGCCAAGAAGGCATATTTGAAGTTACAAAAGCAGCTTCTTTCACATAAGCAGGATCATAGGCAGTCTCTACTCCGAGAAATTGAAGCCAAAAAGGGCATAATCGCGCAACTCCAAGCGGATGTGGAACGATATCGAAATTTTGATCGCCTCGAGGCGGAAGCTACCGCAACAGCCTTGGCTAACCAAATCCAACGTATAACTGATGAGCAGACAGAAATTGTTCCTCTAATGGAGCAACTTCATAATCAGTTGGTGGAGCCGTTGGCAGAATTGAAAAGACTTCAGGTCGAAAAAAGCTGTCTTCAAGCAGAACTTCGGAAGGCAGAATCGTTTGAACGCGAACTTTCGAATGCTGACAATAGCTATGAACGAAAAAATATTCACGACAGCTGTCAGGATTGTTTTGGAGAGTCAAGGCCAAGCAGGGTAATTCGTCGTCTTCGATCTGAAATTGAATCAAAAGACCGCAACCTAGACAAACTCGATAAACGAATGCGTTCAATTGGTAAACGTGGTACCCGAACAATAAAATCCCTGGTGATCGATGGTAATAATATATGCTATGAGCAAGATAAATTCATCGGCCTGTCCGCCCTGAAGGCCATTTCAAGAAGATTGTCGGAGAAGTATTCGGTAATTGTCGTCTTCGATGCCAGTATACGCTCGAACCTTCGAATGGACGATAGAGCTATCGCAGGCAGTTTTGGTGACGCAGTGAAAGTTCATGTTGTGGCAACGAAGACGAAAGCCGATGAAACAATTTTGGATGTGGCAGCCGATCCTGGAACATATGTGATTAGCAATGATCGCTTCCGTGACTATCCAGACAAAATTGTAGTGAAGGAACAGCGATTGTTCAGATTTGAGATCTTGAATGGTCGAGCACTTGTTCATGACGTGAACATCAACGAGGCCTTTGCAACGGTTAATTAAGTTCGTTGATCCGGTGGGTTGGAGCGGTGGGCGCTACAGGACATCTTTTTGTTCTTGGACATTTCAAGCTTTCAGGTGGCCGGCTTCGAGGGCAAGGCCGATTTTGTTTCCTTTGATCGGAATTATAATGTCGCCTACACCACTCTTCCATTGGTCGAGTAAATCAGCCCAGTGCTGCATCATTACGGCACGGTCTTTCAAGTAATCGGCATGATTGTAAGTTCGTCGAACCGCATTGGGTTCATCATGGGCAAGCTGTCGCTCAATCCAGTCAGGCGAATACCCCATTTCGTTGAGTCGGGTGCTGCCGGTGGTGCGTGTCGCATGGGGACTGAATTTCCCTCCCCATCCCAAAACATTCAGCATTTGCCGAAACGAAGCTGTGACCATCGGTTTAGTCTTGTCGTCTCGATGAGGAAAAACATGCTTTTTTGTTCCAGACAATGTATGCATCCCCGTTAGCAGAGTGACGGCTTGATGCGGGAGGGGGATAAGGTGTTCCTTGCGTTTCTTCATTCTCTCGGCAGCAATGCGCCAGAGGGCCGCATCGAGATCGAATTCAGACCACTCAGCTTCGACTACCTCTGATGGGCGTGCCAAAGTCAGCCACATCAGGAAAAACGCGCACTGGATTTGATGATAGCCACCATGTCCATCAACGCTCACGAGCAACTGCCCAATTTCCTCCGTGGTCAATGGGCGCTTGTGCTGGGTCTTGTTTGCAGGGAGGGCTTTACGAACTGGATGAACAGGGTCGTGGGTGGCTCGTAGTGTTGCAACCGCGAATTCAAAGACTGAAGCCATAGTTCGTTTCGCCTCGTTGGCAACGCTGTTGCCGTTCTTCTTGTCTGCTCGTTCGAGGATGTCGAGGATTTGGGCGGGAATGATTTGCTTGGCTGGAGATTTCCCGATATAGGGAAACACAACGCGTTCCAGCATGTTGATGCGCCGTTTCTTGGTGATTTCTTCCCAATCCCGTAGTGCTACCCATTCTCGGGCAATAGCCTCAAAGGTGTTTTTTTGATCCCTTGCGGCTAATAGTCGATTTTGTTGCTTTTGCTGGGCCGGATGCCTCCCCTCCTTGACTTCCTTCCGTGCAGCCTCGGATGCTTCCCTGGCCTCCTTTAGAGGAATGTCAGGATAGCGCCCGATAGCAAAGCGGTTTTCCTTGCCATTCAGGCGATATTTCCAGCGCCACAGCTTCGAGCCGGTGGGAGTGACCTCAAGGTAAAGACCGCCTCCGGCGGCAATTTTGTATGCCTTCTCCATCGGCTTTGCTGCGCGCAAGGCGGCGTCGCTGATTGGGCGTCTGGTGGCTGGGCGCTTGGGTGTTTCCCCTTGCGATAGCTGAATACTGGGGGGGTCTGGGGGCATAAATCCTCCGCTTATCTAGCGATCTATTTTACATGCCCCCTATTCTGCCCCCAAGTCCTATGAATACCGGCGAACAACCACGAACATTGAAGAATGTAACATTCAATAAATTCAAAGTATTGAGCTTCAAATTAATCGTTGGCGAATCCCGGTGAATAATACTTTCTGGTTAGACGTTGAACAGGAAATTCAGAACGTCTCCATCCTTGACGATGTAGTCCTTGCCTTCGGCGCGCATTTTTCCGGCTTCCTTGGCGCCATGTTCGCCCTTGCAGGCTACGAAATCCTCGTAGGCGATGGTCTGCGCGCGGATGAAACCGCGTTCGAAGTCGGTGTGGATGACGCCGGCGGCCTGCGGCGCGGTATCGCCTTTGTGGATGGTCCAGGCGCGTACTTCCTTGACGCCGGCGGTGAAGTAGGTCTGCAGGCCCAGCAGGTGGTAGGCTGAGTGGATCAGCCGGTCGAGGCCCGGCTCTTCGAGCCCCAGGTCGGCCAGGAAAAGCTGTTTTTCGTCGTCGTCGAGGTCGGCGATTTCGGCCTCGATGGAGGCGCAGATGGCGACCACTTCGGCCTTCTCGGTCCGGGCGCGCTCGCAAACGGCGTCAAGGTGCGGATTATCGGTAAAACCGTCCTCCGCCACGTTGGCGGCGTACAGCACGGGCTTGGCGGTGATCAGGCAGAAGGGCTTGAGGTTGCCCCATTCTTCCTTGGACAGGTCGAGCGAGCGCACCGGCTTGCCCTGGTCGAGTTGGGCGAAGCATTTATCCAGCACGGAGACGAGCAGCTTGGCTTCCTTGTCGCCGGCGTTGGCCGGCCTGCGGTAGCGGTTGAGTGCTTTCTCGACGGTGGCAAGGTCGGCGAGCGCAAGTTCGGTGTCAATAATTTCTATGTCGCGGATCGGATCGACATTGCCGGAAACGTGCACCACGTTGTCGTTGGCAAAGCAGCGCACGACGTGCAGCACCGCGTCGGTTTCGCGGATGTTGGCGAGGAACTGGTTGCCGAGCCCTTCGCCTTTCGAGGCTCCCGCCACCAGTCCGGCAATGTCGACGAACTCGGTGACGGCGGGAACGACGCGCTGCGGTTTGACGATTTCCGTCAGGGCGGCGAGGCGCTTATCCGGCACCTCGACGATGCCGACCGAGGGTTCGATCGTGCAGAATGGGTAGTTTTCCGCTGCCACGCCGGCCTTGGTCAAGGCGTTGAAGAGAGTGGACTTGCCGACGTTCGGCAGACCGACGATTCCGCATTTGAGGCTCATGCATTAATCCTTGGTGTCAAATCATAACAACGTTGGTGAACTTGCCGCGAAGAGTGTTCATGGCAATAGGCTATCCGGCGGCGTCTTTCGTATGCAGCGCAAGCTGCGCGGCCGAATAATTTCCGGTACAGAGCTTCGGCCAGGCCAGCAGGCTGCGGTCGACGGCGCGGTCGATCAATTCCTGTTCTTCGCGGCGAGGCGCCTTGAGCACGTAATTGATGACTTCGTTGCGGTCGCCAGGGTGGCCGATGCCCAGCCGCAGGCGCCAGAAATCCGGTGTGCCGAGGCGCGCCTGGATGTCCTTGAGGCCGTTGTGCCCGCCGTTTCCGCCGCCTTGCTTGATGCGGATTTCACCGGGCGGAAGGTCAAGGTCGTCGTGCACGATCAGGATTTCGTCCGGCATGATTTTGTAGAAAAGCGCGAGCGATACGACGGACTGCCCGGATCGGTTCATGAACGTGGTGGGCTTCAGCAGCCAGGAATTTTCGTGGCGTCCGACGATGCCGAAGAATTTGCCCTGGGATGCCATCTTGATTTTGAGATCGTCCGCCAGGCGGTCGACGAACCAGAACCCGAGATTGTGGCGATTGTCCTCGTATCCGATTCCCGGATTGCCGAGGCCGACGATGAGGCGAGGGGCGGTCATGGTTGATAGCTATCCACGGAAACGGGTAAATGCGAAGAGGCGCTGGGGACGGTCCGGGCTCTACGGCGAAGCGAAGCCGACAATGTCACCATGCGATCGGAAATGGCCATGAAGTTGGAAAAGCCGTCGCGGTCCGGAACCGGCGACGGCTTTCGCGATGGATGCGACGAAACGGATCAGGCGGTCGGCGTGGCGGTACCGGCCTCGCCTTCAGCGCCTTCGGTACCCTCGGCGGCAGCACGCTTGACCGTGATGGCCACGACAACCGGGTCGTCACTGCCGTGCATGACCGGCTTGACGCCTTGCGGATAGACGAGCTGAGTGACGTGCAGCGATTGCCCTGCCTGCATGTCTTTCAGATCGACTTCGATGAAGGCCGGCAGATCCTGCGGCAGGCAGCTGACGTTGACTTCGTTCATGGCATGCGACACGGTGCCGTTGGCCAGTTTGACCCCCGGTGCGGCGTCGGCATTGATGAAGTGCAGCGGCACCTTCTGGTTGATCACCTGCGTATTGTCCACACGCAGAAAGTCGACGTGCAGAACCAGCGGCTTGAAGGGGTGCATCTGCGTGTCGCGCAACAGAACGGACTCATTCTTGCCGGCAAGCTTGAGCGAGATCACGGAAGAGTGAAAAGCCTCCTTGCGCAAGGCGAGAAGCAGTTCGTTGTGATCGAGTTCGATCAACCCGGGGGCGGACGATCCGCCGTAAACGATGCCCGGTACTTTTTTGGCGCGACGCAGGCGGCGGCTCGCTCCGGACCCCTGCTGTGTGCGCACTTGCGCGTTCAGTTCAAATTTCATAATGGCTCCTGGTTGAAAAATCCCGTCCGCGACCAGACGGGATATAAAAAATCATTCGATGAACAGTGACGAAACCGAATCCTCGTTGCTTATCCGCCGGATCGTCTCGGCGAAAACATCCGCGACCGACAGTTGGCGTATCTTCTTGCACTTTTGTCCTTCATCGGTCAGCGGAATGGTATCCGTGACCACCAGCGTATCGAGTGCGGAGTCCGTGATGCGGGCAACCGCGCCGCCGGAGAGCACCGCGTGCACACAATATGCCAGCACGCTTTTCGCTCCGTTTTCCTTGAGGGCGGCGGCGGCCTTGCACAGCGTGCCGGCCGTGTCGACCATGTCGTCCATGAGAACGCAGGTCCTGCCCCGGACATCGCCGATGATGTTCATGACCTCGGAAACGTTGGCCTTGGGCCGCCGCTTGTCGATAATGGCCAGATCGCATTCCAGCCGCTTGGCCAGCGCGCGTGCGCGGACAACGCCGCCGACGTCGGGCGAAACGACCATCAGGTTCTCGAAGTCCTGTTTCCATACATCGGCCAGCATGATCGGCAGCGAATAGATGTTGTCGACCGGGATGTTGAAAAACCCCTGAATCTGTTCGGCGTGCAGATCCATGGTCAGCACGCGCTGCACGCCGGCGGCGGCGAGCAGATCCGCCACCAGCTTGGCGGCGATGGGAACGCGCGCCGAGCGGACGCGGCGATCCTGGCGGGAATATCCGAAATAGGGGATGGCTGCGGTGATGCGGCCGGCCGATGCGCGCTTGACCGCATCGACCATGATCAGCAGTTCCATCAGGTTTTCATTGGCCGGCGCGCAGGTCGATTGCAGGATGAATACATCCTGCCCGCGCACATGCTCCTGGATTTCGACCGAAACCTCTCCGTCGGAGAAACGCCCTACCTTGGCGCGGCCCAGCGAAATATTCAGTCGTCTAACGACATCGGTAGCCAGCTTTGGGTTGGCATTGCCGGAGAAGACCATCAGGCTGTCGTAGGCCATAGCGTTGAATCCCGCTGCGCCGGAAAGGCGTTTAAAAACAATACGGGCAGGCAAAGAGCTTACCTGCCCGACTGGAAGTAACCGGATGGCTGGGGAAGAAGGATTCGAACCTTCGAATGCCGGAATCAAAATCCGGTGCCTTGACCAACTTGGCGACTCCCCAGCAATTACCCACTCAATATGACTGAGTGAGCGAGGCGCGGATTATACCGGGCTTTTCCGAAAAAAAACAGAGCTTGTCGCCTGCGCAGCAAGTTTACGGCACGGCAGCTGCCGCCGGATCGCCGGCGAATCATCACGTTTGTTTCAGATTGGCCTCGCGCATTCCGCGCTTGTTGAGCTTTCCCACGCTGGTTTTCATCAGTTCCTTGACGAAACGGATCTGCAGAAGAATACCGTGGCGGGAAATATTGGTCGCTTCTATCAGGTGCACCGCGAAACTGCGGATTTCGTGCTCGCTGACCTTGCCTTCGTAGCCGGCTTTCAGGACAACCAGCGCCAGCGGCCGCTCTCCCCACTTTTCGTCCGGCACGCCGATGACGGCGGTCTCCTGGATGGCTTCGTGGCTGTTGAGAATGTCTTCGAGCTGCAGCGAGGATATCCATTCGCCGGCGGTCTTGATGACATCCTTGATGCGGTCGGTGATTTTCACGAAGCCGCGGGCGTCGATATGCCCGATGTCCTGCGTGTGCAGATAGCCGCCGGCCCACAATTCCTCCGAGGACTGGGGCGCTTCGAGGTACGCCTGGGTCAGCCAGGGCGTGCGCAGAACGAGTTCGCCGGTGGTTTCGCCGTCCTGCGGCACGTCCGCCATTTCCGGCGTGACCACGCGCAGATCGACAAGCGGCAGCGGAATGCCGGTCTTGCAGCGCACTTTTATCTGCTCGTCCCGCGGCGCGGCGACGTCGGAAGCTTCGAGGTGGGCAATGGTGACCACCGGACAGGTTTCCGACATGCCGTAGCCGGTGATGACTTCGATGCCGCGTTTCAGGGCGTTGCGGGCCAGCGTCTCCGACATGGCCGAGCCGCCGATCAGGACTTTCCAGCCCTTCAGGTCGTAGGACTCGGAGTCTGAATGGCTGAGCAGCATCTGCATGATGGTGGGCACGCAGTGCGAGTAGGTGACCTTTTCCTGGACGATCAGTTTCAGCAGGCTGGCCGGCAGGTATTTGCCCGGGTAAACCTGCTTGATCCCCAGCAGCGTGGCGACGTAGGGGTATCCCCAGGCATGCACGTGGAACATCGGCGTGATCGGCATGTAAACGTCGTCGCGGCGCAGCGGCACGCCGGCAATGGCGGTGCCTGCGGAGGTGGCAAGGCCGAGCGTGTGCAGCACCAGCTGGCGATGGCTGAACTGGACGCCCTTCGGCAGTCCCGTGGTGCCGGTGGTGTAAAACACGGTGGCCTGGGCGTTCTCGTCGAAATCCTCGAAAACGTAGGCTGGATCGGCGGCTGCCAGCAAGGCTTCATATTCAGCGGCGAAACGGACCGGCCCCTCGGCGGAGCCGCCTTCGTCGTCGATCAACACGAAGTGCTTGATATTCGGGAGGCGGGAGGCGATCGGTTCGAGCAGCGGGAAAAACTCGCGGTTGATCAGCAGCACGTCGGCCTTGGTATGGTTGAGCGTATACAGGATCTGTTCGGCGCTCAGGCGGACATTCACTGTCTGCAGGATGGCGCCCATCATCGGCACGGCGAAGAACGCTTCCAGATAGCGGTGGCTGTCCCAGTCCATGACGGCTACCGTGTTGCCGGCCTCGATGCCCAGTCCTGCCAGGCCGCTGGCCAACCGGCCGATCCGTTCGCGCAGGGCGCGGTAGGAATAGCGGATCCTGCCCTGGTAGGTGATCTCCTGGTCGGGAGCCGTGGCCAGAGGCAGATGCAGGAGCTGTTTGATCAGCAGCGGGTAGCGGTAGGCGGAAGAGGCTCCCTGAATGATTTTTACCGGCATTTGGCGTATCCCCAGTTTTATTGGCAGGCGAATATTATGGTTTGAAGCGGCGGCAGGCAAATGGTTTTTATGTGCCCGGAATGCATAGCGGATGCTCGGGCAATCCTTCGGCGGCCCAGCCGCGCATGCCTTCGGGAAGCTGGGCGACGACGCTCCGGGCTTCCTCCTCGGTAGCGAATTCGGCAAAAACGCAGGCTCCGGATCCCGTCATGCGGGCTTCGCCGAAGCGGGCGAGCCAGTTCAAGTGCCGGGCAACTTCCGGGAAGCGCCGGATGGCCACGGCCTGCAGGTCGTTGCGGCCAAACCCGGGCGACCAGTCCGTTGCCAGAATCGGTGGCGTGTCACGCGCAAGTTCCGCATCGCCGAAGATGGCGGCAGTCGGCACCTGTACCGTCGGCTCGAGAACGACGTACCAGGCCGGCGGCAGCACGATCGCCTGCAAGTCCTCGCCCACGCCTTCGGCGAAGGCGCTACGGCCGAAAACGAAGACCGGCACGTCGGCGCCAAGCGCGAGCCCGATCTCCTGCAGGCGCCGGCGCGGCAGCCCGAGTTGCCAGAGGTGGTTGAGCGCCAGCAGCACGGTGGCTGCGTCCGAACTGCCGCCGCCCAGGCCGCCGCCCATCGGCAGATGCTTTTCCAGGGCGATGTCGGCTCCTTGCCGGCAGCCGGTTTCGGCTTGCAGCAGACGCGCTGCGCGGACCGTCAGATCGCTCTCCTGCGGCACGCCGGGCAACGGGGTCGTGAGCTTGACGGCGCCGTCGTCGCGAGCCGAGAAGCGCAGGCGGTCGCCGTATCCGACGAAGCGGAACACGGTCTGCAGGAGGTGGTAGCCGTCGGGTCGACGGCCGGTGACGTGCAGGAAAAGGTTGAGCTTGGCCGGCGCGGGGTAGGCGCTGTCCCAGGTCCAGTGTTCGTGCCGGTTCATGGTGCGGTTTCCTGCGGCAGGCGGGTCCATTCGTCGATGCGCAGTCGCAGCTCGAAGCTGCCTTCGCGCTCGGCGAACAGCCTGCCGGGAGGAGCCGACGGGGCATCGCTGTCGTAGCCGTATTCGATCCGCCAGTCCTCATGCCGCAGGCGGAGCGGGCGACCGTATCCGTCACGCTCGACGTTCGCGGCATCCGTATCGCGTCCGCGCACCCAGTCGGTCAGCAAGGCGAGCGGCAGGCGGTAGCCCAAGACGTTTTCCGTCAGGGTTTGCGCATCCGCAGCGGAATAAGCCTTGCCGTCGCTGGTGGTCAGCCTGGCTTCGCCGGGCTCCGCGGTGATTTGCGCAATGCCTTGCCCGAGAGGCGAGGACAGCAGCAATTCGTCGCGGCCGCCGGCGTGCCTCCAGCTCAGCTTTCCGGCATAGCTCTTGTCCTCCTGGCGCAGGGAAAAGCGGCCTTCCAGCATGAAATCGTTCAGCGCATCGCGCGCCGGCTGCACCGGCACCGCGGACATGCCCGCGCAGCCGGCGAGGAGCAGCGCGGAAAACAGGGCCGCGGCAACCCGCCAGGCCCCCAGAACGGGAGGAATCATGGATGGCGGGGCGATCAAAGTTCGAGTTTGCGGATCGTCGCGGACAAGGTTTCGTTGTCCGGGTATTTTTTCTGCGCTTCGAACAGGATCTTGCGTGCCTCATCCTTGCGGTCCTGCGCCCACAGCACTTCGCCGATGTGGGCGGCGATCTCCGGGTCGCCGCGCTTTGCATAGGCGCGCTCGAGGTGGCTCAGGGCGCCGGGCAGATCGCCCTGCCGGAAAAGCACCCAGCCCATGCTGTCGAGGATGAAACCGTCATCCGGGGCAAGCGCCAGCGCCTTTTCGATCAGTTCGCGCGCTTCCGCCAGACGAACGTTGCGGTCCGCGTAGGAATATCCCAGCGCGTTGTACGCCTGGGGGTTGTCCGGCCGAAGTTCGATCAGGCGGCGCAGGCGTGTCTCCGCCAGTTCCATCTTGTCGAGCTTTTCCGCCAGCAGCGCCGATTCGTACATGAGCTCGGGCTGCTCCGGCTGCTCCGCCAGGCGTTTTTCCAGAAGAACGAGGGCTTCCTGGTCGCGTTTGGCCTCGCGCAGCAGCGAGGCCTCCGCAATGATCAGCTTGACGCGGTCTTCGGCGTTGTCGGCTTTCGTGTTCCTGAGCAGATCGAACGCACGATCCATGTGCCCCTGCTGCCCGAGAAGGCGGGCGCTGCGCATCTGCGCCGGCAGGTAGTATTCGCCGGAAAGCACCTGCGCGTAATAGCCGAGGGCCTCGTCGGCACGCTTGTCCTCCTCGGCGATCTGGCCCAGATAGTAGTAGGCCGATGCCTTGTTTGGGACTTTGAGCGTGACGAAGTGCTTGAGCTGTGCCTCGGCCTGAGCCTTGTCGTCCTGCTGCAGCGCGAGAATGGCCGAGGAATAAACGATTTCCGGGCTGTCCGGCGCTATTTTCAGCAACTCATCGAAATACCGTTTGGCATCGGCGTAACGGCGTTCGCTTGCCATGGTTCGCGCCAGCAACAGCTTGACTTCACGCGAATCGGGGGTTTTTTCCAGGAATTTCTCCATGAAACCGATGGCTTCTTCTTTCGAAGTGCGCAGCAACAGCTGGGCTTTCAGGAAAGCCGCCTGTTCCCAATCGGGGCGCAGCTCGAGCGCTTTCTGGACTTCCTGGGATGCGCGCTCCCCCACGCCAGCCGAGCTGGCGGCAACGGCAACGGCATAGTGGGCCTCGGCGATTCCGAAGAAAGGCCGGCAAACCTGGTCGATCAGCCTGAAAACCGCCACTCTGTCGGTATTGCGGGCGAACATGCGGTTCAACCCCAGCAGATTGTCGGGGAGTGCGTTGGCGTCGCTTTCCAGCATGCGGACCAGATACGGAGCAAGCTCGTCGGTCTGGTTGTTCAGGATCAGAATGCCGACCAGCATTCTTTGCGCCTTTTGCGACGTCGGGTCGACATCCAGCCAAAGGCGGGCAATGTCCATGGCCAGATCGAGGCGCCGCGCGTAGCCGGCAACTTCGACCGCCCGCTCCAGAACCTGCGGATCCCGGGTGAGCAGGGCCAGACGGGCATAGATCTGGCAGGCAAGCTCCAGGTCGCCCTGCCGCAATGCTATCTCGGCGAGCAGTATTTCGAAGGTGGCCTGTTCCGGAAGATCGTCCAGGATGCTGCTGGAGGAGCCTTCGCCGGACGGCGCGGCGCGCTCCTGCGCAAGGGCGGCTGCCTGGGCCTTGCTGTCGGATAGAGCGTCGTTGCTGGCCAGCGCCGGCATTCCAAAAGCAAATGCCAGCGCGGCGAAACAAAGCGTATGTCGGATTGGTTTCATGAATTTACTATATATCTTATCTGGCCGGAGTCCATTAGAGTTATTTACGTCATAATGGGTTTCCCATGTTATGGACTTTTGCGATTAGCGGCAATGCCAGAATTACCAGAAGTCGAAGTCAGCCGCCTGGGACTGTTGCCCAATTTGTCCGGGCAGCGAATCGTCCGGGCCGTATTCCGCGCCCCGCGGTTGAGATATGCGCTTCATCCGGAACTAGTGGACAGGCTGGCCGGTCTGCAGGTGGCCGATATCCGCAGACGGGGGAAATACCTGCTTTTCGACTGCGAAAGCGGCCGGGGCGGCGGCTGGCTGATCGTTCACCTCGGCATGTCCGGAAGCCTGCGCCTGGTGCCTCCGGGAACGCCGCCGCAAAAGCATGATCATGTGGACCTGGTTTTCCCCAAAACGACGCTTCGCCTGCATGATCCGCGCCGATTCGGCGCCTTGGTCTGGCACGAAGGCGGTTCCATCGAGCGGCATCCCCTGCTGGCCGTGCTCGGCATCGAGCCGCTCTCGCCGCAATTTTGCGGCGACTGGCTTGCCGACGCCTGCCGCCCGAGAAATGTGCCGATCAAGCCCTTGCTGATGGATAGCCACCTGATTGTCGGTGTCGGCAACATCTATGCTTCGGAGAGTCTGTTCCGTGCGGGTATTTCGCCCGCGCGCGCGGCGTGCCATGTCAGCCGGGCACGCTACCGGCGGCTGGCGGCAGCCATTCGTGCCACGCTCGAAGAAGCCATCGCGGCGGGAGGCTCCAGCGTGCGCGATTACGTCCATAGCGACGGCGGCGCCGGCAGTTTCCAGGTGATGTGCGCCGTGTATGGGCGCGAGGGGGAACCGTGCCGGCAATGCGGCTCGCCGGTCCGCCTGTTGCGTCAGGCCGGCCGCAGCACCTTCCATTGCGCGCGCTGCCAGCGCTGAATGGACCGGGACCCTGTTAATAGCAGAGCCGGAGCGGAATGTGATAGAGTTGCCTGCAAACTATTCTTCCGGAATGAACCTATGCTTGCCCAACAGTTTGCCGCTTACGATGAGTGGCGCCAAAAGCTTTCGGAGAGCTTGGCCGGTTTTCGGCGGTGGCTTTCGGACAACGAAATTTGTGATGCACAGACTGAACAACGCATCGAACGGATCCGCGAAAGGCTTCGCGAAGACCGTCTATATGTGGCTTTCGTCGCCGAGTTCTCGCGCGGCAAGTCGGAACTGATCAACGCGATTTTCTTCAGCCATTACGGCAGCCGCGTCCTGCCGTCAACCGCCGGCCGCACGACGATGTGTCCGACGGAATTGATGTACGACGAAAAAAAGCCGATAGGCATCGAACTGCTGCCGATCGAAACACGCGAGAACACCACCAGCATAGGCGAGTACAAGCGTACGCCAAACGAGTGGACGCAGATTCCGCTGGACAAGGATTCGCCGGAGGCCATACAGGAAGCACTGCGCTCGGTCAGCGAGGTCTGGCACGTTTCCAGGGAAGAGGCCGACAAACTGGGTTTTCCTACCGGCGCCAAGGATTTCGGCGGTCTTGCCGTTACCCGGGACGGGTTGGTCGAAATCCCGCGCTGGCGCCATGCCCTCATCAACTATCCGCATCCGCTTCTGCAAAAGGGCCTCGTCATTCTGGATACTCCCGGGCTCAATGCCATCGGCGCCGAGCCGGAGCTGACGCTGTCGCTGCTGCCCAATGCGCATGCCGTCCTGTTTATCCTGGCGGCGGACACCGGCGTGACGCAGTCCGACCTGGGGATATGGAAAGGGCATATCGATACGCGCGGCAGCTCGACCAAAGGACGCCTCGTCGCGCTGAACAAAATCGACGGCATGTGGGATGAACTCAAAACTACTGAAGAAATCAACGCGGAAATCGACAAGCAGGTCGTGAGCTGCGCGGATATTCTCAGCGTGCCGACCAGCCAGATTTTCCCCATCTCGGCGCAGAAAGGGCTGGTGGCGAAGATCAACGAAGATGCCGACCTGCTGCAGCGGAGCCGCTTGCCGGCTCTGGAGCAGGCACTGTCGGACGAATTGATTCCCGCCAAGCAGGACATCATCAAGGAAAGCACAAACGTCGAATTCTCGGACGTTTACATGCATGCGCGCGGCCTGCTCGAATCGCGCCTGGTCAACTTGCGGATACAGCTCGACGAGCTTGGCGAATTGCGCGGCAAGAACAAGGGCGTCGTCGAATACATGATGGGCAAGGTCAAGGTCGAGAAAGAGGAGTTCGACGCGGGATTGCAGCGTTTCTACGCCGTCCGCCGGATTTTCACTCAGCTGACGAACCGCCTTTTCGGGCATCTTGGCCTCGACAACCTGCGCTTGCTGACGTTAAAAACCCGCAAGGCGATGGATAGCGCCACTTTCTCAAGGACCCTGTCCGGGGCGATGGCGAATTTCTTCAACGAATCTCGCGCCTGCATGCAGCAATCGGAAACAGACGTGCTCGAGATTCTCAAGATGATCGACGCCATCCAAAAGAAATTCGTCATCGAACACGGACTCAAACTGAGCAACCCGAGCGGTTTTTCCCTGGCGCCGTATCTGAAGGACATCGACCGCCTGGAAGAGTGGTGCAACACGCATCTGAATACCGTGACGCAGCTGCTGGTGAATAGGAAAAACAACGTCATGCACCGCTTCTTCGACGAAGTGGCCCACCAGGTCCGGGCGATCTTCGAACGCGCCAACTATGACGCCGAAATCTGGCTCAAAGGGCTGATGGTGCCGCTGGAGACGCAAATCCGCGATCATCAGTTCCTGCTCAGGCGCCGGCTGGAGAGCATCAAACGCATCCACCAGGCTACGGATACGCTCGAAGAGCGCATCAAGGATCTGTTGAGCATGGAAGGCGTTCTGGTCGGGCAGATTTATGCCGTCGAGGGAACCGCCCGCAACGTTCAGCGCATACTCAGCACTCGGGTCGGCGAGGGGGGGCTGCGCGACGCGGCGTGATGCCTCGCCGTATCTGCAGAAAATTCCAAAAAAACACTGCCTGTCCATAGGAAGGCAGTGTTTTTTTGTGGCGGGATCAAAAGATGGGGGAGAGGTTATCGGCTTCGCCAGCGCGCTCGGAAACGCGCAGCCGTAAGCGGGCCAGGAATCTCCGGTTTCTTTTCAACGGCCGGATTCTGATCAGCCGGTGCGCTTGTTGCCCGTCAGCTTTTCATACTTGGTCCACAACTGATCCTCGGTCTCCGCATTTGCCGGGTCTTTCGCGATGCAATCGACCGGGCACACCTCGATGCACTGCGGCGTATCGTAGTGCCCGACGCATTCGGTGCACTTGGCCGGATCGATGGTGTAGATCTCGTCGCCCTGCGCGATGGCGCTGTTCGGGCATTCCGGTTCGCAAACGTCACAGTTGATGCACTCGTCGCTGATGATCAAAGACATGATATTCCTCTAAAAGTCATGAATGAAGACTGGCCACCTTTCGCTTCAGTTGCTCGCTGATGGCGGGGTGGACGAATTTGCTGACATCGCCGCCAAAAAGTGCGATTTCACGCACCATTGTCGCCGAGATAAATGTGTATTGCTCGCTGGGCGTCAAAAAGACCGTTTCCACTTCGGGGTAAAGGTTGCGGTTCATGCCCGCCATCTGGAATTCGAACTCGAAGTCCGACGCGGCGCGCAGACCGCGCAGGATGACCTTGGCGCCGCGCTCGTGGAGAAAATTCATGAGCAGGCCCTCGAAGCTGCAGACCTCGGCGCTCGGATAGCAGGCCAGGGTCTCCCTGGCCATCTCGACCCGTTCTTCCAGCGTAAAGAAAGGATGTTTCGAGTGGCTGGCGGCGATGGCCACGATGACGTGATCGAACAGGTTGACCGCTCGCCGCACGAGATCCTCGTGCCCTCGCGTCAGAGGATCGAATGTCCCGGCGTAAATCGCCATTTTGTTATTGAGCGCCATTTGGTTTTTCGCTCCGCATCAAGTGAT
>JAVBSG010000139.1:0-12809 GCA_031547245.1 Propionivibrio sp.
CAGCCGTTGATCTGGGTTGATGCGTCGTCAGGTTCCGGCACTTCCGCCTTGATGGCGCTGTAGTGTTCCGTCCAGGGGTTCGTGCCTTTGACGACTTTGGCAACGTTTTTCAGCGTGGCCTCTTCCCAGCGGTTGTACGCCTGCCGCACGTCGGCATGAACGTTTTGCCCCCAGGAGCCGATTTCGCAGTGTACCGGCCAGACCATATGGACATAGCGTTCGTTTTTTTCGAGTGCTTCGAGGTATGACAGAGCACGGGGCAGGGCATCGGGCTGGCGGGGGAGATAGCGCCCTTGGCGCACGTCTTCGGCGCGAATCTGGGTGAAGGGGGCGACGGCTGCGCCGTTGGCGTCCTTCCAGAAAGCAGGGTGGGAAATGTCGATGCGCTGGTGCGAATCCAGCGTAACCGTGATATCCGTCAAGGCTTCCCCCGCGCGATCGATAAATGCGGCCAGCCGTTGCATGTCGGCATGCGCTCCTGCGACCGGCAGTGCAGGAGTGTGGCGTGCGTCTGAACTGCCAGGCAGGAAGGGGCGGTAGCTTTCAGGAAGGTCGCAGAAATCGTTCTGCGGATCGATGATTACCAGGTGATTCGTGCTGGTGGCCATGTGCTGCCTCCGTTTTTGTGGGCTGACGATATGGACATGAAGCTACTATAGTCGAGTTAGTTCATATTTGCAACTAATTAATATTGTGTTTTATATATTGTTTTTGATGGACTTCGATTTGTTAGTTTTGATGTTATCCTAATGGCTTCGCACTCGTTACCGCGTATTTTCCTGATGGATCTGTCGAATGTCAGAAATTATTTGTACGGTCGATGTCGTGTTGCTGACACTGCAGTCGGGGGCGCTCAACGTGGCCTTGCTCCGACGCGACCATCCGCCGTTTCCAGGTGTTCTTGCCCTGCCGGGAGGGGTTATTCAGCCCGATGCGGATCGGGATACGCACGATGCCGCGTTGCGGATGCTGGCAACGAAAACAGGTATCGAGAGTCCTTACCTGGAACAACTGACGACGTTTTCGGGCAGCGGGCGTGACCCCCGCGGATGGTCCATTTCCGTTGTCTACTATGCGCTGGTCCCGGCGGAAATTATCGATTGCTCGGCGCATCCGGAGGTGACGATGGTGCACGTCGAGCAGGCAAGGGGCCTGCCCTTCGATCATCGGCGGATCATCGAGGCCGCCGTCGAGCGCGTGCGCAGCAAGAGCAGCTATTCGTCGCTGCCGGTCTATCTCTGCGGCGAAAGTTTTACGCTTCCGCAGTTGCAGAGAGTTTATGAGGCCATCCTCGGCGAACCGATCAACAAGGTCAGCTTTCGGCGCAAGATAGAGGAGCTCGATATTCTGGAATCGGTCGAGGGGGCCATGGAAACCGGCAAGGCGCATCGGCCCGCGCAGCTATACCGGCTGAAGAAGCGTTTCCGGCGGCAGTTGTCGCTGACCGACCGGGCGCTGGTCGCCTCTAGCTGAGGCTGCGCCGTTGCTCAGGCAGGCAACGGCGGCGGGGTGGCGGGCGCGTCGCCTGTTTCGTGGTAAACGCGGCAACGTTCGATATATTCGTTGGTGCTCTTGGGCATGGGAGTCCGGGCGCGCGTGATGAAGAAAATCAGATCGCGTCCAGCCAGGATCAGCTGCTGTCCGTCGGGAACGCTGTGGCCGGCGGAAACTTCTTCGTGCATCGGCACGTTTTCGAGCGGAATGAAACCGGTCAGCCGCTCGGCGGCGACAACCAGATCCGGCCAGACATCGAACACCTCCCGATCGGTTCGAAGGGTTTCGATGTTGGTGCTGGCAGCATGTGCAAAGGCGCGGATGACGGGGCCGATGTTGGCGAAAGCCGGGACCGGGCCAAACGTTTCAACCATGGCGTCGGCTATCCGATCGATGTCGCGCTTGCTTTGCCCGATCTTGATATAGCGGCTTTCGTAAAACTCTTCGATGGGCACGGTGAATGCGCGAAAGGGTTCGCCCCATAGTTCATCGATCCCTTCCTCGCCACTGCGGTGCAGGACGAAATGCCCCAGTTCCATTGCTTCAAGCAGACAGCGGCCGCATTCGCGCATCAGCGCGTCGCTGCTCTTGATTTCGACTCCTTTGGCCTGCAGCTCTACAAGATGGTGGAAAATATCGGTAGCGCGGTTGAACAACGATCCGGCCAGCATGCCGGCCTTGACGCGCCGCAAGGCGGGATCGGCTTCCGCATCGTAACTTCGGCGCGCCTCGTCCAGGCGCTTGCCCGGGATGTTGAGTCCATGTTCGATGTGATTGAAGAGGCGCCGCGCCAGCACTTCGATCAGCCACTTCTTTGCTTCCAGAACGTTGTTCGGAGCGGGGAAGGTCTTGATCCAGTAACCGCAGTAGAACACCCGTTCGCAGCCGTTGATTATGCGCCGTGTACCTTCCGGGGGATTGTCTTCCGGCGATGTTGCCTGTCGGGAGAGATTGTCGATCATAAGCTTCATTGTTTCGCCATGTGGTATGGCAGTAACCTGTCAGAATTGACGCGGATTGTACTCCATCCATGTATATGGTCATTAATCGTTTACGTCTTGGACACAAATTGTCCAGGAAAATTGCTTAATTTTTGCAGGAGCGCGGCTTTATCGGCAACCGCTTTATTTCGATGGGCGGATAAAAGGAAAAATTACGTTTTTGCTAGCGCCTGGCGACTGCTCTGACGCATTCCGAACAGTTCGTTCACAAGCAAGGCGCCAATGACCATCGTACCGCCAATCAAGGCTGCGGAAGAGGGTTGTTCGCCAGCGCCGAGCCACGCCCAGGTGACGCCGAACAGCGTTTCGAGCAAGCCGAGCAGCGAGATTTCCGCAGCGGGAAGTTCGCGTGATACACGCACGGCCAGCAGGCATGGCGCCGCAAGTTGTACGGCGCCGAGAAGCGCCAGCAGGTTCATGTCATGCGCCGAGGCCTGGAAAGGGTACGCCAGCGGCAGCGTAACGCAGGCCGACAGCAAAGCGCCGATTAGTATGGCAGAGAGCATGTCGGGACTCTGCTTCGATCCCGTTTGGGTAGCATTGTAGGAAACCGATTGCAGCAGAGTCCAGTTGGTGGCGGAAGCCAGCGGCACTGTCAGGGCGACCAGCGTGCCGGTCAGCGATATATCGCTGGCTTCGCTGCCGAACATCCAGGCGATTCCCAGACTGCCCGCGATGATCGCCACCCAGGTGCGTAACGGTAAACGGTGGCGCAGGAAAATCAGGGCGAAGAGGGCGGTAATCAGCGGGCCGATGGCCTGTACGACCAGGACGTTGGCAACCGATGTCAGCGCGAGCGCCATCATGAACGCTGTATACATGAGTCCCCAGCAAATGCCGGATACCCATACCGGCCAGGGGGAATGAAGCAGGTTGCGCCAGAAAGAAGGGCCGCGCATGACACGAAGCGCGATGCACATGCACATGGCGTTAGCCAGGCTACGCCAGAAGGTCATCTCGAACCCTCCAGCAGAATCGAGATGCCGCGTGACCACGCCAGCAATGCTCCACAGCAGCGTGGCGAGGATCATCAGCGCGACTGCGTATCTATGTGTCATTGGAGAACCGGACTGTTGTTGTAATCGGAGTGTCTCCTGGGAAGTATCGTTGAGCTTGCCATGTCCGGTCAATGATTATGCGCGCTGGCATTGTGCCATGATGTCATAATGTGACTTTTCGTCCCGGAGAACAATCATGACCATTTCGATGTACGAAGCCAGCGTTCCCGTTTTCGTCCGCATGCTCAACAACCTGAGCGCCATTCTGGATAAAGGACAGGCCTATGCGGAGGCAAAGAAAGTGGCTCCGGACGTTTTGCCCGCGTCGCGGCTGATCGTCGACATGTTCCCGCTGTCCCGGCAGATACAGATTGCCACGGATCACGCCAAAGGAGCCGCGGCACGGCTGGCCGGCGCGGACATCCCGAAGTATGAGGACAACGAACAGACCATCGAGGAACTCAAGGCGCGCATTGCCAAGACGATTTCTTTCGTCGAATCGTTCAAGCCGGATCAGATCAACGGTTCTGAAGGGCGTGAAATCGTTTTTCCGATCAGGGGCAGCGAGATCAAATTCACGGGGATGGCGTATCTGCTCGAATTCGCCCTGCCGAATTTCTACTTCCACATAACGACTGCCTACAACATCCTGCGGCAGAACGGCATCGAAATAGGCAAGCGCGATTTCCTGGGCCTGAAATAAACCCTATTCAGATCAATCGTGAAAACGGGGCCGTGCCGGCACGGCCCGATTCGCACACTCATCGAATGTTCATGGACCATACATTGACCAGCTTTACAGCGCCCTTCACCCGGAGCGGCCGTTCCGCCATCGTACCGCCGCCGCCCTGGCATTACGCCGGCTGGCTGATGAACGTGGCTATTCGCATCACGCCGGCTGATGGCGCTGCACTCTTGCCGCCGCCGCTGGGGCGATTGACGGGAAAGGGGTGCGTGCATTTTGCCGACTGGCAGGCCACCACAGACGGCCGGGAGATGCTTGATCCCGTCTATTCCCAGTACCGTGAGACGATCGTCATCG
This sequence comes from Propionivibrio sp., assembly GCA_031547245.1. Taxonomy (GTDB): domain Bacteria; phylum Pseudomonadota; class Gammaproteobacteria; order Burkholderiales; family Rhodocyclaceae; genus Propionivibrio. The sequence goes on from JAVBSG010000139.1 coordinate 4,536, forward strand.
TTGAAATCGAGCGGCCGGATGGCGAGTTGTGCAATTTCTGCCCTTTTATCTGGGTAGATCAGGATATCTCATTGATTCGCGGTCTGCTCCAGGGGTGGCCGAAGAAACTGGGAACAACCCACATGACGCGCTCGTTGCCCCTCGATCATCCCGCTGCCGCGCCGCTCAAGACCGGAACGCGGATGGGGGCCTCATTGTGCGTCAAGGATAGGCGCCTGCTCGAAGCTGCATTGACGCTGACGGGAAATCCGGGTCGTCCCCTGGGTTTTCTTGCCGGCCCGACCATCGGCACAGTTGGCTGGCCGGATCTGGCGAGGCCGGATGCTCCGCCGGTGTTGAAATGGGTTTTGCCGAATATTCAGGACAAAGTGGCGTCGGACTGGCTGGAGGCTGACGCCAGCCTTACCGTTTTGCCGCACCCGGTGGAGGAAATGTCGCTGCTTGGAGAGTTGAAGGCGACTGATGCCAGCGTCGGCTGGGTTGGTATTACGGTTGTCGGGGCAAAAAACCTGGTGGTCTGATATCAAGATGCTGCGAAGGGCGTGATCCGAATCAGCGCCGGCCGGACAGCGCTAGCGGCGCGAAGCCAGGGAGTGGGCTGTTTGCGAGGGTCTGTTTCAGTTGGCTGTTCTGACTCTTGAATCCCTGGATTTCTTGGAAGAACGGCCAAAACCGGTGAGCCACCAGGTGAGTATCCATACCAGGGTTGTCACGAAGGCCGTGCCAAAAAACGCGACCAGAAGCAAAAGCGCGCCTCGCTCGGGGCCGCTGCCAAGCCTGATGAACCCGAACAGGGTCGTCGGTCTGGCGATGGCTTCGGAGAGTCCACCTATCTCGGCAAATATCCAGAAAAAAATAATCGGAAAGAATACAGCCGAGATCAGCGAGGAGTACAGAATTCGTTTCTTCTTTTGCATGGCGCGAGAGATAAAACTGTATAAACAAAACAATTTGGCAAAAGGGGGGACTCCCTCATTGGGGGCGACAATACCCTATTTTTCATTCAGTTAGTGCGAATTATTTCCGGCAATCCGAAGTTTTATCGCATTAAACCCGATTCGGGCTGCGATGTATTCGTCATCCAGGACTTGGATCGCCTTTGCGATCTTCTTTGTTGTTTTCTGGTTGAAGACTACTCCATGCCGGTACCGGCCGGTGCCGGCTTTTCCCGATTCGGGCAATCGGCGCGGACGCATTCCACGTAGAGGTACATCGCGTGTGCCTGAATCGCGAATCCACGCTCCTTGGCAATTTTTTTCTGCCTTCGTTCGATTTCCTCATCGTGAAATTCTTCGACGTGGCCGCAGTTGATGCAGACCAGGTGATCATGGTGCTTGACGGCCTTTTTCTCGAAAACGGCTTTCCCGGATTCAAAATGATGCCTTTCCAGCAGGCCTGCCTGTTCAAACTGGGTCAGGGCGCGGTAAACGGTCGCCAGCCCGATATCCATATTTTCGTTGGTCAGAAGGCGATAGACATCGTCCGCTGTCAGGTGCTTGCCCTCGGCTTTATCAAACAGCTCAAGGATCTTCATGCGCGGGAAAGTGGCCTTGAGCCCGATATTTTTAAGTTCTGTGGATTTGTCCATGGTGTTCAGCGGCTTGAAGAAACCTTCTTTCGGTTATGATATACACTCTGCGGCGGCGTGTGCCAAGCCGTAGTTTAATGCCAAACAGTAACTATTTAACGAGAATCATACCAAGTATGAAGCTTTCCCGATTGTTTCAGTTTTTTTTAATAGCGGTGGCGCTTGCCGGCTGTTCCTCCGTCCCCAGAATCATCAACGAATACAAGATCGACGTTCAACAGGGAAATATCCTGACGCAGGATATGGTTTCTCAGCTGAAACCCGGATTGACCAAGGATCAGGTTCGCTTCATTCTGGGCACGCCCGTGTTGATGGATATGTTCCATGGCAATCGCTGGGATTACGTCTATCGATTCCAGAAAGGGAGTACGGGGGATGTCGAGATGCGCAAGTTTTCGACGTTTTTCGACGCCAGCGACCGCTTGGTCCGCGTGGCCGGAGATGTTGCCGCCGCACAGGCATCGGACGTCGCGTCCGTGTCCGCCAACCGTATGCAGGAGATCGATTTGGGCACTGTGCCGGAAGGGACAGTGGCGCCGCCGATTGAAGAGCTGGGTTTTTTTGGAAAAATAATGGATAGCTTGGGGTTCTGATATGAGTGGGGTGAAGATCGCGGTGGCGGGCGCCACGGGGCGCATGGGACGCATGCTTGTCGAGGTGGTGTTGAAGGACGGCGGTACGCAACTGGTTGCCGCCATCGATCTGCCGGGCGCCAAGGGCATCGGCAAGGATGCCGGAGAACTGGTGGGCATGCCATGTGGCGTGCCCGTGACCTCCGATGCCGAAGCCGGCGTAGCTCAAGCCGAGTGCCTGATCGACTTCACCCGCCCTGAAGGAACGTTGAAACATCTGGCGATTTGCCGGCGGCTCAAAGTGGGCATGGTGATCGGGACGACCGGTTTTGACGAGTCGGGAAAACAAGCGATTGCGGAAACCGCCAAGGATATTCCCATCGTTTTCGCGCCCAATATGAGCGTTGGATCGAACGTGATCTTCAAGCTGCTCGATGTGGCGTCGCGCGTTCTTTCCACGGGGTACGACATCGAGATCGTCGAAGCGCACCATCGCCTCAAGGTCGACGCGCCTTCCGGCACGGCGTTGCGCATGGGCGAGGTGATTGCCGAGGCGCTTGGACGCGACCTGAAGGAGTGTGCCGTTTATGGGCGCGAGGGCGTAACGGGCGAGCGCGATCCATCGACCATCGGCTTTGCCACCGTGCGCGGCGGCGACATCGTGGGGGACCATACGGTGATGTACTGCGGCATCGGGGAACGGGTCGAAATCAGCCACAAGGCGGGAAGCCGCATGCCCTATGCGCTGGGAAGCATGCGGGCGGCGCGTTTTCTGGCCGGAAAAAAGAGCGGTCTGTACGACATGCAGGATGTTCTGGGCTTGCGTTGAGGAAACCACGGCGTCTGCCACGGGATTGCCAGGCAACCAACTGATCGCGCTACAGGCGTGAATCAGAGAGCAACGGACGGCGCTTGGTCTTATTGCGTAACAAGTAATGCCTTGCGTTATGTCGCCCGCAACAAGGAGATTGCCCGAGGCGTTCGATCGACGCAAAGCTGGGCAGATAGCGGATTGTCGTGAGTAAGCTCTGCAAAATCCGGGGCGGTTCATTTTTATGGTACTCTGAAACTAGCGAGGGTTGCCCAAAGCGCAACAAAAACGCTTCTACTCGCATTGTGCTACGTACTTACACTGTTGAGAACATATAAAACCCAGCAACCACGCGGGTTTTGCGGTGATTATAAGTGCCATTAACAGCACAACACCACGCTAGCTATGCACTTGCTGGAAGACTTTCGGGAAATTTCCCCCTGGTAATTCCCTGCGAGACCCTGGGGCGTGGCTGCGAAATCGCTTCCATCCAGTCGCCAAACCGCATCGACTTGACCGGCTCTTGTAGGAGCGCTGGAAGAATGTAAACCGCGGTTTGCTTTTTTTGGCACACCGTGAGCGGATATTAATATCCCCACTGCATCAGCACAAAGTCAGACAGGAAAACGTTCCCGCATGAGTGAAATCGAAACGACAAACCCCCCCTACCGCGCCGGCGGTATCCTTCCCCAAGTGTTCTACCCCTCCGCCGGACTGATTCTGGTACTGGTGTCTCTGTCGTTTCTCGCTCCCACCCGGATCGGGGCGTTATTCGGCGTCGCCAAGACCTGGGTAGCCAATGAAGCCGGCTGGTTCACCGTGCTCTCGGTGGCGGGATTCCTCGTGTTCGTAGTGGCGTTGGGCTTCAGCAGCCTCGGACGGCTCAAGCTCGGTCCGGACCACAGCACACCGGACTACAGCTACAGCACGTGGTTCGCCATGCTGTTCGCGGCGGGCATGGGCATCGGCCTGATGTATTTCGGCGTGGCCGAGCCGGTGATGCATTTCGCGACGCCGCCGGTCGGCGAACCGGAGACCATTGCGTCGGCTCGGCAGGCCATGCGCATCACGTTCTTCCACTGGGGCATCCACGCCTGGGCCATCTATGCGGTGGTGGCGCTGTCGCTGGCCTATTTTGGGTACCGGCACGGCTTGCCCTTGCGCATCCGCTCCGCGCTCTATCCGCTGATCGGCGAGCGCATCCATGGGCCGATCGGGCATGCAGTCGATACCTTCGCGGTGCTGGGCACCATATTCGGTCTGGCCACGTCGCTGGGGCTGGGCGTCATCCAGATCAACTCGGGGCTACAGTACCTGTTCGGCACGCCGGTCAGCACGGTTGTGCAGGTCATGCTGATCGCCGGCATCACCGCGATCGCCACGGTTTCGGTCTTCACCGGCCTGAACCGGGGCGTGCGCCGGCTGTCTGAATTCAACATGGTCTTGGCGGTGGCGCTGCTGATGTTCGTGCTTGTGACAGGGCCGACTGTCCATCTGCTCCAGGCCTTCGTGCAAAACACCGGTATGTACATGTCCAACGTGTTCGGCATGACCTTCAACCTCTACGCCTATGAGCCCACCGAGTGGATCGGCGGCTGGACGCTGTTCTACTGGGGCTGGTGGATCGCCTGGTCACCGTTTGTAGGCATGTTCATCGCACGCATCTCGCGCGGGCGGACAGTCCGCGAATTCGTGATCGGCGTGCTGCTGGTGCCACTAGGCTTCACGTTCCTTTGGATGACGATCTATGGCAACGCCGCGCTGCACATGATCCTGGCCGACGGCGCCAGCGACCTGATGAATGCGGTCTCGGCCGACAGCTCGGTGGCGATCTACAGCTTCCTCGAAAGGCTGCCTCTGCCGGGCATCACCTCCGCCATCGCCACGCTGCTGGTGGTGATCTTCTTCGTGACCTCGGCCGACTCGGGCGCGCTGGTCATCGACATGCTGTCGTCGAAGGACGACGGCGAATCGCCGGTATGGCAGCGGATCTTCTGGGCGCTGCTGGTGGGCGCCGTCGCCGTCGCCCTGCTCATCGCCGGTGGCTTGACGGCGCTGCAGGCTGCCACCATCGCCGCGGCGCTGCCGTTCACCGTGGTCATGATCCTGGCATGCGTCGGCATGTTGCGGGCGATGCGGCTGGATATGGCCAAGCGCGAGGCGATCCGAACCGCACGCACGGTACCGGGTGCGATGACGGGGAGCGACTGGAAGGCGCGGCTGCGTGCGCTGGTGCATCAGCCGCGCCAGCAGGAGGTGCTCGCGTTTTTACGCGACAAGGTGCGCCCGGCATTGGAGGACGTTGCGGCGGAGTTGCAGAAGCAGGGTTTGTCCGCTTGCATCGACACAGGGCCCGACGGCCGCGTCTGGCTGGAGGTGGGGCACGGCCATGAGATGGATTTCTTCTACTCGGTGCGCCCCCACCCATACAACCCGCCGTCGTTCGTGCTGGAGGACCCGCGCCGCAACCACGAGGACGGCGACCGGTACTACCGTGCAGAAGTGCATCTGCGCGAGGGCGGACAGGACTACGACATCATGGGTTGGCGCAGAGAGGAAGTCATCCATGACGTCCTCGACCAATACCACCGCCACATGCACTTCCTCGACGCGGTGCGTTGAAAAATTGCGGGCGGGTAGCCATGGGTGTCCATATAGCCCTTGGATGAGGCCGAATGTCACTTCAGAGGACGGAGACGGCTCCGAGAAATCGGTCAGCCGGGGTGAGGGATAGGTACAGGCAGTGAAAACGGATAGCCTGGCACCTCCCATCTTAGACCGTCAGCACCTCCGGTCCTGTTTGAGTCTGCGACAAAATACGCACCTCTTTGCTCGCTATATAATCTAGTGTCCGTGATACAGTCATTTCTACTATGCGGTTGTATGCGATTGATTTTTATGTCATGACTTGTGCCGTTTTTGACGTAATAATCGGGTCGAAAAATTTATATAAGCTAATGATTTAAATGGATAAATATAGAGTTTTATTAGTCTGCATGGGCAATATCTGCCGCTCCCCCTCGGCGGAGGCCATCGTCAGAACCCTGGCCCATCAGGCCGGGCTATCCTCGTATCTGGAAGTGGATTCGGCGGGCACCCATGCCTACCATGAGGGCGAAGCGCCGGACCCACGCGTCAAGAAAGTGGCGGCCAGGCGTGACTACGATTTGTCGGGAGTCAGGGCTCGCCGGCTGGTTGATAGGGATTTCGTCCGATTCGACCGCATTCTGGCGATGGACCGCCAGAACCTGGACTACATGCAGCGGTTTTGCCCGCCCGAGTTTCACGACAAGTTGGGACTGTTCATGGAGTGCGCCGATGGGGCGCCGCAGGATGAGGTTCCCGATCCGTACTATGGCGGAGCGGAAGGGTTCGAAAGGGTTTTCGACCTGTGCGAGATGGCCGGGAAAGGGCTGATCCGTACGATCAAGTCGGGGATGGCGCGTCCCCGCTTCTGACGGGGAGCGGGAAGCAGTCCCTGCCCATTTCGCTGGGAAAGGGCAGGGGCGATGCGGTTGGTCAGTCGAGTTTCTTCAGGTAGTCCTTGGTGAACACCTTGTCCGGCAGGTCGCGCAGCTTCATGCTGTTGTATTCGAGGACGGATTTTTCGCCGCTGCGCATGGCGTCTTCCATGATGAGGCGCGTCGGCCGCTGCCGGCCTTCCATCATCTGGTATCGGTCGTATATGCAGGACTTCAGCAGGCGGTTGGAGAGCGAATAAAACTCGGCCTTATACGGCCAGTTATTCTTTTGATTAACCCAGTAGACGACCTTCTGATAGGTAACGCCCCGGTCGACTGCTGTGAGTTCGAGCACGTTGTACGATTCCGAGCCGATGGTTTCCGTGCGCAGGATTTTGGCTTTGTAGTCGCCGGCGAAATTGGCACGGGCCAAGTCGCCGTTGGCAACCTGACCGGTCAGGCGTTGCGACAGGGCAATCCGTATCGGCTGCGATACGTCGGGCATGAAAACCCATAGATCCCGGCCTTTCATCAGAATGATCTGGCCTCGCTCCGATGCCGGTTCGGTGACCATGACAACCGTATTGCTGTTGCCTTTCGACAGCACGCGGTATTTGCGAAGCTCAGGTTCCTGATCGGCTTTCGACGTGGCAATGTCGATATCGACTTGGAATCCTTCTGCGGGAAAGCGGACCAAATCGGCCTTTTCGACGATGGCGCGCGCCGCTGGATCTTCCGGAACGGTGTTTTCTTCTTCGTTGGCGTTGCTTGGCGCCGACGCCATCAGGCAGAGAAGCGATGCAATAGTCACGCCAACCTTGACACATTGATTCCGGATCGTCATGATTTCCATAGTTTTTCCAAATTATCCCGACCGCTTGGCGCTGTCGGAAGAGAGCCTGCTAATGAGCGTCGTCCGCATAGAACACTTAAATAAAGATTATCTGCTCGGCGAACAGAAAATCCAAGCCCTTAAAGATATCACTCTATCGTTTGAACCGGGAATGTTTATTGCTATCGCAGGCCCTTCAGGGAGCGGCAAGACGACGTTGCTGAACATCATAGGTTGTATCGATACGCCGTCGAGCGGCAAGGTCTACATCAACGATACCGACGTCAGCGGCAAAACGCCGGACCAGTTGGCGGACCTGCGAAACAAAACGATCGGTTTCATTTTCCAGACCTTCAATCTGCTGCCCGTGCTTTCGGCGGCGGAAAACGTCGAGTACCCGCTGCTGCAGCGCAAGGATGTCACTCCCAAGGAAAGAAAGGAACGGATCGATTATTTTCTCGGCATTGTCGGCTTGTCGAAATATTCGAGCCATCGCCCTAATCAGTTGAGCGGCGGCCAGCGGCAGCGTGTGGCGATTGCGCGCGCATTGGCCATTCTTCCCTCTATCGTCCTGGCCGATGAACCCACTGCCAACCTGGACCATAAAACAGGCGAGGAAATTCTCAACCTGATGAAGAAGATCAACCGGGAGTTCAATACCACCTTCATTTTTTCCACGCATGACAAGCGCGTTATCGCCAAGGCGGACCGGCTGGTGCGCGTTGAGGACGGTGAAATCACCATGCTGGGCATTCGTGCCGAATCGAAGTGGTCGCTCGTTCGGCATCCGAACGCGGAAAACGGGGTCAGGACATAAATTTGGATGGAGCGTTAATGAAAAATAAGATGAAACAAAAAAATACGGTGAAAACGATTTTTTTCCTGATGGCTTGCGCCGGATTGGCGGGTTCATCAACGGTTTGGGGCCAGTCGTCTGCCGCCCCCTTTGTTCTGGCGGCCAACGATAAGGATGGCAAGAGCGGCAGCCGCGAAGATCTGTTCGGCGACGA
>JAVBSG010000121.1:0-2921 GCA_031547245.1 Propionivibrio sp.
CAGGTTGTCGTCGCCGAAATCGTCGAGCAGCCCGACCGGCACTCGCAGCCGATCGGGAAGATCGTCGAGGTGCTGGGCAATTATGCCGATCCCGGCATGGAAATCGAGATTGCCCTGCGCAAGCACGACCTGCCGTTCGAGTTTTCCGCGCAGGTCCAGAAGGAAGCGGACGGCTTGCCGGACAAGGTACGCAAGTCGGAATATGCCAAGCGCGAAGACCTTCGCGACCTGCCGCTGGTGACGATCGACGGCGAAACGGCCAAGGATTTCGACGATGCCGTGTTCGCCGAAAACAAAGGCAAGGGATGGCGCCTGGTGGTGGCCATCGCCGACGTCAGCCATTACGTAAAGCCAGGCATGGCGCTCGACCGGGAAGCGATGTTGCGGGGGAATTCGGTGTATTTTCCGCGCCGGGTGATTCCGATGCTGCCGGAAAAGCTGTCCAACGGCTTGTGCTCGCTCAATCCGGATGTCGACCGCCTGGCCATGGTCTGCGACATGGACATCAACACGCGGGGCAGCATCAAGGCCTTCCGTTTCTATCCGGCGGTCTTCCGCTCCAAAGCGCGCCTGACCTACACCCAGGTCTGGGACTGGCTTTCGGGAGCGGCCAAACCGGAAGCCGAGAGCCATAAGAAGCTCCAGCCGATGCTGCACACGCTGCATGCGCTTTTCGGGGTTTTGCTGAAAGCGCGTAACAAGCGGGGCGCCATCGATTTCGAAACGAGCGAAACGATGATGCTGTTCAACGATCAGGGCAAGATCGACAGCATCGTGCCGACCGAGCGCAATGACGCGCACCGCCTGATCGAAGAGTGCATGCTGGCGGCCAACGTTTGTGCTGCGACCTTCCTGCACAAGCACAAGCAGGCTGGCCTGTACCGCGTTCATGAGGGACCGACGCCGGAGAAGCTCGAAGGATTGCATAACTTCCTCAAGGAATTCGGCCTGGTGCTGTCGGGCGGGGACAATCCCACAGCGAAGGACTATGCCGAACTACTGGAGCAAACCAAAGCCCGCCCGGACGCCCAATTGCTGCAGACGGTCATGCTGCGCTCGTTGCGGCAGGCCATGTACAGTCCTGACGATGTAGGGCATTTCGGCCTGTCATACGAACACTACGCGCATTTCACTTCGCCGATCCGCCGCTACCCGGATCTGCTGGTTCACCGTGCCATCAAGGCGGTCCTGCAAGGCAAGCAATACACGCCGGGCGATTGGGACGAAATCGGGCTGCACTGCTCCATGACCGAGCGGCGGGCCGACGAAGCCACGCGCGACGTGGTGAACTGGCTGAAGTGCTACCACATGCGCGAACGGATCGGAGAGGAGTTCGAGGGCAGCATTTCCTCCGTGGTTCCGTTTGGCGTATTTGTTGCGCTCGATTCGGTCTATGTGGAAGGGCTCGTTCACGTCTCCGAACTTGGCGAGGACTACTTCCAGTTCGACAATGTCAAACACCAGATGCTCGGCGAACGCACGGGGCAGAGATTCCGCCTGGGCGACCGTTTGCGGGTCCGTCTGGTGAGAGCCGATCTGGAAACCGGGCGTATCGATTTCGTCCTGGCGGAAGTGCCCGTTTCCAACGGATACCCGATCCCAAGCGTATTGGCGGTGGCGAAATCGGCCAAGTATGATGAGGTAATACCGCGAAAGATCCGCAAAGAGGTGAAAACACCGAAAACGGCGGAGAAACCGCGGCAAAAACGGAAAGCCGAAACCGGCCAGAAACCGAAGGTAAGGCGATCGAAGAGATGATGATTCCCCGCCTGGCGGGGCGGGGCGCTACATGCCGCCCAGATGATCGATGGTCTCCAGCGTTTCGCGTAGCGTCCGCCGCGTGTGGCCGTCCCGTCCGCACACCGGTTCCGCGTGCCATAGGGCATTGACGATGGCCTGCTCGGTGGCTTCCGCTGCTGCGCTGAACAGCGAATCCAGGCGGTTTTCGTGCAGCATGGCGATGGCGGGCATAGGTTGCAGCGTGCTGTGCGGGATGGTGTATGCCGTCGAGAAAGCCAGCGCGATGTCACCGCTGCCATGGCCGAACACCGATCCGGTACGCGCAAGACCGGCGCCGGCGCGCAGGGCGAGCCGGCGTAGCTGGCGGGCATCGAGCGGGGCGTCGGTGGCCAGCAGCATGATGATCGAACCTTGTTCGGGTACAAGGTCGGATTTTTTCGCGGCCAGCAGTTCCTGACCGAGCGCGCGGCCGGCCAGCGTCAACATCCAGAGTTTTCCGAAGTTGGCGAGGACAAGGGAGCCGACGGTGTATTTTCCGGCGCGGCGCGAGGCTGTGCCGATGCCGCCTTTGAGTTCGAAGGCGCTCATGCCGCGCCCGGCGCCGATGCTGCCTTGTCCGAAATCGGCCGTGGCATCCAGTAACGCTGCGAGGTAGTGTTTTTCGGTGACGGCCAGTGCACGGATGTCGTTGAGATAGCCGTCGTTGCATTCGAAAACGAGCGGGTTGATCGTTGGCCAGTTGCGTCCGATTTCCGGGTGTTTGCCCAGCGCTTCGCGGATCTGGGCTTGCACCAGGGGGCCGACGGCGAGAGTATTGGAGAGAGCAATCGGCGTTTCGAGTACGCCGAGTTCATCGACCTGGATGAGCCCCACGCTTTTGCCGAAACCGTTGAGCACCACGCTGGCGGCGGGTCCCTTATCGATGAAGGGATCGCCCGCGTGCGGCAGGACGACGGTGACGCCGGTCTGTATGTCTCCGTCATCGATCGTGGCATGGCCGACTCGGATTGCGCCGACGTCGCTGATGGCGTTGCGCGCGCCGTGGGGGAGGGTGCCAATGCGCGGCGGGCTAGTATTCATGCCACGGCCCTCACCGATCAGCGGTAGATGGCGATCTGCAGCGGCTCGCCGGCGCGGGCATAACCGCGATACATGCCTTCGGTGTTGAAAGGCAGGCAGAC